>JAFSWC010000008.1 GCA_017444665.1 Oscillospiraceae bacterium
AAATACGCCGGCACCAAAACTGAAAAGAACCTGTGGGAGGCCTTTGCGGGCGAATCCCAGGCGAGGAACAAATATACCTACTTCGCCTCGACGGCGAAGAAGGAGGGTTATGAGCAGATCAGCGCGCTCTTCCTCAAGACGGCTGAGAACGAAAAAGAGCACGCCAAGCTCTGGTTCAAGGAGCTGGGCGAGCTGGGCAGCACGGCGGACAACCTGCTGCACGCCGCCGAGGGCGAGAATTACGAGTGGACCGACATGTACGAGCGCTTCGCCAAAGACGCGGAGGAAGAGGGCTTCCCTGCTCTGGCCGCCAAGTTCCGCGGCGTCGCCGCGATCGAAAAGGCGCACGAGGAGCGCTACCGCGCGCTGCTGAATAACGTCGAGACCGCGCAGGTCTTTGAAAAGGGCAGCGTCAAGGTCTGGGAGTGCCGCAACTGCGGCCATCTGGTCGTCGGCACCAAGGCGCCGGAGGTCTGCCCGGTCTGCAACCACCCGCAGAGCTATTTTGAGGTCAGAGAAGAGAATTACTGATCCGAACGGAAATCAGGCAGCCGCAGAGCATCGCTCTGCGGCTGCCTGATCTATTAGCATTTCTTAAACCGGCTCCGGGAGGCTTGCCTTTTTCCCCCAACGGGGCTATCCTGTCTGCGAAGAAAGGACGTGTTCGGTTTGAAAAGAAAGCTTATAATCGTCGCGGCGCTGCTCCTGGCCTTCGCGCTGGGCGGATGCGGAAAGAGCACGCCTGCCGCGGGAGCTCCCGCCGCGGAACCGCCGGAGGAGAACACCGTTCTGCCGGCGCCGTATGCTGCGGTCCTGGAGCGCTATGAGCAGGCGATCCGGGAGGGCTGGGATCGAGAGAAATGTGCCGAGCAGGGCGTGAACGCGCTTGTTCCGGTGGTCTGCTCACCCGAGGTGGGCGGAAAGGTCGGCTATGCGCTGCTTGACCTCGACGGCGACGGCGCGCAGGAGCTGCTGATCGGCCCCTGCGACGACAGCGGTCTGGTGCTGGAGCTTTTTGCGCTGGACGGCGACGAGGCGAAGGAGGTCTTTACGGGCTGGGAGAGGAACAGCTACGTCTACAGAACGGACGGTCGCTTCTACAACCACGGCTCGAACAGCGCGTACAACAGCGGCGATTTTCTCTACTCCTACGCGTCCGGCGCGCTGCGCTTTGATGAGGGCGTCGTGATCGATGCCTGGGCCGACGAGAACGAGCCGTATTTCTCCGTCAGCGACGACAGCTGGGACGTGAGCGGCGCGGAGAAGATCAGCGAGGAGACCTTTATGGAGCGCGCGTCAGGCTATCAGTCCATGGCGCAGCGGATCGAAATGACGGAAATCGCGTGATGCGATCTCTCTGAAGAAAGAAAAAAGGCGGCGCCCTTTAGCCGGATACTCATAAGAAAGTATTGAATCAAAACGGGAGTAACTGTCTATCAAGATTGGCTAACAGAAAACCGGATTGTTGCGGTTGGCAACAGTCCGGTCTTTTTTATAGTGTAGATTGTATTTTAGATTGTTATCGGATTGTTTTTAGGTGAAAATACATGCGATTTGTCACAATCTTTCTAAAACGGAATCGACTGCGTTAATAAACCTTTCAGACATGATAGCACAACTTTCAATATGTACTTTCCCGTTATCTAAAACAAGTGTGAACGAATCACTATTCTTTTTCAATTCTCGAATATCTGAAAAACAGTACTGATTCTCTCTGCCAAACATTGTAGTATAAACAAAATTGTTATCGTCGATCATCTTAACACTCTGATTCTTCCAGCATAGAATTGCGGATATTCCCAGCGCAAGACATATTACGAAACCTATGAGGCTATAAACTGAGGTTGTAAATGTTAATACTAGACATACGCAAGCTGCAAGCAGGAAAACAAGGCCTAAGATGCAGACCCAAAAGGGTAAATACAAGTCTTTATCTCTCTGATCCATTTCTATGCCGCCAAGTTTTATAGATGTATTTTTGTCGTCAATTTTGCCTTGATAAATCCCAATAGTTTTTCAAATAGCAAAAGTAGTATAACAGAAAAAGCTTATTTTTTCTATTGTCAATTTTACAGATGAAGAGAAACAATTGATTGTTTGACTGTTGCAAACACACAATAAAAGATATCCATTCTTCCTACGAGGGACGGCCATTTGAGGGTGCCGCCTTTTTCTTATCTTCTGTGCCTGCCTGCGTAGGCGAACATCCACACGACGATCACGACGAGCGCGATGATCACGAGAATGCCCAGGATCGTGTTCAGCGCGCCCTTGACGATCTTGACGACCAGCACGACCGCGGCGATCACAAGCGCCAGCGCGACGACGGCAAGCAGCAGACCTTTGATGTTTTTCATCCTTTTCTCCTCCGTTTATTCGGGATTTCCCAGCTTTTTCAGCACTTCCGTAAAATAGTCGGGCAGCGGCGTTTCCAGTTCGACCGTCTCGCCGCTTGTCGGGTGGATAAAGCGCAGGCGCCGCGCGTGCAGACACTGGCCTTCCAGCCCCTTGTCGGGCGAGGGCGCGCCGTAGGTGTAGTCGCCGAGCAGCGGATGGCCGATGTGGGCCATGTGGACGCGGATCTGGTGGGTCCGCCCGGTCTCGAGCCGGCAGCGCACATGGGTGTAGCCGGGATAACGGGCGATCACTTTCCAGTGCGTGACGGCGCTGCGCGAGCCCTTTTGCGTGACGGCCATGCGCTTGCGGTCGGTCGGGTGGCGGCCGATCGGCGCGTCCACGGTGCCGGAATCCTCGCGCAGGCGGCCGCGGACGACGGCCTCATACTCGCGGCAGAGACTGTGATCCGACAGCTGGGCCGACAGCGCCAGGTGCGCGGCGTCGTTTTTCGCCGCGATGATCAGCCCCGAGGTGTCCTTGTCGATGCGGTGGACGATGCCGGGGCGCTTTTCTCCGCCGATACCGGAGAGCGTGTCGCCGCAATGGGAAAGCAGCGCGTTGACCAGCGTCCCGTCCGGGTGTCCCGGCGCGGGGTGCACGACCATGCCGCGCGGCTTGTTGACCACGATGACGTCGGCGTCTTCAAACACGACGTCAAGCGGGATGTCCTGCGGCACAAGGGGAATCTCCGCGAGGTCGGGCAGCGTGACGACAAAGTCGTCGCCCGCGGCGCAGAGATAGTTCTTTTTGACGGCCCTTTCGCCCAACAGCACCGCGCCGCCCTCCAGCAGGCGCTGAGCGGCGCTGCGGGAAAAACCCTCCAGATGGCGAGCGAGGAGAGCGTCGACTCGCTCGCCGCTCTCCTCTGCCGTGACAATGACAACATTGTCGTCCATATTTTACTTGAATTCCGCGAGGATGTCCTCAAGCGTGAAGTTCATGTCGTCGTCACGCTTTGCCTCGACCTTCGGCGCTGCGGGCGCTGCGGGCGCGGCAGGCGCGCTTTCCACACCTGCGGGCGCGCTCTCGACCGGAGCGGCGGGGCGGACGGGCGTCCGTCCTGCGGCGGCGTTGGCGGCGTCCCATTCGGCAAAGGGATCGGCCGGATCGACGACGGCGGGCTTTTCCTGCTCGGCCGCGGCTGCGGCGGAGGCCCACTGCTGCTCGCGCGCGGCGCGCTCGGCCTTATAGCGGGCGTACTTCTCGTCCAGCTCGGCCTGACGGTCGCGGCGGGTGGTGGCGGGCTTCTTCTCGGTGCGCGGCTTGCGGACGGGACGGTCGGCCTCGTCGTCCTCTTCCTCGTCGCCTTCCTCTTCGCGGCTCCAGGGGAGACGGACGGCGCTCTTTGCCGGCTTCTTTCCGGCGCGCGCGGCGCGGTCGTACTTCGACGGACGGCGGGAGGGCGGCAGATCGTCGTCCTCTTCCTCTTCTTCCTCTTCTTCGGCGTCGGCCTCGTCGGGCTGCTCGTCGTAATCGTCGTCGTCATCCTCTTCTTCATCCTCGTCCTCGGTCCGGGAGGCGGGCTTGAAGACGGACTTGATGTGGGAGCGCCTGGGCGCGTCCTCTTCGTCCTCAACGATATCGTTCTCGCCGCTCTCGTCGACGTCGTCATACTCCTCGTATTCGCCGTCGTCGTCCGCGTCCTCTTCATCGCTCTTGCCGCCGAAGAGAACAAACAGGATGAACACCATGCAGAACACGGTGATGAAGACGTCCGCGACGTTGAAGATCGGCAGGTTGTCCATAAAGGTGGGCAGGAACATGTCCTGGACATAGCCGCTCAGCAGACGGTCGATGCAGTTGGAAAGACCGCCCGCCATGATGAACAGCAGGCTCCAGCGGCCGACCGAAGACTTGATCAGCTTTGTCGCGAGCGCGACGATCACAAAGATCGTGAACACGGCGCACAGAACGATAAACAGCATGCCCGCGTTCTTCCCGCTGAGGAAGCCGAGAGCGGCCCCGTCGTTATGGATGTTGACGATCTTGAGCAGACCGGGGATCAGATCGCGCGAACCGGTGTTGAGCGCGATGTGCCCGGCGACCCAGAACTTTGTCCACTGGTCAAGGATGATGACCAGCAAAGCAACGATGGCGTACAGCATAATTTTCTCCTATCCGCCGCAGATGCGGCATTGGATTTCGCAGCGCACAAGGCGGCGCTGTTGCCTGCGTGGGGAAGATAAGACGCGTTATGACCGCGCGGCCGGAGAGGGCCGCGGGAAAAACGGATCAGAGCTTTGCGACGACGGCGGCGCAGCGCGGGCACAGCCCGGTCTCGCTGTCGGCATGCAGCGAATGCTTCCAGCAGCGGGGGCACTTGGCGCCCGGGGCCTCGATCACGGCGATCTGCAGACCCGGCACGGCGCTGCCGCTGCCGCGGACGGCATCGGCGGAAGGCTCGTCGTCGGAGATGAGACACTGCGATACGATCAGCAGCTCGTCAAGGTCCATGTCGGACACGCGGCCGAGCAGCGCGGCGGCGTCCTTGCTTTCGGCCTTGAGCGACACGGCGGCCTCCAGCGGCTTGCCGATGCGCTTGTCGGCGCGGGCGGCTTCGAGCACGCCGTTGACGTCGCTGCGCAGGGCGATCAGCTGCTCCCAGCGGGCCATCTCGTCACCCGGGAGGGCGTAGTCCGCAAAGGGCCTGTTCATCTCGTTGAGCAGGACGTTGCGCCCGTCGTCACAGCCGCGGTGCGGCATGGCCTGCCAGATCTCGTCGCAGGTGAAGGCGAGGATCGGCGCGAACATCTTCGTCAGACTGTCAAGGATCAGGAACAGCGCGGTCTGCGCGCTGCGGCGTTTCAGTCCGTCTCTCTCCTCACAGTACCGCCGGTCCTTGATAATGTCAAGATAAAAGCTGGAAAGATCTACCACGCAGAAGTCGTTGATCGCGTGGGAGACGACGTGGAATTCGTAATCGGCGTAGGCGGCCTCGACCTTTTCGATCAGCGCGTTGAGGCGCGTGACGGCCCAGCGGTCCAGCGGCAGCATGTCCGCCGGAGCGACGAGATCGTCGGCGTCAAAGCCGTCGAGGTTGCCCAGACAGTAGCGCGCCGTGTTGCGGAACTTCAGATAGTTCTGGCCGAGCTGCTTGAAGATCTCCTTCGAGCAGCGCACGTCGACGTGATAGTCGGCCGAGCCGGCCCACAGACGGATCATGTCCGCGCCGAACTCCTTGACGATATCGGCGGGGTCGACGCCGTTGCCGAGCGACTTGTGCATGGCCTTGCCTTCACCGTCGACGGTCCAGCCGTGGGTCAGGCACTCGCGATACGGGGCTCCCTTGCCCAGCGCGCCGACCGCGACGAGCAGCGAGGACTGGAACCAGCCGCGATACTGGTCGCCGCCCTCCATATACATGTCGGAGGGCCAGAAGCCCTGGTCGCGCTGCATGGCGGCAAAGTGGGTGGAGCCGGAGTCGAACCAGCCGTCGAGCGTGTCGGTCTCTTTCGTGAAGTGCCGGCCGCCGCAATGCGGGCAGACGAAGCCTTCGGGCAGGATCTCGGCGGCCTCGCGGTCGAACCAGGCGTTGCTGCCCTCTTTTTCAAAGAGGGAGGCGACGGCCTCGATCGACTCGTCGGTGCAGACGGGCTTATGGCAGCCCTCGCAGTAGAACACGGGGATGGGCAGACCCCAGCGGCGCTGGCGGGAAATGCACCAGTCGGCCCGTTCACGGATCATGGCACCCATGCGCTCTTTGCCCCATTCCGGCAGCCAGCGGACGTTTTCACAG
>JAFSWC010000089.1 GCA_017444665.1 Oscillospiraceae bacterium
CGTCGAGATAAAGCTCGGGAGCCATTTCCTTGGCGATGGCGGTGGCGTTGCGGACGAGAACGACGATCGCGCCCTTGCCGGAGCCCTTGGTGGAGTAGGACAGCATCGCGACCTTCGGGTCGATGCCGAAGACCTTGGCGGTGCCGGCGGTCGCCACGGCGACCTCGGCCAGCTGGGCCGCGGCGGAGAGGACGACGTTGCCTTCCTTGTCAAGGCGGTCCTCATAAGCAATGTTGATGGCGCAGTCGCCCATGCACAGCATCGGCGCGCCTTCCTTGACCAGAATAAAGCAGGAGCTGACGAGATTGGCGCCCTTGCGGGTTTTGATCAGCTGCAGCGCGGGACGGACGGTGTCGGCCGTCGAATAGGTGGCGCCGCCCAGCAGCGCGTCGGCCACGCCCATCTTGACAAGCATCGTGCCGAAGTAGTTGCTCTTGAGCAGGCTGGCGCGGCATTCCTCCGGCGCCATCTTGCCCTTGCGCAGCGCGACCATGGTCTCGACCATTTCGTCCATTCTGTCATAGGTCTTGGGGTCGATGATCTCCAGACCTTCGATATCAAAGCCGCCCTTTGCGGCAGCGGCCTTCACGGCCTCGACCTCGCCGACGAGGACGGGGGTCAGAAAGCCGCCCTTTTTCAGGCGTGCGGCGGACTCGAGGATACGCGCGTCGGTGCCCTCGGTATAAACGATCTTGCGGGGATTTGCCTTCAGGATCTCGATCAGATTTTCAAACATCTTTTGTGCCTCCAATGAAAGTTTATTTTTCAATTCAAAGGAACTGTGCTCAACATAAATACTGTATCACGACGCACGGCCATTTTCAAGCCGTAACTTTCAGCCCCGTCATATAGCGGCGCATCATGTCATAGACGTGGTTGCCCGCCATGCGGCGGATGAAGCTGCGCGTACGCTGCGCGCCGAGGTGCAGCTCGCGCACCCACACGCCGTCCTTCGCCGCCATCGAGACGAACACCGTGCCGACCTCGTGCACGCCGTCGCCGTCCGGCCCGGCCAGACCCGTCACGCCCACGCCGATGTCCGCGCCGGCGATTTCGCGGATGCGCGCGGCCATCTCATACGCGACTTCATAGCTCACCGCGCCTTTTTCTTCGATCAGCGCCGGGTCGATGCCCAGCAGCTTTGCCTTCATTTCGTTGGTATAGGTCACGGCGCCGCCCAGAAAGTGGGCGCTCGCGCCGGGGATATCGGTAAAGCGCCTGGCGACGTCGCCGCCGGTACAGCTCTCAGCCGCGGCAAAGGTCATGCCGTTTTGCTCCATCAGGGCGAAGACGGCCTCCTCGATGCATTCCACGTCCACGCCGTAGACGTATTCGCCCAGCCTGGCGGCCGCCTTTTCCATCACGGGACGGATCATCTCCTCCGCCTCGGCGGCGGTGTCGGCCTTGGCCGTCACCTGCAGCAGACAGTCGCACTCCTTGGCATAGGGCGCCATCGAGGGATTTCTCATGCGGTCCATCTCGTCGCGGAACATCTGGTCCACGGCGCTCTCGCCGATGCCGAAAATGCGCAGCGAGTGGGATACGATCTGTCCGCCGGAGAGCTTTTGCAGATAGGGCAGAGCGCTTTGGGCAAACATCGCGCGGCACTCCTTGGGCGGGCCGGGGATCATAATAACGGTCTTACCGTCCTTTTCAAAGGCGCAGCCCGGCGCGGTGCCGCAGGTGTTGTGAAACACGGTGCAGCCCTCGGGCAGCATGGCCTGGGCGTAGTTATTGGGCGTAAAACTGCGGCTGTATTTGATATAGTCGTAAAGCCCCTCGCGCTCGGCCTTGTTTTCCACCAGCGGCAGATCGAAGGCCTCGGCGAGAATCTGCTTGGTCAGATCATCGCAGGTCGGCCCCAGACCGCCGGTCGTGATGATGATGTCGGCGCGGCTTTTGGCGATCTCAACGCAGGCGCGCAGCCGCTCCGGGTTGTCGCCCACGACCGTGTGATAGCGCACGTTGATCCCGATCTTCGAGAGCATTTCGGAGATGTCGCGCGCGTCGGTGTTCGTCACGTGGCCGAGCAGCAGCTCGGTCCCGACGGACAGGATCTCGGTGTCAAAGCTTTTCCCGCTCATTTGCCCACCATGATCCTTTCCACGCCCGCAAGCGCCTCTTCCACCAGCGCGTCGACGGCCATTTCGCTCTCGGCGCGCGCGACCTCCTCCACTTTCGGATGGGTCTTGGGGTGGCGCGGCGTAAAGACCGTGCAGCAGTCCTCATACGGCAGGATCGAGGTCTCAAAGGTGCCGATCCGGCGGGCCAGACGGACGATCTCCTCCTTGTCCATGCCGATCAGCGGCTGAAGCACGGGCAGGGAGATGACCGCCTGGGTCGAGGCCATGGCCTCCATCGTCTGGCTGGCCACCTGCCCCAGATTCTCGCCCGTGACGATGGCCTTGGCGCCCTGGGTCTCCGCGATCTTTTCGGCGATGCGCATCATAAAGCGGCGCATGATCAGCGTAAAATACTCCTCCGGGCACTTGTCGCGGATCTCCTCCTGGATGTGGGTGAAGGGCACGACGAGCAGCGGCATCTTGCCGCAGTACGGCGTTAAGAGCCGGGCAAGCTCGATGACCTTTTCCTTCGCCGCCTCGGAGGTATAGGGGAAGGAGAAGAAATGCACCGGCACCAGACGCACGCCGCGCTTGGCGATCATATAGCTGGAGACCGGGCTGTCGATCCCGCCGGACAGCAGCGACACCGCCACGCCGTTCGACCCCACGGGCATGCCGCCCGCGCCGTCGACGGGGGAGGCGTGCACATAGGCCGCCACGTCGCGCACCTCCAGATGGATGACAAGCTCCGGCTCGTGCATTTCGGCGCGCAGGTGCGGAAAAGCCTCGGCCAGCTCGCCGCCGACATACTGGCTCAGCTCGATGCTCGTCAGCGGAAAACGCTTGTCGCTGCGTTTGGTCTCGACTTTGAAGGTTTTCACGCGCATCAGCTCGTCACGCAGATAGCTCTTCGCCAGCTCCGTGATCGTGTCCTTGTCTTTATCACACGCCGCGGCACGGGACAGCTTAATGATGCCGAAGACCTTTTTCGCGGCCTGGAAGGCGGCGTCCATGTCGGCCTTGTCGTCCGCAGCCTCGATGTAAACGGTCGACTGGCTGCACCAGACCCGGTAGCTGCCCAGCGCGTACAGGCTGTGGCGCAGGTTGGACAGCAGCTTCTGTTCAAAGCTCTTGCGGTTGAGACCCTTTAAGACGATCTCGCCGAGCTTGCAGAGGATGATTTCTTTCATATGTATTTCCTTGTCAATCAATATGGATGCTTACGGGCACGGAGGGCAGACTGCCGCCCTGCGCCGCGACGGAAAAGTCGAGCTCCCGCACGACTTCGCCGTCCGCTGCCGTAAGCGGAAGCGTCAGATACCACAGGCCGCCTCCGTGGGCGGGTGCGGAATACTGTTCTTCATAGGGGATCACGCCGCCGTCGGCATGCAGAGAGGAGACGGCAAAGCTGCGCTCTTCCTCGCCGGAATTGCTGAGAGAAAGGCTCAGATCAAGCACAACGCCCTCCTGCGTGCTGCGCAGGGAAGCGCCCTCGAAGCAAAGCGCAAAATCGCCGCCGTCGAACAGAATCTCGCCCTGCGCGGGCGCAGAGACGAGCATTTCCCCGCCCGTCAGGAACGACGCGGCGATCGTCTCGAAGATCGAGCCGACGACCTCCTCGCGCCCGTCAAAGCAGGAGCCGTAAAGCAGATAATAGCGCTCCGGCGTCTCCCAGGCGACCCAGGTGCGCCAGGTGTCGTATTTCAGATGCAGCATGCGCAGCGCGTCCCACCCGGTGCCGACCGTCCCTTCGGCGGGGGAGGCGTTCCATTTGCCGGGCTCGAGCATATCGACCATGGCGCCCGGCGCGCCCTCGTCGTCCTTGCGGACGGAGGTAAAAAACATGCGGGCGAAGAACCAGCCGGGATCAAAACGGACGGCTCCCTTTTCCACCCACTGCGTGCAATAGGCCGGATAGGAAAAGGCGCAGTCAAATTCCTCGGCGGGGCTGAAATACCACGCGGTCTCCTCGCCGTCCTGCCCGGAGGCGGGCAGCGCAAAGACAAGCGCAAGCTCCTTCGGCTCGGCGGGCGTGGGAGCGGGCGTCTGCACGATCTCGCTCTCCTCCGCCTCTTCCGGAGCAGGGGTCTCTTTGCCCGGCAGCGGCGGCAGCGAAGGCAGCTCGGCCGCACAGCCCGCGAGCAGCGCCGCAAACAGGCACAGGATCAGGATAAGGGATAAACAGCGTTTCATTTCTCTCACTCTCCGCTGGAAAAATCATAGGCGCGGTACTGTACAGCCTCGGCCACGTGCTCGGGCAGGATATCGGGCGCGCCGGCAAGATCTGCGAGCGTGCGCGCCACGCGCAAAATGCGGTCATAGCTGCGGGCGGAAAGCCCCATCGCGTCAAACGCGCCGCGCATCAGCTCCTCGCCCTCGGCCGTAAGGCGGCAATAGTCGCGCAGCTCACGGCTGGTCATCTGCGCGTTGCAGGCCGTCGTGCTGCCCGCAAAGCGCTCGCGCTGGATCGCCCTTGCGGCGTCCACGCGCTTTTTGATCTCTTTCGAGCTCTCGGCGGGGCTGCGGCGTTTGAGCTCGTCAAACTCCAGCGCCGGGACCTCGGTGATAATGTCGATGCGGTCCAGCAGCGGGCCGGAGATCCGGCTTTGATAGCGGCGCACGTCCGCCTCGCTGCATCGGCAGCGCCCGGAGGGATGACCGTACCAGCCGCAGCGGCAGGGGTTCATCGCGCACACCAGCATAAAGCGGCTGGGGAAGGTGACCGAACCGGCGACGCGCGAGAC
The DNA here is from genome assembly GCA_017444665.1 of Oscillospiraceae bacterium. Lineage (GTDB taxonomy): Bacteria > Bacillota > Clostridia > Oscillospirales > Oscillospiraceae > Limivicinus. The sequence continues at coordinate 4,808 of JAFSWC010000089.1, forward strand.
TGTGACCTCGCCGTCCTCAAGCGGCTGGCGCAGCACCTCCAGCACGTCGCTGCGAAACTCCGGCAGCTCGTCTAAAAACAGCACGCCCGTGTGGGCAAGACTGATCTCGCCCGGACGGGGGATCGTCCCGCCGCCGGACAGTCCCGGACCCGACACCGTGTGGTGCGGCGAGCGGAAGGGGCGCGTACAGACGATCGGGTTGCCCTTGCCGGTCAGCCCGGCGACGGAGTGGATCTCGGTCGCCTCGATCATCTCCTCGCGGGTCATGTCCGGCAGGATCGAAGGCAGGCGGCGCGCCATCATCGACTTGCCGGAGCCCGGCGGGCCGACGCACAGCATGTTGTGCCCGCCCGCGGCGGCCACTTCAAAGGCGCGCTTGACGCTCTCCTGTCCCTTGACGTCGGAAAAATCGGGCAGCGCCAGCTCCGCCGGGGACAGCACCGGCGGCTCGGCGGGGACAAGCGCCTTTTCTCCGCGCAGATGGCGGACAAGCTCGCCCACGCTCTCGACGCCGTAAACCTCCACGCTCTCGGCAAAGGCGGCCTCCAATGCGTTTTCTGCCGGGAGAAACAGCTTTTTCACGCCGCAGCGCTCCGCGGCGATGGCCATCGGCAGCGCGCCGGAGATGCGCCGCAGCGACCCGTCCAGCGCCAGTTCGCCCAAAAAGGCGCAGTCCTGCCCGATACGGGGCAGCTCGCCCTGCGCGGAAAGGATGCCGATCAGGATCGGCAGATCGTAGAGCGTGCCGGCCTTTTTCCGGTCGGCCGGGGCAAGATTGACCGTCAGACGGCTGGGCGGAAAGCGAAAGCCGCAGTTTTTGATCGCCGCGCGGACGCGCTCGCGCGCCTCCTTGACGGCGGCGTCGGGCAGACCGACGATCTCAAAAGCCGGCAGCCCGCCGGAAATATACACCTCGACGGCGACCTCATAGCCGCCAACGCCGCTGACGGAGAAACTTCTGGTACGGGAAAGCATGGCTGTTCTCTCCTTAAAACAGCCGGAGGAATCGCTTTCTCCGGCTGCGTAAGTGTTGGAATTATTCTTCGACCTCTCCAACGATGGAAATATGAAGTTCATCAAGCTGCTTTTGCGTGACCTCAGAGGGCGCGCCCATCATCAGGTCCTGCGCCTTCTGGTTCATCGGGAAGGTGATGACCTCGCGGATCGACTCCTCGCCCGTGAGCAGCATCACGATGCGGTCGATCCCGGGGGCGCAGCCGGCGTGCGGGGGAGCGCCGTAG
>JAFSWC010000090.1 GCA_017444665.1 Oscillospiraceae bacterium
TTCCACCGCGCCGTAGCAGAAGCGGTCGCATACGACGAGGGCGCCGCAGCTCTCGATCAGCTTGGTGAAATCGGGGTCGTCGTTCTCGGAGCCGGCCAGGACCACCTTGCAGCGGAAGTTCTTCTTCATGTCCGGCTCGCGGGTCTTCATCTCCTCCGCGGTCTCGCGCAGATAGGGGAGGATCAGGTACTTCGGGCAGGCCAGGCTCACCAGCTGGATCACATGGAACTCATAGCCGGTGATCGTGGGGTTGTCCAGCTTGCGGTACTCGCCGATCTCGTTGATCAGGCGGCAGACCTCGTTGTGCTCTTCGATGGCCTTTAAGATCGCCTCGTCGGAGACGTCGATGCCGAAATGCTCGTGCAGCGGCTCGAGCACATGGGCGCGAAGCTGGGTCTCAAAGTGCTGATAGCTGTTTTCGCTGTTTTTGAAGGGAATGTCGGTAAATTCGCAGAAAAAGTCATCGTTGTCGATGATGCGCATGTCCTCGACGGAATCAAGGTGCTTCTGCTGGAGATGCTCCTGGAAACGGCAGGTGGCCGTGCAGGTCTCGGTTCCCATCTGGGCGTCGAGGAAGTTGTAGCCGCCTTCAAGCGCACGTTCCAGCAGGGAACGGGCATAGTGACAGACGCGGCCGGACAGATAATAGGTCGCGATGTCGGGAGAGGTGCAGCGCGGCGCTCTGAGTCTGACAGAGAAGCAGCCGGGCAGGTCGAGAAGGACTTCAGGCATGAAATAGCAGGTGTAGCCGATCGCGCGTTTTCCGTCGGCCTTGCCCTGCTTGACGAGCTCGTTGTTCGCCTCCTGAAGCAGGTTCTCAAAATAAATGAGATGCTTTAGGTCTTTCAACAGATAACCCCCCAAATTTATCGTTTTCTGTCAACAGCACGGAACCGAAAAAAGCCTTTGATTCCTCTCTCCTTTTTCCGGGCCCAGTAGTGCCATTCTTAACAGTAATTTTAACAAAGCGTCACTGCTTTGTCAATTTCATTTCGGCGCTGCGACTGTCAAAAATAAGGCCCCGCAATTGTGAATAATTCCCGAAATTGCGAGGCTTTAGTTATACAATTCAACCGAATTTGTCTAAAATTGCGTCCTTTCAAACCAGCTGCGGATCGTATCGGCCGCCGCCGCCGCGCTGCCCTGGATCATTTCGCTGCGGCCGCCGCCGCGGCCGGAGACGGCGGCGTTGATGGTCTTTGCGCACGCGCGCAGATCCACGCGTCTGCTGCCGATGATATAGTGCCAGCCCTTCTCGTCGCTGCCCATAAAGAGCGCCGCGACGGCGCACTTTTCGACAAGGCGGTTTACCAGTTCGCGGGCCGCCGCGTCGGAGAGCACCTCGTCAAAGACGCAGATGTTGCCCTCGGTTGGCGCAAAGCGATCGGCAAGCAGGCCGGCGTAGCCCATGCTCAGTTCGCTCAGGCGCGCCTTGAGCTGGCTCTCGGTCTCGAGCAGGCGTTCGACCGCGGGCGCGATCTCGTCGCGTTTGGCGCTCAGAAGGGCGGAGATGGCCGTCGCGCTCTGCTGCTTGCGGCGGTAGTCGTCGACGGCGTCCATGCCGCAGAGCAGCGTCAGTCTGACGCCGCCGCGGTGCCGTTCGGCCGTGAGGAGCTTGATAAGGCCGATCTCCCCCGTCGCGGAAACGTGCGGCGCGCAGCAGGCGCAGCGATCGATCCCGGCGATCTCGACGATGCGCACCGCGCCGTCGAGTTCCTTTTTGCTGCGGTATTCGAGAGCGGCGAGCTCCGCCGCGTCGGGGAAATACGCCCGGATCGGCACATTCGCGCGCACGGCGAGATTTGCCTCGTATTCGACCTCGCTGAGCTGCTCGAAGTCGAGCTCCCTGTCAAAATCGATCGTCATGCACTCGTCCGCCATGTGGAAGCCGACGTTTTCCGCGCCGAACTTTTTGTGTGCGATGCCGGAGAAGACGTGCTCGCCGCTGTGGTTCTGCATCCGGCGCAGCCGCTTTTCCCGGTCGAGCTCGCAGTTGTACCGTCCCGGCTCAAGCGCGCGGTCGCACAGATGCCGGATCTCGCCGTTCCGCTCGTGGACGTCAAGGACGCGCGCCTCCCCGATCCGCCCGGCGTCGGCGCTCTGGCCGCCGCCCTCGGGGAAAAAGGCCGTGCGGTCGAGCACGATCTCCCAGCCGTTCTTTCCCTCGCGGCAGGCAAGCACTTCCGCCTCAAAAACGAACAGATGGCTGTCGGAATAGTAGAGCTTTTCTGTCATCGTCTTTCCCCCTTACAGCGCGCGGATGACCGCGTCCGCCACGGCCAGACACAGCTCCGCGCTGCGGCTGACCTCCTGCGAAAACTGCTCAGCCCCGCCCGTGATGCCGTCCGAAACGGTCTTGATGACAAGGCAGGGCACGCCCGCCCGGCTGCAGGTCAGCACGACGGCCGCGGCCTCCATCTCGCAGATGTCGGCGCCGAAGCGCTCGTGCAGGCTGCTTTTGGCCTCCCTTCCCTCGACGAACTTGTCCGCCGAGGCACAGATGACGCGCTGCAGCTCCGGAAAGAGCTCCTGCGCCTTGTCGACCAGCGCCTTCGTCGTCGGGACAAAGGGAGAGGGATAGTCGGGATAGCGCCCGGTCTCATAGCCGTTCCAGGCCGTGGTATCGAAATCATAGTGCACGACGCTTTCGACCACGACCGTGCGTGCAAGCGCCATCTCCTCCGTCAGCCCGCCGACCACGCCGAAGTTGACGATGAGCTCCGCGCCGTAGACGGCGATCAGCAGCTCCGTCGCCGCGGCCGCGGCGATCTCCCCCGCCCCGGCGTTGACGATGATAAGACGGTAGTCCCCGCCCTCATAGCGGTGCACCTCAAAGCCGCCGCGCTTTTCGATCCCCGCCGCGCGTCCGTAGCGGCCGAGCACGGCGTCCATTTCGACGGCGACAAGCATTCCGATGGTTTTCATCTTTCGTTACTCCTTCTGCTGAAGCATTTTCCGTTCGGCATCCGAGGGATCGCGGAGCTCGACCACCTTGTCAGGATAGGCGGCAAGCAGCTTTCGGATCGCAGGGAGGTTTTCCCGTTGGTATTTGTCCGTCCATCGCAGAAGCGCCGTCAGGTCGCGGAGCGTCTCTTTTTTCCCCGCTTCCCGGCCGAGCTTTCTTCGGATGAATCTGCGGATGATCCTGCATTTACAGAGGCTTACCGGGGTCGAAAGCAGATAGATCCTGTCCGCCTCTTCAAAGCAGCGGGTACACCAGGTGTAATACACGCCCTCGATGATCCAGTCGTCATGTTGGAGAATAGCGTCAAGAAGCGCGTCCCTCTCGGCTGCGTCCCTCTTTTTGCCGTACGTATCCGCCGCATTCCATTGAAGGTCGTCCAGATCATAGTGAGGCACGGCGTATTCCCGCGAAAACTTTTCCGCCAGCGTGCTTTTGCCGCTCCCGCTGCCGCCGATGATATGTTTTTTCACGCTCTGCTCCTTTGCTGACGCGTGTTTGAAAAAGGCCGAGGATTGTCTCGGCCTTTTGGGGGTTTTCTTTTTTTAGATCACGCGCACGCGCAGCACCTCGGGCATGGCGAGGATCTGCTCCGCCGTGTCCTCGCCGATAGGCTGGCCAAGGTCGACGATCGTATAGGCATAGCCGCCGCGCGGCTTGTTGATCATGTGCTCGACGTTGATGTTCTTGTCGCTGATAAAATCAAGGATGCGCGTGATCATGCGCGGAACGTTGCGGTGGATGACGCACAGGCGGCACACGCCCATGCGGTTGAGCGAGACGTTGGGCAGATTCACGCTGTTTTTGATGTTGCCGTTGAGCAGGTAGTCATAGATCTGGTTGGCGCCCATGACCGCGCAGCGGTCCTCGCTCTCGGGCGTGCAGGCGCCGAGGTGCGGCATGACGATCACATTCCTCTGTCCGATCAGCTTTTCATTGGGAAAGTCCGTGACATAGCGCGCGACCCGGCCGCTGTCGATCGCGGCGAGCATATCCTCGTCGCACACGACCTCGCCGCGCGACTCGTTGATGATGCGCACGCCGTCCTTCATCTTGGCAAAGGTCTCGGCCTTGATCATATGGTGCGTCTCGTCGGTATAGGGGACGTTGAGGCTGATATAGTCGCTCTTTGACAGCAGATCGTCCAGCGATTCGGCGCGCCTTACGTCGCGCGAGAGGTTCCAGGCCGCGTCCACACTCATGAACGGGTCATAGCCGAGTACGCTCATATCCAGCGATACGGCAAGATTCGCCACCAGCGCTCCCGTCGCGCCGAGGCCGATCACACCCATGGTCTTGCCCATCAGTTCCGGGCCGCCGAAGGCGTTCTTGCCCTTTTCGACGAGCGCCGGGATCTTATCGCCCTCGCCGGCGATGGACTTGACCCACGCGATGCTGCCCAGCACGTCTCGCGAGGCCATGACCAGCGAGCACATTTCCAGCTCCTTGACGGCCTCTGCGTTTGCACCGGGGCTGTTGAAGACGACGATGCCCTGCTCGGCGCAGTCCTCGACGGGGATGTTGTTGTAGCCCGCGCCGGCGCGCGCAATGCACAAAAGCTCTTTGTTCGGCTGCATGCCGTGCAGGTCCGCGCTGCGGATCAGCAGCGCGTCCGGCGCGTCGATTTCGGCGCCGACGGCGCAGCCGCGCTTTGTCAAAGCCTCGATCCCCAGGGGGGATATGCTGTTCATCGTTTTGATCTTAAACATGTTCCGCCTCAAATTCTCTCATATACTCGGCCAGCTTCGCCGCGCCCTCGAGGGGCATGGCGTTATAAAGCGACGCGCGCATGCCGCCCGCGCTCTTGTGGCCCTTGACGCCAAGCAGCCCTCTTTCCGCGGCGCCGGCGACAAAGAGCGCATCCAGGTCCTTCTTCCCGGTGGAAAAGGTCACGTTCATCAGGCTGCGGCTGTCTTTCCGAGCGTGGGGAATAAAAAGACGGCTTTCGTCCAGAACGTCGTACAGCAGCCCGGCACGCGCGATCGCCCGCTCGCGCATGGCCGCGACGCCGCCCATCCCGCTGACCCAGTCCAGCACCAGGGAAAACATATAGATGCACCAGCACGGCGGAGTGTTGAGCATCGAATCGGTGCGGATCATCACGTCATAGCTCAGCATCTCCGGCGTGCAGGGCAGCTCGTGCCCGGCCAGATCTTTTCGCACGACCACCACCGTAAGCCCCGCGGGCGCCATGTTCTTCTGCGCCCCGGCATAGACGAGGGCGTATTTGGAAAAGTCGACCGGCCGCGTCAGGATGTCGGAGGACATGTCGCACACCAGCGGGCAGGCCGTCTCGGGGACGTACTGCCACTCGGTGCCGTAGATCGTGTTGTTGGCGCAGTAATAAAAATACTTTGCCCCGTCGGAGAGCTTCAGTTCCTCCTGCTTCGGGATGCGGTCGTGCCCGGTGGAAGCGGTGTCGCAGGCAAGGTGTACGGTGCCGTACTTTTTTGCCTCCTCGGCCGCGCGGCCGGAAAAGCGCCCCGTCACGGCATAGTCGGCCTCTCCCCCGGCGAGCAGGTTCATTGCGATCGCGGCGAACTGCGTCGTCGCGCCGCCCTGCAGCAACAGGATCTCGTGGCTGTCGGGGATCTGCAGGAGCCGGCGGAATATGTCCTTCGCTCTGTCGAAGATCTCCTGGAACGCGGCGGTGCGGTGGCTCATCTCCATGACGGACATACCGCTGCCGTTATAGTTCAAAAGCTCCGCCGCCGCCTTCTCCAGCACGCTCTGCGGCATGGTCGAGGGGCCGGCGGCAAAATTGAAAACCTCTTGTCTTTTCACGCTCTCACCTTCTCTGTGTTTCGCGTCTTTCTGCCATATATGCCAACACTATACCATTTACGCGCGGGCGGGTCAAACGGTAAAACCGACAAGCTCTTGCCCCGAAACGGCGGTGATTTTGACGGTTTTGACCTGTCCGTGCAGACCCTCCTCCGCCACGCGCACCTTCAGATAGTTGTCGCTGTGGCCCACCGAACCTGCGCCGCCGTCGTTTTCAAACAGCACGGGAAGCTCCCGCCCCACGTTTTCTTCCAGGTAGCGCGCCCGCATCCGCGCGGCGACGGCCTGCGCCTCGGCGGCGCGGCGGCTTTTGACGGCTGCGGTGCACTGATTCGGCATGGCGTCGGCCTTTGTGCCGGGGCGGCGCGAATAGGGGAAGATATGCATATCCGCAAACGCGCATTTTTCGATGAAGGCCAGCGTCTCGGCGTGGTCTTCCTCCGTCTCGCCGGGGAAGCCCGTGATCAGATCTGTTGTCAGCGCGCAGCCGGGAAACGTCTTTCTCAGCCGCTCGGTCACGGCGAAGAACTGCGCGGCGTCGTATTTGCGGTTCATGGCGCGCAGCGTCCTGTCGCAGCCGGACTGCAGCGAGAGATGAAAATGCGGGCAGAGCTTTCCGCCCGCCGCGACCGTTTCGCAGAACGCGTCCGTGATCACGGTGGGTTCGAGCGAGCCGAGCCGGATGCGCATGTCCCCCGACACCGCCGCGATCGCCGCCACGACGTCCGCAAGGCCGGGCTTTCCCGGCAGATCGACGCCGTAGGAGGCGACCTCGATGCCGGTCAGCACCAGCTCGCGATAGCCCTCAGCGGCAAGTCGCGCGGTCTCGGCGCAGGCTGACTCGATCGGGAGACTGCGCAGCCGTCCGCGCGTGTAGGGGATGATGCAATAGCTGCAAAAGTTGACGCAGCCGTCCTGGATCTTCAGCATGGCCCGCGTCCGTCCGCCCAGCGCGCCGGCCGGCATCTCCTCGAACACGCGCCGCTCAAAGGGCTTGTCGATCAGGGCAAACTCCTCCCCTTCGGCCACGGCCCGCTCGACCGCGTCGACGAACTTTGTCCGCTCGGCCGCGCCGAAGACGACCCGGGCGCCCAGCGCTCTGACGCTCTCCGGCTCGAGCTGGGAATAGCAGCCGCAGACCGCGATGACAGCCTCCGGGTTTTCCTCGTGCAGGCGGCGGATCAGCTGCCGGGTCTTGCGCCCGCTCTCGGCGGTGACGGCGCAGGAGTTGACGATCACGGCGTCTGCGCGCTCGCCCTCGGCCGCCGCGGCGTGACCGTGAGAGAGCAGCAGCGCCTCCATGGCCTGTGTCTCATACTGGTTGACCTTGCAGCCGAGAGTGGATATAATATATTTCATGACAAATCTCTCCATAAGGAACGGTTATCAAATGGAACACTATCTGGATAACGCGGCCACGACAGCGGTCTGCCCCGAAGCGGCCGAGGCCGCCGTCCGCGCGATGGTCGAATGCTACGGCAACCCCAGCTCCACCCACACGCGCGGGCGCGAGGCGGCCAGGCTGCTCTCTTCCGCGCGCGCCGATGTGGCGGACGCGCTCGGCTGCGCGCCGGGCGAACTGGTCTTTACCTCCTGCGGCTCCGAAAGCGACAACTGGGCCATTCTGGCCGGGGCAGAGGCAAACCGGCGCGCCGGGCGGCACGTGATCTCCTCCGCCGTCGAGCACGACGCGGTGCGCCGCTCGCTTGAGCTTTTGGAGCAGCGCGGGTGGGAGGTCACACGCCTGATGCCGGCGCCGGACGGCTCGATCCGCGTTTCGGACGTGCAGGACGCGCTGCGCCACGACACGGCGCTGATCTCGCTGATGATGGTCAACAACGAGACCGGCGGCGTAACCGATATCGCGGCCGTCGCGCGCATGCTGAAGGCGACAGGCTCAAAGGCGCTGCTGCACACCGACGCGGTGCAGTCCTTTTTAAAGGTCCCCTTTTCGGCCAAAACGCTCGGCGCCGACCTGATCAGCATCAGCGGCCACAAGATCCACGCGCCCAAGGGCGTCGGCGCGCTGTATGTGCGCAGCGGTCTGCATCTCAGGCCCTTCCTCGTCGGCGGCGGACAGGAAAACGGCCGCCGCGCCGGTACCGAGGCGACCGGGCAGATCGCGGCCTTTGCCGCCGCCGCCCGGATCGCGAAGGACGGCCTTGCGGAAAACAGCGCGCGCATGGCCGCGCTCAAGACGCAGACGGTCGAGCGCCTCCATGCCGCGATCCCAGAACTTCGGCACGTCGACGCCGCCGCGCCGCATATCCTGAGCGTTTCGCTGCCCGGCTGGCGCAGCGAGGTGCTGATGAACTTTCTCGAAGCGCGGGAGATCTATGTGTCGAAAAGCTCCGCCTGCAAAAAAGGAGGACGGAGCCACGTGCTGGAGGCGATCGGGCTTAGCGCTCCCGTCATCGACGGGGCGCTGCGGATCGGTCTGTCGCGTTATACGACGCAGGAGGATATCGACGCGCTGTGCCTCGCGCTCAAAGAAGCGCACGACACGCTTGCCCACAGATAAAAAGCCCCGGTATGATTCACGGCGGTGGAGCCCCACCGCCGTGTTTTTTATTTGACTTCGATCGTTTCGGCGGGGCCGTCAAAAGCGTCCTCGTCCGTTTTTTTGACCGGCTCGCGTGTGATCGGATCGATATGATCCAGATCGTCATAGTCGTGCGAATCGAAAGGCAGGTTGCGTTTTTTCAGCTTTTTCTCGATCAGCTCCGTGACGCCCGTGTAGATCACGACAAACACCGGCACGCCCAGAAGCATCCCCCAGAAGCCGAACAGCCCCGCGCCGAGGATGATGGAAAACATGACCCAGAAGCCGTTGATGCCGATCGAGCTGCCGAGGATCTTCGGGCCGATGATATTGCCGTCGATCTGCTGGAGGATCACGATGAAGATCACGAAGATCAGACACTTGAGCGGGTCGACCAGCAGGATGATGAACGCGCTGGGGATCGCGCCGATCAGCGGACCGAAGAACGGGATGATGTTCGTCACGCCGATGATCACGCTGACGAGCAGGGCATAGGGCATCTTCAAAATCGCGCAGACGATATAGCAGATCAGCCCTATGATGGCCGAGTCGAGCAGCTTGCCGTTGATAAAGCCCATAAAGGTCTTGTCGGTAAAGCGGATCGCATCGCGGATCTTTTCCGCCCGCTCCAGACCGAACACACAGTAGCAAAGCCGTTTGGCCCGCGCCGCCGCGGATTCGCGGTTGCTCAGGAGATAGACCGAGACGATGATGCCGATCACGATGTTGTAGACCGCGCGGACGAAATAATACACGCCCGCCGTCACGTTCGTGACAAAGCTGCCGAAGCGCGGCAGGATCGTGTCGCGGATCCAGCTGAAGAGGTTGGTGTTGATCTCCTCAAACTTTTCCGTGACGAAATTCTGCACCTCGGGATAATTGGCCAGCATCCCCTGCGACCATTCGCTGAGCTTGGCGACATAGGTCGAGGAGTTGTTGACGATCGTCTCGATGCTGGCATACAGCTGCGGGATGATGAGATAGACCAGGGCCGTGATCACGGCCAGGAACACGATGATCGAAAGCAGCACGGAAAGCGCCTTCGCCACGCCCGGCGAGGCCTTTTTCTTTTTGCCCGACAGCCGTTCCGTCATCGGCAGAAACACGTTTTTATACAGCGTCTTGTACAGCGGCGAGAGCAGATACGTGATCACAAGGCCCCAGATAAAGGGGCTGAGGATCCTGCCCAGATTGCCGAGCGCCCTGCCGATCATCGGCAGATATGCCAAGGCCATATAGAAGAGGATCGAACAGGCGATCACGCAAAAAGCCGTGACGCCCCAGTAGAGATACTTCTTATCCCAGTTGAAAAACCTTCTCATACGGATCCCCCCTTTTCATACAGATTCATTTTACTATCGCCGCCCGGACCGCGTCAACAGAAAATTGTGAATTCTTTTGCGTAATCTGTCTTCCGTTACGTAAACCTTTTCGCGCAGAGAGACGAATCGTATTCATTTTTGCCTTTGTGGGAAAGTCTGTTGAAAATGTTGAAAATCCGGCTGTTTACAGACTGTTCATTTTCTCGCCGACTGAATAATCCCGCCCGTCTTTTGTCGAATTATGCATAATTCTGTCAACCTCGCATGCCTCACGCCCGTCCGGCATATCCATAATCGAGGTGATGAGAGGATGAAACGTATGGTGTCCCTGCTGGCGGCGCTGCTTGTGCTGGGCATGCCGAAGGCGGCGGCCGAGCCCCTGCGCGACAACGATTTGAAGATCGCCGCACCCTATGCCGTGCTGATGGAAAAAGAAACGGGCGAGGTGCTGTATGAAAAGGGCGCGCACGAGCGCGCCGTGCCCGCAAGCGTCACCAAGGTGATGACGCTGCTGCTGATCGTCGAGGACGTGGAAAACGGCAGGATCGCGCTGGAAGACACCGTCACGGCCAGCGCCCGCGCGGCCTCGTTCGGCGGCAGCTGCGTGTATCTTGAGGAGGGCGAGCAGATGAGCGTCGACGAGATGCTCAAGTGCATCGCGGTCGTCTCGGCCAACGACTGCGCCGTGGCGATGGCGGAGCATCTGTGCGGCACCGAGGAAGTGTTCGTCGAACGGATGAACCGCCGCGCGCAGGAGCTTGGCATGGCGGACACCCACTTTACCAACTGCACGGGGCTTTTTGACGATGACGATCACTATACCACCGCCTGGGACGTGGCGCTGATGTCGCGCGAGCTGATCCGCCACGAGCTTATAAAGCGCTATTCGACGATCTGGATGGATTCGATCCGCGGCGGAAACTTTGAGCTGAGCAACACCAACAAGCTGGTGTACTGGTACCCGGGCTGCACGGGGCTGAAGACCGGCTTTACAAACAAGGCGATGTACTGTCTTGCCGCTACGGCCGAGCGAGACGGCGTCGAGTATGTCGCCGTCATCATGCACGGCGACACGATCGAATCGCGCAACGCCGACGCCAAGGCGCTGCTGAACTATGCCTTTGCCAGCTTTACGCTCTGTCCCCTGCCGGAGGAAGGGACGCTCCCCTCCGTTCCCGTCGCGTACGGCAGCGCCGAGAGCGTGCCGCTGCGCCTTGATGGGGGCGAACGTTTTGTTCTGGCCGAAAAGGGCGGCGAGAGCTGCCGTTTTTCCTATCTTCTGCCCGAGTCGCTCCCGGCCCCGGTGCATGCGGGCGACGCGGCGGGCACGCTTGTCGCCCTTCGCGGCGATGAAGAGATCGCCCGCCGTCCCCTTGTCGCCGCGGCGGAGGTCGGGCGCATCGGCGTGTGGGGCATTTTCCGGAAGCTGGCCGGCAGCCTGTTCGGGCTGTAAGTCCGCAGCCGTTTTGCGTCAGTGCGGTTCTTTTCCCGCGTTCTTATTCAGAGCAGATCTCCGCGCAGCCGCCGGTTCGTTTCCGCGGTCTCTTCGAAAAGCCCTTCTTGCATTCGCGGCAGTTTGATGTATAATATTTTTGTTATGGCTTTATCCATACCAATGAATGTAACAGGAGGCTTTTTCCATGGTCAAAGTCGATCTTTCCGGCGCTTCCGCCTTTTTCACGGCCGCCGGCCCCGATTACGCGCTTGCCTCGCTTGCCCATAAGACGCTCAAGGAGGGCTCCGGTCTCGGCAACGATTTCATCGGCTGGGTCGATCTGCCCCGCAAGATCCGCGACACCGAGCTTGACCGCATCCTCGCCGCGGCCGAGACGATCCGCAGCCGCTCCAAGGCGCTTGTCGTCATCGGCATCGGCGGGTCGTACCTCGGCGCGCGCGGCGCGATCGAGCTGCTGCGCCCCATCCCCGCGCCGGGCGACCCGCGCGTGTTCTTCGTCGGCAACGGGCTGAGCGCGGACTATCTGCAGGACGTCCTGGCCCAGCTGGGCGACGACGATTATGACGTCAACGTCATCTCCAAATCCGGCACGACGCTCGAGCCCGCCGTTTCCTTCCGCATCTTCCGCGAGCTTCTGGCCAAAAAGTACGGCGACAGGGCCGACGAGCATATCTTTGCCACGACCGATGCCAGGCGCGGCGCGCTGAAGTCACTGGCCGACGCGAAGGGCTGGGAGAGCTTTGTCGTTCCCGACGACGTGGGCGGGCGCTTTTCCGTTCTCTCCGCCGTGGGCCTGCTGCCGATGGCCGTCGCGGGCATCGACGTGCGCAAGGTCATCGACGCGGCGATCCGCGAAATGGACGCGCTTTCCGTCGAGGGCTGCGAAAACCCCGCGTGGCAGTATGCCGCCGCGCGCCAGAACCTTTACAACAAGGGTTACGGCGTGGAGATCCTCGGCTGCTATGAGCCGAGCTTCCGTTTCATGGCCGAATGGTGGAAGCAGCTCTACGGCGAAAGCGAGGGCAAGGACTTGAAGGGCATCTTCCCCGCAAGCGTGGAGTACACCGCCGACCTGCACTCGATGGGCCAGTTCATCCAGGAGGGCCCGCGCATGCTGATGGAGAGCGTGGTCCGCTTTGAAAAGGCCCGCGGCGCCTATGAGGTCCCCTTCGATGAAGCAAACGGCGACGGCCTGAACTATATCGCCGGCCGCGACTTAAACGAGGTCTGCCGCATCGCGGCGGACGCCGTGAAGGAAGCCCACATCGCCGGCGGCGTTCCCAACATTGTGATCGAGGCCCCCGCGCGTGACGAGGAAGGCTTTGCCGCGCTTGTCTGCTTCTTTGAGACGGCCTGTGCGATCTCCGGCTATATGTCCGGGGTCAACCCCTTCAACCAGCCGGGCGTCGAGGCGTATAAGAAGAACATGTTCCGCATGCTCGGAAAGCCGGGCGCAGTCTGATCGCCGGAAATGGCCAACATCAAAAAGACCGCCGGAGCGGTCGCCTCGGTGTTCGACATGATCGGAAAGAAAAAGGTCGCCGTTTACGCGGCGGCCTCCGATTACTTTCTGTTCATGTCCCTTGTGCCGATCCTGATGCTGCTCGTCAGCCTGATCCGCTATCTGCCCTTTGACCAGGCCGACGTGCTGAACGCCTTTTCAGCCGCGGTGCCGGAGTCGGTCTATCAGGTCATCTCCCCCATCGTCGGCAGCATCTATCGCAGCGGCGGCGGCGTGATCACGGTTTCGATCCTGCTGACGCTGTTTTCCGCATCGGGCGCGATGCGCGCGATCATGAAGGGGCTTGACGCCGTCTACGAGGCCGAGCGGCGCGACAACATCGCCGTGTTCTTCGCCCGCGCCGTCGTCTATATGCTGATTCTGGTGATCATCATCATTCTCAGTCTGGGCTTGATGGTGTACGGCGGCGTGATTTCGACCTATCTGCGCGAAAAGCTGCCGCAGGGCGGTTTTTTCGACCGCCTCTTCTCGCTGACGAAATACATGCGCTATCTGCTGGTGCTGGCGATCCTGACGCTGTCGTTCCTGCTGCTGTACCGCTGGGTGCCCGCCGGAAAGCACCGCACCGTCTGCCAGTGGCCGGGCGCGCTGTTCTGCGCCGTGGCCTGGGCCGTTTTCTCGTGGGTGTTCTCGCTGTATATTGCGGTGTCAAACAAATTTGGCGCCTACGGCTATATCGGCACGATCATGGTGGCGATGATGTGGGTGTATTACTGCTTCCAGTTTCTGCTGATCGGCGGATGCATCAACGCCGTCGTCGAGCAGCGCAGTGCCTTGAAAAAGGCCGTCCCTCCCCCGCCGGAGGAGGATCAAGCCGCCGACATCCCGTGAAAATGAAGAAAAGGAAGCGTCGAAAGACGCTTCCTTTTTCTTGACAAAAGGGGCTGTATATGCTAAAACTGTATTAAACGAATTAATACAGTTGAAACGGGGGCTGCGCTTTGATCCATATCGATTTCCGCGATCCGCGGCCGATCTATGAACAGGTCTATGACGCCCTGCGCAATCTGATCGTCTCAGGCGTGCTTGCGCCGGGGGAAAAGCTGCCCTCGGTGCGCGAGCTGGCGTCCACACTGGCGATCAATCCCAACACGATCCAGCGCGCCTATCGCGAGCTGGAATCCGACGGCTATCTCTGCTCGGTCCCGGGCAAGGGCAGCTTTGCCAGCGGCAGCGACGCGGCGCGCAGCGCGCACCGCCGGGAGCTGCTCGACCGCTTTTGCGCGCTTGCGGAAGAGCTTCGCGCCGCCGGGGTGAGCGACGAGAACATGATCCGTGCGATACGGGGAGGCGAGAGGACATGAGCGAACTGATGATACAATGCCGCGCGCTGGAAAAGCGCTTCGGCGATTTTACAGCGCTGCACGCGCTGGATCTGAACGTGCCGCGCGGCGCGGTCTACGGTCTGGTGGGCCCCAACGGCGCGGGCAAGACCACGGTCATCCGCCATCTGGCGGGCGTCTACCGCCCCGAAAAGGGCGAGGTGCGCGTCTGCGGCGAGCCGGTGTATGAAAACCCGTCCGTCAAGGCGCGTCTGGCCTTTATCCCGGACGAGGTGTTTTTCCACGCCCCGGACAGCATCGCCGACATGGCGCGCTTTTACGCCTCGCTCTGTCCGCGCTTTTCCTTTGACCGCTACGAGACGCTGCGCGGCGCCTTCCGGCTGGACGACACGCGCCCGATGCGCCGTCTCAGCCGCGGGATGCAGAAGCAGGCCGCGTTCTGGCTGGCGCTGAGCCAGTGCCCGGAGGTGCTGATTTTAGACGAACCGGTCGACGGGCTCGACCCCGTGATGCGCCGGACGGTGTGGGGGCTGATCCTGTCCGACGTGGCCGAAAATGGCACGACGGTGCTGGTCTCGTCCCACAATCTGCGCGAGCTGGAGGACGTCTGCGATCACGTCGGCATCATGGACGGCGGGACGATGCTGTTGGAGCGCACGCTTTTGGAGCTTCAGGACAACATCGTCAAGATCCAGCTGGCTTACGCCGACGGCGGCGCGCTGCCGGAGGGACTTGAGATCCTGCACGAGAGCGCGATGGGCCGTCTGCGCACGCTGATCCTGCGCGGGAAGAGCGAGGAGCTGCAGCAGCGCCTTGCCGCGACGCAGCCGCTTTTCATGGACGTGCTGCCGCTGTCGCTTGAGGAGATTTTTATTTATGAGCTGGGAGGTGCCGGGCATGAGCTTAGCGACATGGTCCTTTAATCGCGGCATCGCGCGCGATCTGCTGCGCCGCTGCTGGCTGCTGTGGGCGGTCTATTTCCTTGCGCTGCTGCTCCTGCTGCCTGTCTCGGTGATGAGCAGTACCCGCAATCCTTACAGCCCCGATCGGTTTTTCAATTACACCGTGCTCAGCGCGGCGCGCCCCTGCGTGGTGCTTTCGGCCGTGTTTACGCTTCTGTGCGTCATGGCGGCCTTCGGCTGGATGTATAACATGCGCGGCAGCGCCGCAATGGGCTCGCTGCCCGTCTCGCGCCCGTCGCTGTTTCTCAGCTCGTATCTGACCGTGCTGGGCATGTGTCTCGCCGCTGTCGTGCTGACGGCGCTCGTCACGCTTGCCGTCGCCGTCCCCACCGGGATGGCCCAGGCCGGACCGATCCTGCTCTGGGCGGCGGTAACGGGCTTCGGGGTCGTTGCCTTTCTGGGCTTTGCCGCCTTCTGCGCGATGCTGACGGGCAATCTGCTGTTCCTGCCGCTCGTGTGGCTTTTGATCGGCAGCGCGGCCGTCGCGGCGGAATATTGTCTGCGGCATCTGATGGCCTATTTTATCTTCGGCATGCCGGTCGCGCCGGAATCCTTCGGCGTGCTCTCGCCGCTTTACCGTATCCTGGCCGGGCTTTCCGTCTCCTCCGTGTTTGATGAGGCGGGCCAGGCTGTTCCGGACGCCTACCGGCTGAACGACGTGGGGCTGATGGCCCTCTATGCCGTCTGCGGGCTTGTTCTCGCGGCGCTGGCGCTGGTGCTTTTCCGCCGCCGGGCTCTGGAACGGGCGGGCGACGCCGTGGCCTTCGACGTGCTAAAGCCGCTGTTTCGCTTCTGTATGGCCGTCGGCTGCGCGATCGTGCTGCCCGCCGCTGTTTTCGACTGGCGCTTCAACCGCAGCCTTTTCGGCGCGGGCGCCGCGGTCTTTCTGGCGGCAATGTCGTGTATCAGCGCCTTTATCGGCTGGTACGGCGCGGAGATGCTGATGCGCAAGACCACGCGCGTGTTCTTCTGCGGATGGAAAAGGCTGGCCGCCCTCTGCGCGGCGATCCTTGTTTTCTATGCCGTGGGGGAAACCGATCTCTTCGGCTATGAGCGCCGCGTGCCTGCTCCGGCGGAGGTGGAGAGCGTTTCGCTGCGCTTCCTCACGCTTGACGAGCCGGAGAATATCGAGGCCGTCTGTGAGCTGCAGCGGGATATTATTACCCACAAGGCCGCGCACGAGAGCGCGGGCGAGGGGCAGTATTACGAGCTCGTCTACCACCTGCGCGACGGCTCGTCGCTGCTGCGCAACTACCGTCTGGCCGTCACGCGCGAGGCGCTGCTGGATCCGGATTCGGACTTCCGGCGGATGGGCGCGCTGTTCAACTGCCGCGAGGCGATCCTGGAGAGGACGCTCGGCGATTTTCCGTATGAGAACATGCTCATTGCCGGCGGCGCGATCGGCTGGCAGACGGAGGAGGGGTATCAGCATCTCTCCCTCTCCTCGGACGAGGCGCAAAAGCTTTTCTTTGGCGCTCTCCTGCCGGATCTGGAGGCGGGCCGGATCGGCCAGGAATATTACTATTATGAAACCCCGGAGCAGTACACCGACGCGACGAACGTCACGGTTGAGATTCTCGGCATGCCGCTTGACCGGAATGATACGGACAGGCAGTATTATCTGAGTCTCACCGTGCAGACGTATTCGGACAAGACCGCTGCCGCGCTGCGGGAGACGTATGATATCGACCCCGTTCCCTATGGAACGATCTATCCGCCGGACGAATACAGTCTGCTTTACGGCGCGCTGGATTGATTTGCGGACTGACAAGGAAAAGAGTGGCTGCTGCGTTCTTGCAGCGGCCACTCTTTTGTCGTTCTATCCGTCTTCAGGCCGAAGAATTTTTTTCTGAGGAAAGGCAAGGCAAAAGATCCTTCTCCTGACGCTCAGGATGGTATTCTTTTTCCCCTTTACAGCACCTGTGTCGCCGCAAGGCGGCGGTTTTTATAGGCCGCGTCGCCCGACACGTCGCGCAGCACCGTGATCTCCTCGGGCAGGGCGGCGTTCTCGTGGTCGCTGCCGTAGACGAACAGGATCGCCTTTTCGTTGGAGAAGGGGTACACGTCGATCTCCATCGCCCGTCCGGCGTAATGGAAGCGGTATTTGGTCTTGCGCACGGCCCGCAGCGTCAGATCGCCCTCCATCAGATAACGGATATACTCCTTTTCGCTGATCGGCCGCTCGGTCACCCAGCGGCGGCCGTCGTCGCCGACGCGCTTTTCGGTGTAGAAATACAGGTATCCGTCGCCGCTGCGCTGCTGGCGGACGCGCCGCTCGGCCAGCGGGTTGGTGGCGGTCAGATAGGTCTGCATCATCTCGGTCGGCACGGCGCCGTACTTCTCCGGCAGCAACTCTACCGGCGGCATTGCGATGAGATACTTGCTCTTGTCCGTGTCCGGCACTTCCTGGCCCAGGACGCGGTAGATCGCGGCGATGGCGCGGTTGATCTTGTCCTCAAAGTCCACGGAGTTGTCGATGATCTGCAGCGAGGGATGTCCGCTCCAGGCGCGGATCGTGTTGTCGTCGATCTCGCGGGCGCGCTCGACGGTCTCATAGCGGGCGGCGTTGCCGTAGTTATAGGCAAACTCGGCCCCCTTGGCACAGGAGACCAGATGCAGCACGGTGTCATAGCCCGCAAGCACCTCTTCCTCGGTCTTGCCGAAGTGGGCCAGCACGGCGCGGAACTCCTCGTCGGATATGTAGGCCTTGTCGTCAAACAGCGCCCGGTCATAGACGATCAGCACCTTTTCTTCCGGCACGGCCTCTGCCGCGCGAAGGGCCAGCTTTTCCTTATGCAGCTGATCCTCGATCACGTAATACTGAAAATCCAGCATGCTCATGCAGCCCGGGAACGGGCCGATGCCGAAGCCGGAGATCAGTTCGGTCGCCGTCTCGGGGATCGTGATGACCTTCCAGCCGTCCTCCTGCGTGAATTCCTTGAGAATGCGGCTGATAAGCGTCGTCTTGCCCGCGGCGGGACCGCCTGTCAGGACGATGCGCGTGATCTTCTTTGCCATATCCGGATCCTCCCCGTTTCTTCTTTCTTTTATTTTACCATTCCCGTTTTCTTATGACAAGTCCCGGATCTCGGCTGCGATGCCGCCGTTGTCAAAGATTTCGACAAGCGCATACGTCAGCTTGCGTCCCTTTCCGGCCGTGCCTGGGTTGATGACCGTCACGCCGCTCATTTCCGTGTATTCCGGCAGATGCGTGTGGCCGAAGAGCGCCAGACGGCAGTCCCGCTCCATCGCGGCGTAGACGAGCGAATCGAGCCGTCCCCAATCCACGCTGTAGCGGTGGCCGTGGGTCAGCAGCGCCCGCACCGGGCCGAAGGATACGACCGCGTCGACCGGGCCGGTCGAATTGACGTCGCAGTTGCCGCAGACCTGATAGAGCGGGATTTCGGGAAAAGCCTTTTTCAGGCCTTCCGTGTCGCGCTCATAGTCTCCGAGATGGACGATCGCGTCCGGCCGCAGGGCCTCGACGGCGCGCAGCATTTTGCCCGTGTTGCCGTGGGTATCGGAAAAAACGGCGATTTTCATATAAATCCCCTTTCCTTATAGCCTTCCCCTCTGGGGAAGGTGTCGGACTTTGTCCGCCGGATGAGGTACTCCTTCCTTACAGCCTTCCCCTGCGCGTGGAAGTCGTATGATGTATCATTTCGACGGGATTCGAATAGAATAAAGCGAGTTATAAACGAGGATGTGATCGTTTGAACGGTTTGGAACAAATCGCCAAAGGGCTCTCCGAAAGCGGAAAGAAGGGCGAGCTCGAGCGGCTTGCCGCCTCCAAGGACGGCAAAAAGCTGGAGGGCATGATCGACGGCGCGGCTTTGGAGCAGGCTGTAAAGACAGGCGACGCCGCGGCGATCCGCAGGATGCTGGGCGCGCTGCTTTCAACGCCCGAGGGCAAAACACTGGCCGCGGACGTACGGAAGATCATGGGCAAATAGGAAAGGAGGGGCGCGCCGTGAGTGAGTTGGAGGACGCCCTCAACAGCGTATTAAACGACCCGGAGCAGCTTGCGCGCATCAGCGCGATGGCGCAGTCGCTGTTGGGCGGCGCGCCGCAGGCGCCCAAGGATGCGCCGCAGGCGCCGGATCTCTCCTCCCTCGGCGGGGTGATGAAGGATCTTCCCGGGCTTGATTTGGCGTCGCTCACAAAGCTTTTGCAGGGCGGCGGCGCGAAAAGCCCGCGTCTCGCCGCGCTGGAGGCGCTTGCCGCCGGTCTTGACGACAGGCGCCGGGAAAAGCTGGAGCGCGCGCTCCGTCTGGCGCGTCTTGCCTCGCTGGCGAAGCTCGGGCTTGCAGGCGGAGAGGAGAAGCATGTATAAGGTCTATCACGGCAGCGGCGGCAGACCGCATCGCGTAGAGGACCGGCCGGATGGCCCGCGCCCGGCGCTGCCCTTTGTGCCGCCTCCGCACGGCGCGGAGAGGCCGGGCGATCCGATCCGCCAGGCTGTCGAATCGCTGATCGGGCGCATCACCTTTGATTTGGAGACCGAGGATCTGATCCTTCTTCTGATCGTATATCTGATGTACCGCGAAAGCGGCGAGCTTGAGCTGCTGTTTGTGCTCGGCGCGCTGCTGTTGTTATGACGCCCTCCGCCGCAAAGCCATCCGCTTTCGGATCAGCGCACAGGCCGCGGCCCCCGCGCAGGACAGCGTCAGCGCCGCAAGCGCGCGGGCGGCGTCTCCCGTCCGGGTCAGCGCCACGGCAAGCAGCCCCGACAGCGCCGACACGCCATAGAGCAGGGTCACCGCCTTTCGCTGCCCCAGGCCGAGATCCAGCAGCATATGGTGGATATGTCCCCTGTCGGGGCGCAGCGGGTTTTGCCGGCGCAGCGCGCGGCGGAGAAAGGCAAAGGCCGTATCTCCCAGCGGCAGCCCCAGCGCCAGCGGCGGGACAAGAAACGTCAGAATCGCATGGGTCTTGAAAAGACCGAGCATCGCCGCCGCGCCGAGAAGGAATCCCAGCGTCTGCGCCCCGACGTCGCCCATGAAGATCTTTGCCGGGTTGCGGTTATACGGCAGAAAGCCGAGACAGCCGCCGGCCAGCGCGGCAAGCAGCACCGCGATCTCCCCCTCGGAGACGGCGGCGGCGACGAGCAGCATCGTAAGCGAGGCGATCACCGCCACGCCGGCGGCCAGACCGTCAAGCCCGTCGATCAGGTTCATCGCGTTGGTGCAGATCACAAGCCAGCCGACCGTCAGCGGCAGCGACAGCGGCCCGAGCGTGACATAGCGCGCTCCTCCCCACAGGGCGGTGACGACCTCGATGCGCGCCCCGGAGCGCCAGGCCAGGACGGCGGAGACGATCTGCACCGCGAGCTTGAGCGGGGGACGCAGCGAAAAGCAGTCGTCCAGAAAGCCCATCAGTGCGATCAGCAGCGCGCCGCGCATCACGCCGCCGAGCGCGGCGCGCGGAGGCAGGAAGACGAGCGCGGAGGCGAAAAAGCCCATCAGGATCGCCACGCCGCCCAGCCGCGGCACGGCGCGCCTGTTCACACGGCGCGCCTCACCGGGCAGGTCAACGGCGTTTACGCGCATCGCAAGCGCGGCGACGGAGGGTGTGACAAAGGCGGCGCAGAGAAAGGCGGCCAGCATGGCGGCCGTGATACGCAGGGGCAGCGGCAGATTGTCGTACATAAGCTTGAAAACAACTCCATCATGGAAAATACGGCGGGCAGTGCCCGCCGTATTGTATGTAGAAGCGTTTACTCAAAAAGGCTTTTCGACAAGACCGACCTTTTTATAGACCTTGCGCAGCGTTTTCGCCGCGATGCGCTGGGCGCGGTGGGCGCCCTCGGTGTAGATGTCGCGCAGATACGCCTTGTCGGCAATAATGCGCGCGGCCTCCTCGCGGATGGGGCGCAGCGTCTCGATGACGGCCTCGCCCACGGCGGGCTTGAACGCGCCGTAGCCCTTGCCGTCAAACTCGCGCTCGATTTCGTCAAAGCTCTCGCCCGTGACGGCGGCATAGATGTTCATCAGATTGGCCACGCCCGGTTTGTTCACCGGGTCATAGCGCACGCAGCGCTCGGTGTCGGAGTCGGTCACGGCGCGCTTGAACTTGCGGGCAATGTCCTCCGGGGGATCCATGATGCACACCCTTCCGTTGCCGATCTCGTCGGACTTGGACATCTTGCTCGTCGGGTTCAAAAGATCCATGATGCGCGCGCCCACCTTGGGCACATAGGGCTCGGGCACCTTGAAGGTCTCGCCGTAAAGGTTGTTGAAACGGATGGCGATGTCGCGCGTGAGTTCGCAGTGCTGCTTCTGATCCTCGCCCACGGGGACATAGTCCGCCTGGTAGAGCAGGATGTCGGCCGCCATCAGCGCGGGATAGGTAAAGAGACCGCCGTTGATGTTTTCCGCGTTCTTCGCGCTCTTGTCCTTGAACTGGGTCATGCGGGAGAGTTCTCCGAACATCGTGTAGCAGTTGAGGATCCAGCCGAGCTCGGCGTGCTCGTGCACGTCAGACTGCAGAAACAGCGTGTTCTTCTCCGGATCGAGACCGCAGGCGACATACTGCGCCAGCTGTTCGAGCGTGCGGCGCCGCAGCGTGGCGGGGTCGTTGCGCGTGGTAAGGGCGTGCAGGTCCGCCATGAAGTAATAGCAGTCGAACTGATCGGCACGCTCTGCCCAGTTTTTGATCGCCCCCAGATAGGAGCCCAGCGTCAGATCGCCGGTCGGCTTGATGCCGGAGAGCATGATCTTTTTCTTTTCCACAGGGATTGTATCCATCTTGCCACCTCATTTATACATACCAGACCCGACGGTCTGCAGTGAATTTCCGAGACAGTATTCTACCATAAAGAACTTCGGCTTGACAACCGGGAATTTCTAAAATAAGATAAGTGCTTGTGATAACCCGCCTGGCCGGAACCGGCCGGGCTTTACGGAGGAACGATATGATCGATCATAGCTGGTTTGAAGAAATGGAAGCGCGCATCCCCCACGGCGAGGTGCGCACGCGCTTTGCCCCCTCCCCCACGGGATACATGCATGTGGGCAACCTGCGCACGGCACTGTACACCTATCTGATCGCGCGCCACGCGCACGGCAAATTCCTGCTGCGCATCGAGGACACCGACCAGGGCCGCCTTGTCGATGGCGCTGTGGACGTGATTTATAAAACGCTGCGCGAGTGCCATCTCGAGCACGACGAGGGTCCCGACGTCGGCGGCCCCGTCGGGCCGTATGTGCAGACCGAACGCCGCCCCTTCTACGGCAAATACGCAGAGCTCCTCATCGAGCGCGGCCACGCCTACCGCTGCTTCTGCGAGAAAGCGGAAAGCGAGGAGGATTCCGGCGAGTTTGACCGCGGCGACGACCCCTGCCGCAGCCTTTCCCCGGAAGAGGCTGACAGGCTTGCGTCGCTCGGAAAGCCCTTTGTCATCCGCCAGCGCATCCCGCACGAGGGCACGACCACCTTCCACGACGAGATCTTCGGCGACATCACG
Organism: Oscillospiraceae bacterium; assembly: GCA_017444665.1. Lineage (GTDB taxonomy): Bacteria > Bacillota > Clostridia > Oscillospirales > Oscillospiraceae > Limivicinus. Next base: position 22,299 of record JAFSWC010000090.1, read on the forward strand.
GTGGAAAACGCCACGCTCGACGACCAGGTGCTGATCAAGCGCGACGGGCTGCCGACCTATAACTTTGCCAACGTCATCGACGACCACATGATGGGCATCACCCACGTCGTGCGCGGCAGCGAATATCTGTCCTCCGCGCCGAAGTACAACCTGCTCTACGAGGGCTTCGGATGGGAGATCCCGCGCTACGTCCACTGCTCGCCGGTCATGCGCGACGCCCACAACAAGATGTCCAAGCGCCACGGCGATCCCAGCTATGAGGATCTCATCGCCCAGGGCTTTCTGACCGACGCGGTGATCAACTATGTCACGCTCCTCGGCTGGAGCCCCAAGGGCGAGCAGGAGTTTTTCACGATGGACGAGCTGAAGGAGTGCTTTGATCTTGCCGGCATCTCCAAGTCCCCCGCGATCTTTGACATCGAAAAGCTGCGCTATTTCAACAGCGCCTACATCCGCGCCATGAGCCCCGAGGCATTTGCCGCCGCGGCGGAGCCCTGGATCCGCAAGGCCGTGAAGAACGAAGCCATCGACGCCGCCGCGATCGCCGCGCTGCTGCAGCAGCGCACCGAGATCCTCAGCGAGATCCCGGAGAAGCTCGACTTCTTCGATGCGCTGCCGGAATACTCGACCGAGCTTTTCGTCCACAAGAAGTCGAAGTCCGACGAGCAGAGCTCGCTTGAAGTGCTGCGCGCCGTCATCCCGGTGTTCGAGGCGCTGGAGAGCTGGGACGACGAGTCGATTTTGAACGCCATGGTCGCGCTTGCCGAGCAGATGGAGGCAAAGAACGCCAAGGTCATGTGGCCCGTGCGCATCGCCGCGGCCGGCAAAGCCGTCACCCCGGGAGGCGCGGTGGAGATCTGCCGCATCCTCGGCCGGGAGGAGACGCTGCGCCGTCTGCGCATCGCGCTGGAAAAGCTCGAAGCGCTTTGAGAAAAAACAGCCCGAAAAGCTGCGAAGAGAACACTCCGTTTCCTTCGCAGCTTTTTCATATCTTGTTTATAATTTTTTGCGCTTTTGTTCATCACAAGGTCACATTTCCCGTTTATGCTAAAGCCGAACAACGAGGGGAGCGATCCCCATCTCATCATAAAAAGAGGCCATTGAACATGTACGAACCGGAAAACGAAAACGGGATTTCCGAACAGCCGGAAGAAAAAGACGGAGAGTACCGCTACGACGGAGGCTTTGAAAAAGAAAGCATCTACGCCGACGCGCACTATACTCCCGCGGGCGAAAACACCGTCCCGCCCCGCTACTACACGCCGCCCGAGCCCAAAAAGACGGTGAAGAAAGAGAAGAGCGGCAAGGGCGGACGTTTTATCGCTCTCATCTGTCTGTGTCTGGTCTGTGCCATTCTCGGCGGCGTTGTGGGCGCGGGCTTCATGTCCGGCCGTTTAAGCGAGCGGGTTGCCTCGCTCGAGCAGAGCCGGAGCGAAGCCGTTCTCACCCAGGCGGCCCGCGAGGCCGAGACAGCGGAAAGCGCCCCTGTCGCCTCGCAGGTATCCAGCGGCGCGCCGCTTTCGGCCGCGCAGATCTATGAACGCGCCTGCGAGCAGGTCGTCGGCATCACGACCGAGGTCACCTATACCAACTTCTTCGGCATGAACAGCTCCTCCGCCGTTTCCGGCACGGGCTTTATCGTATCGGCCGACGGCTATATTCTGACGAACTATCACGTCATCGAGCTGGCCGCCCAGAACGACAAGGACGTCAACGTCATTCTCCGCGACGGCACGCGCTATGTCGCCACGATCGTCGGCTATGAAAAGTACAACGACGTCGCCGTGCTGAAGATCGACGCCGAGGGTCTTTCCCCCGTCACCTTCGGGAACAGCGGCGGCATTTCCGTCGGCGACACCGTTTACGCCGTCGGCAACCCGCTCGGCGAGCTGGACTTTTCGATGTCCACCGGCCACGTCAGCGCGCTTGACCGTCTCATTACCTCGGACGAGAGCGGCGTTGCGATCAACATGTTTCAGATCGATGCGGCCGTCAACTCCGGCAACTCCGGCGGACCGGTCTATAACGCCGCGGGCGAGGTCATCGGTATTGTCACCGCGAAATACGCCGACACCGGCGTCGAGGGGCTTGGCTTTGCCATTCCGATCAACGACGCGGTGAGCATTGCAAGCGACCTCATCACCAAGGGCTATGTCTCCGGCAAAGCCTATATGGGCGTCTCGATCGACCAGCGCTACAACTCCATGTACGCCCAGTACTGGGGCATGCCGCTCGGCGCCTATGTCTATTCGGTCGAATCCGGCAGCTGCGCCGACAAGGCCGGCGTGCGGGAAAAAGACATCATCACCGCGATCGGCGATCGTCAAATCACCGGCTACACCGATCTGACGAGCGCGCTGCACAGCTTTTCCGCCGGCGACACGACCGAAGTGACGGTCTATCGCGGCGGCGAGGATATTACGCTCACGATCACCTTTGACGAGGCAAAGAGCTGATCTCCTCCCCTTCATTTGCTACTTTTCTACTCCTTTATTCCTCTCTTTTCTCCCAAAACGAAGGGCCGTACGTTTCCGAAAGGGGCGTGCGGTTCTTTGTTTTTTCTTGACAGAAAAGGCGGAGATCCGTATAGTGGACAGCGAAGCCTTCCGCCGCCGCGGAGATAAACAGGAGGCGTTTTCCATGGATCTGAACGAATACCGCGCCGCGATCGACGGCGTCGACCGCGAGCTGCTTGCGCTTTTTGTGCGCAGGCTTGCGCTCTGCGCCGACGTCGCAGTCTGGAAAAAAGAACACGGCCTGGGCGTGCGCGACGAAGCGCGCGAAAAAGAAAAGCTCGCCTCTGTCGCCGCGCAGTGCCCCGCGGGATACGAGGCGGACGCCGCAGCCTTCTTCGAGCGCGTCATCGAGCTGTGCCGCGAGAGCGAGGAGCGCCTTTTGCGGCAGGAAAAGCCCTGTGTTTGATTAACAAGCAAAATAGAAGCCGGTCCGGGGAGAACTTTGTTTCCCGGGCCGCTTTTGTTGTCAAGAGCGGCCGTATGTGGTATAATAATATAGTTATTGATTTTGAAAGGAGGGCATTCATACGGAGCTGTTTTGGGAAAACTGCATGACGTGGTCGAAATACGCCTTGATCGCGCTGTCGCTTGTGATCATGCTCCGCTGCATCCGTTCGATGCTCTCCTCCGGCTTTGAGGCCGAGACCTGGGCGACGGCGCGCTTCGGGCGCGACTCTGTCCCCGTCACGCACTGGGAAAATCTGATCGGGCGGGCCCGCTCGGCCGATATCCGTATCGACCGCGAGGACGTCGAGCGCATCCAGGCCGTGCTGCGGCGGCGCGACGACGGGCGCTGGACGATCTATGACGTGTTCTCCCGCGGGGGCGTCAGCGTAAACGGCGAGCCCGTCACCGCCGACGGTGCCGAGGTCGAAAGCGGCGCGGCGGTCAAGGTGGGCGGCGCGACGCTGCGGCTGCAGGATCTGGGCGCGGCGAGGGGCAGCGCGCTTGACGCGCAGCGCACCTCCGCCGGGAAAAGCGTTTCCCCCGCGCTGACGCTCTTCGAGCTGACGCTTTTCCAGCTTCTGCTGCTTTTCCAGCATCTCGTCACCGCGGCAGGGGTGCATAGCCTTTCGATCACGCTCGGGTTTGCGGTGCTGCTCCTGCTTGAGTGGTTTTGCTATTACGCGATGCGTCTCATCGGACGCAGCGGCTTTGAGATCGAGACGATCGCCTTTTATCTGACGGGACTGGGTCTTTCGGTGACGGCTTCGTCCGCGCCGCAGGATATGTTCAAGCAGACGGTGCTGATCCTCCTCTCTTTCGTGCTGTTTCTGCTGCTGGGGCTGTGGCTGCGCGATCTGCGCCGCACCGCGCGCACCCGGCTTCTCGTCGCGGCGCTTGCTGTGGCGCTGCTGGCGCTGAACCTGGCGACGAGCGATTCGCTCAACGGGGCGAAGAGCTGGCTTTCCGTCGCGGGCTTTTCCTTCCAGCCCTCGGAGCTTGTCAAGGTCGCCTATATCTACGTCGGCGCCGCGACGCTCGACCGCCTGTACCGGCGGCGCAACCTGCTGCTCTTCATTGTTTTTTCGGCGCTGTGCGTCGGCGCGCTTGCGCTGATCGGCGATTTCGGCAGCGCATTGGTGTTTTTCATCTGTTTTCTTGTCATCTCCTTCCTGCGCTCCGGCTCGATCGCGACGGTGTTTCTCGCCGTCTCGGGCGCGGCGATGGCGGGCTTTCTTGCCGTCAGCATCAAGCCCTATATCGCCCGGCGCTTCGCCACCTGGGGCCACGTGTGGGAGGACGTCTACGGCGCGGGCTACCAGCAGACACGCGCGCTCGGCGCGGCGGCGGGCGGCGGTCTGTTCGGCAAGGGAGCCGGCGGCGGCTGGCTGACGGAGATCGTTGCGGCCGACACCGACATGGTCTTTGCCGTGATCTGCGAAGAGCAGGGGCTGATCATCGCGCTGTGTATGGTGCTGGCCGTGCTGACGCTCAGCTTTTTCGCCGTGCGCACGGCGCGGCGCGCCCGCTCGGCCTATTACGCGATCGCGGCCTGCGCCGCCGTCAGTATGCTGATGGCGCAGATGGCGCTGAACGTGTTCGGCTCGCTTGATCTGCTGCCCTTTACGGGCGTGACCTTTCCCTTTGTCTCGCGCGGCGGCACGTCGCTGCTCGCCTGCTGGATGATGATGGCCTTTATCAAGGGCGCCGACACGCGGCGCGGCGGCAGTTTTGTCGTCCGTCCGGTCGCCGAGCTCTTTTCCGCCGCCGGGGCGGAGCGGAAGGCCGCGCCGAAGGGCGCGGGCCGGAAGAAAGGAGGGCGCGGCGCATGAAAAAAATCACACGGCGCGCCTTGACGGTTTTGATGCTTGCCGCGGCGATCATCTTCGGCATGTCGGTGTTCGTGCTGCGCTATGTGGACGAGGGGCGCGACTGGGCGCTGTATTTCTCCCGTGCAAACGCCGGCGCCGGCGGCGAGCTGCGAGACCGCAACGGTGTCGTCCTCGCCGCCGTCGACGCGACGAGGAGCGCCTTTTCCGACGACGCGGAGACGCGCGTCGCCTGCTATCATGTGACGGGCGATTACTGGAACCGCACCGGAACAGGGGCGCTGAGCGCCTACTGGGGCGACATGCAGGAATATGAGCTGCTCTCCGGCACGACGAAGAAAGAGCCGAAGCAGTTTACCCTGACGGTCGACGCCTCGCTCTGCCGTGCGGCGTGGAACGCGATCGGCTATAACCGCCGCGGCGCGGCGATGCTGATGAACTATAAGACCGGCGAGGTGCTGGCAATGGTCAGCCTTCCCTCGGTCGACCCGATCAACGGCGAGGCAAAGGTGGCCGACACGGCCTTTATCAACCGCTGCCTTTCCGCGACCTTCCCGCCCGGCTCGATCTTCAAGCTGGTGACGGCGGCGGCCGCGATCGAGGACGTGCCCGATCTCTTCTCCCGCCAGTTTCTCTGCGAGGGCGAATATACGATCGGCACGGTCGACATCCACTGCACCGGCGTGCACGGGTATCAAAGCGTCGAGCAGGCGCTTGCCAACTCCTGCAACAGCGCCTTTGCGCAGATCGCGGTGACGACGGGCTACAACAGCCTTTACCGGCACGTCCGGGACTATGGTTTTCTTGACACGCTCGAGCTGGACGGCCTGTATTCCGTCCCCGGCAATTACCGGACCGAATACGCCGGCAACCCGGAGCTGGCCTGGTCCGGCATCGGCCAGTCCACCGACCTCATCACGCCCTTTGCGATGCTGCGCTATGTCGCGGCGATCGCAAACGACGGCATGCTTGCGACGCCCCGGCTGATCCTTTCGGACGAAGCGCCCGCGGAGACGCGCCTTGTCGCCGAGAGCACGGCGAGAAAGCTGAAGGAAATGATGAGCTATACCGTCGCAGCGCACTATGACCCGCAGACAAACTTCCCCGGTCTGTACGGCCTTTGCGCCAAGACCGGCACGGCCGAGGTCGGCGGCGGCACGCCGCACGCCTGGTTTACCGGCTTTTTGGACGACGCAGCGCATCCCTATGCCTTTGTTGTGATGATCGAGCACGCCGGCGCCGGGCTGACAAGTGCCGCCCCGGCGGCCGCGGCGATCCTGCGCGCGGCCATCGCGGCAGACGGAAACTAAGGAACGGAATATGATCGACATTACGGTACAAGACCTTGAAAAATCCTTTGAGGTCGGCAAAAAAGTCCTCGACGGGCTGTCCTTTACGGTCAACTCCGGCGAGCATATCGGCATCCTCGGCCCCAACGGCTGCGGCAAGACGACGCTCTTTCGCATCCTCTGCGGCGAAGAGCGCGCGGATGAAGGGTCGGCCTCGGTCGCGCCGGGAAAGCGCATCGGTCTGATCTCCCAGATCCCGGTCTTTCCCGACGGCTGGACGACCGAGGACGTGCTGCGCGACGCGCACCGGCGGCTGTACGCGATCTCCGACCGGCTGGAAGAGCTGGCGACGGAGATGGAGCGCGACGGCTCCCCCGCCCTGCTGCGGGAGTATGACCGGCTGTCCGATGATTTCCGCCGTCTGGGCGGATATGAAATGGACAGCGAGCGCAACCGCGTGGCAAACGGCCTTGACATCACGCCCGCCATGCGCACGCAGCCCTTTGACACGCTCTCGGGCGGCGAACGCACGCGCGTCAACCTCGCCCGTCTTATTTTGGAGGACACGGATATCCTGCTGCTCGACGAGCCGACGAACCATCTTGACCTCCACGCCACCGAGTGGCTGGAGGAGTACATCCTTCACTTTCAGGGTACGGTGCTCGCCATCAGCCACGACCGCTATTTTCTTGACACGGTCGCACAGCGCTGCATCGAGATCGTGGACGGGAAAGCGGAGTTTTACAGCGGCAATTACAGCTTTTTCGTCGCCGAGCGGCAGCGCCGCTTTGAGGAAAAGCTAAAGCAGTATGAAAAGGACCAGGCCAAGATCGAACAGCTGCAGCGCGCGGCGGACAAGCTGCATCTCTGGGCGTTTATGGGCGCGGACAAGCTGCACAAGCGCGCCTTTTCGATGGAAAAGCGCATCGAGCGTCTGTCAAAGACCGAAAAGCCCACCGAGGCGAGAAAGCTTTCCGTCAAATTCCGCGAGCGCGACTTTGACGGCGACGAGGTCATCGTGGCCGACGGGCTGGAAAAAGGCTTTTCCGGCCGCGTGCTGTTCTCCGGCGTTTCACTGGAGGTCACCGGAGGCGAGCGGATCGCCCTGATCGGCGACAACGGCGCGGGCAAGACAAGCTTCTTAAAGCTGCTGATGGGCGAGCAGACGCCCGACGCGGGCTATATCTACCGCGGCCCCGCGATCCGCACGGCCTATCTGCCGCAGATCGTCCGCTTCGAGGACGAGAGCCGCACGATGCTCGACGCCATGCTCTGGGAGTGCCGCGTGCAGCCGCAGGAGGCGCGCGACCGGCTCGCGGCCTTCGGCTTCCGCGGCGAGGACGTGTTCAAGCGCGTATCGGCGCTCTCCGGCGGCGAGAAGAGCCGCCTGCGGCTGTGCATGCTCATGGGCGGGCAGATCAACCTGCTCGTGCTCGACGAGCCGACCAACCATCTCGACATCGCCAGCCGCGAGTGGATGGAGGACGCGCTGAGCGACTATGAGCAGACGCTGCTCTTCGTCTCGCACGACCGCTATTTCATCGAAAAGTTCGCCACGCGCATCTGGACGCTCGAAAACGGGACCTTCACCGACTTCCGCGGCGGCTGGCGCGAATACGGCGAGTGGCGCGCGCGGCAGGCCGCGTTCAGCCGGAGCGCCGAAAAGAGCGAGAAGAAAGAAAAGCGCGACACGCGCGCGCCGCGCCCGGCAAACGCCGAGCGCCTGATCGCCAAAACCGAGCGGGAGATCGCCGCGCTGGAGGAAAAGCTCGCCGCGCTCGCGCGCGAGGAGGAGGAGAACGCCAGCGACTATCAGAAGCTCATGGCGCTCGCCGAGGAAAAAGAAGCGCTTGACAAAGCCCTGACGGCGCTGTATGAAAAATGGGAGGAGCTGAACACATGAAAGAACAAAGCAAAAAAACCGTTTTCTGGCTCGTCCTCGCCGCAGGGCTTGTCCTTCTTGCGCTCGTTCTGCGCTTCGCCGCGCACATCTACACCCCCGCCTACGTGATCGGCATCGCGGGAGTCTGCGTCGGCGGCGTGGCCCTGTGGAAGATCCGGAAAAACTGGGTCGCCGTATCCGGGGCGCTCGCCGCCGCGGCGCTGGTGCTGCGCTTCGCGGTGCGCGGCTACGCGTGGTGGGGCTACGCGCTGCTTTTCGTCGCGGCGCTGGTCGTGCTGCACCGCTTCCTGCCCGCCGCGCTGTGGAAAGTCGTCGTGGCGCTGGTCTGCGTCGGCCTCGCCTATTTCTGCTTCGTCGAGAGCTTCATCATCCGCAGCGCCCGCACCGACCCCGAGCCGCAGCGCGACTATCTGATCGTGCTCGGCGCCGCGGTCTACGGCGATCAGCCCTCGCTGACGCTGATCCGCCGCATGGAGGGCGCGATGGACTATCTCGAGCGCTACCCGGACAGCGTCGCCATCGTCTCGGGCGGCATGGGCCCGGGCGAGACCGTGACCGAGGGACAGGCCATGTACGAGTGGATGGTCGCCCACGGCGTCGACCCCGCGCGGCTCATCGTTGAGGACAAGGCCACCTCGACGGAGGAGAATCTCAAAAACTCCTTCGCGATCATCCGCGCGCGGGGCGACGAGCCGCAGGGAAAGGTCGCCATCGTCTCGAGCGCCTATCACCTCTACCGCGCCAAGCTCTTCGCGCGCAAGCTCGGCGTGACGGACGCCGCGGGCGTCGCCGCGCCATGGGGCTATTTCTTCGTGATGCTCAACTACTTCATCCGCGAGGCCTTCGGCGTGACGCACTTCTGGGTATTCGGAAACTGAAAAATATACAGGAGAGACAAGATGGGAAACGTATTCTTCTTTGACTGGGAAGTCAGGCTGATGCTGTGGCTGCAGGCGCATATGGGCTCATTCGGCGTGAAGCTCGCCTCGCTCTGCTCGTCCTTCGGCGAGGAGATGATCCTCATTCTGGTCATGGGCTTCTGCTACTGGTGCTGGAACAAGGAGCTGGGCGTTTTCATCGGCATCAACTTCTGCATGACCAGCGTCTGGAACACGATGATCAAAAACGCGGCGCTGCGCCGCCGGCCCTATTTCGACACGCCGGTGAAGTGTCTCAA
>JAFSWC010000091.1 GCA_017444665.1 Oscillospiraceae bacterium
AAATCGCGGAGTTGTCGTAAAACGAAAAAAGCGGCTGAGGATGGTTCCTCAGCCGCTTTTGTTGATTTATCTGAGCTTCATGCACGCGTCATACGCGCTGTGGACCGCGTCGGCGATCGTGCCGCTGGAGACGGCGTCGCCTACGCAGATGAGGTTTTCGATCTTCCCTTTCAGCTCATCGAGAAGTGGGTGAACAGGCCGGACGCCGAGCGAGAGCACGACGCTGTCCGCCGGGATGCGGACAAGCGCATGGGTCTTCTTGTCGATGGCGACGGCACAGCCCGGCTCGATCGCCAGCAGCTGCATCCCGGTCAGGAATGCCGTACCGGCGGGGACAAGGCGCTCCATCTCGTCGTCGACGAGCTGGAACCAGGTGCCCGGGGCGATCTCGTCCGCCATCTCGATGACGGTGACGCGGTTGCCTGTTTCGTTTAAGATCTCCGCGGTCTCAAGCCCGGTCATGCCGCTGCCCGCGACAACAACGTTCTGATCGCGCAGGACGGTGCGGCGGTGGATGATTTCCGGTGGGGTGCAGACGTTGGCCGCGTCCGCGCCGCGGATGGACTTCGGGCGGACCGGTTCGCCGCCCGTGGCAAGGACGACCGCCCAGGGCCGCAGGGCAAGGAGGCTTTCGGCCGTGGCTTCGGCCCCGAAATGGAGCGTGACGCCGAGCGCGCGCAGCGAGGCAATGCGGTCCTCGACGCACCAGAGGAGTTTTCCCTTGAGGTTGCAGGCCGCGGCCGTTTTGACCTGGCCGCCGGGCTCGCTTGAGCGCTCGAACAGCTCGACGCGGAAGCCCCGGCGCGCCATCGTCTCAGCCGCTGCGAGACCCGCAATGCCGCCGCCGACGACGGCAACGAGACGGCCGTCTCCGTCCTGGGGCGGGTTTTCGTAGACCCGTTCCTGCCCGACGCCGGGGTTGAGTGCGCACTGGCCGCTCTTACCCACCTTGGCGTTGGTCATGAACGAGGAGATGCAGTGCAGGCAGCCGATGCAGCGGCGGATCTGTTCCGGATGACCGCTCTCGACCTTTTTTACCCAGTGCGGATCGCAGATGAAGCTGCGCGCCGAGCCGATGAAATCCTGGTATCCCTCTTCCAGCTGACGCTCGGCCTGCTCCGGCGAGCGGATGAAATTGACCGCGATGACGGGGATCGAGACGACGCTTTTGATCTCCTTTGCAAGATACGCGCGCCAGCCGGGTTCGTAGGAGGTCGGCTCGAGCCAGCGGTTGTAGACGTCGTAACAGGCGCAGGTGACGTTGATCGCGTCGACGCCGAGCTCTTCGAGGCGCTTGGCGATCTTTTTGCCGGTTTCAAGATCGTAGCCCTTGCCGCTCTTTCCGACCGCGGCGTACATTTCGTCGGCCGTCAGGCGCACGATGAGCGGATAGTCCCGCCCGCAGCGCGCACGGATGCCCTCGATGATCTCGCGCAGAAAGCGCAGACGGCCTTCGAAATCACCGCCGTACTCGTCGGTGCGGAGGTTGGTGTTGGGGCTTAAAAACTGCTGGATCAGATAGCCGTGGCCGCCGTGGAGCTCCACCGCGTCAACGCCCGCCTTCTGACAGCGCTCGGCCGCATCGACAAAGTCGCGGATAAGCCCCTTGATCTCGCGCCCGGTCATCGCGTGGATGCGCGTCGCGCCGTGGGCGCTAAGCTCGCACTTCGACGGGCTTTGCACCGACATGCAGATCTTCTTTTCCTCTAATCCGAGCAGCAGCGGCGTGCAGCGGAAGAGCGCGTCCAGCACGCCCGGAAAGCGCTTGACGATCGGGATGACGACGGGCAGCGTGTTGATCGAGCTGGCATAGCCCTGGCGCCCGGGGTGGTGAAGCTGGATGCAGAGCTTGGAGCCGCAGGCGTGGATCCGGTCGGCGAAGACGCGCATGGGTTCGATGTTCGCATCCCGGCTCATGGAGAGCTGGGTGAAGGTGGAGGCGGCGCCCATGTCGTTGACGCGGCAGATGCCGGGGATGATCAGCCCCACGCCGCCTTTGGCGCGTTCGGCATAATAGTCCATCATCTTTTCGGTGGGGCAGCCGTCTGTCCGGCCGAGGCTCATCTCGGCCGCCGTCATGACCGTGCGGTTTTTGACGGTCATGGTCCCGATGTTCATCGGGCTTAAGAGCATGTCATACGCCATGGAATTTGTCCTTTATCTCTTCGCGGGCCTTCGCGGCCTTTTCCTCGATCTCTCCGCGGACCTTTTCGGCTTTTTCCTCCAGCTCACCGACCAGCTCGCGGTTTTTCTCACGGAGGGATTCGCCGATCTCGCGTCCGTGCTCGACGGCCGCGGCGGCGTTATCATGGAGGCGGGTGTGGTACTGGGAGAGTTTTTTCTTGAAGCGCTCGAGCTTGGCTTTTTCCATGTTCAGATACACGGTCTTGACCGGGGGCAGCGCGCCCATCAGCACCTTGGAAAAGCCGAAGAGACCGCAGGGAGATACGCGCTCGGCCCCCTCCTCGATCCCCTTGACCATTTTCTTTGCGACGGTCGAGGGCTTTTGCACCGGGAAGGGTTTTTCAAATTCGACGGCGTTGGCCACCTTGAAGAAATTCGTATCCGTGGCGACCGGATAGAGGCAGGTGATCTGCAGATTGTCCGGTTTTTCCATCCGGATCGCCTGCTGGAAGCCGTTGAGCGCGAATTTGGACGAGGAATAGATCGCGTAGCCGGGCATTGCCATTTCCCCGATCGCGCTGACGGTGTAGGCCAGGATGCCCTCGCGCCCGTTTAAGTGTGCGATATACTTGGCGTAGGTGTAGATCGGCGAGATCGTGTTCGTGCGGAACATCGCGTCGATGCGGTCCCAGTCGGTATAGTTGAATTCCTCGTAATACGGGAAGCCCGCGTTGGCATAGAAAAGATCGATCTTGCCGAACAGTTCCTCCGCCTTTCGGAAGAGCGCGTCCACGCCCGCCTGCGTGCTGATGTCGCAGGGCCAGGCCGTGACGTTGTCGGCAAAATACTTGATGTTGTCCACATGCCTGGCGACGGCCAGGATACGGTTGCCCTTTCCCTGGGCCAGGAGCTTTAAGACCTCAAAACCGATGCCGGAGCTGGCGCCGGTGAGAACGATCGTTTTGTTGTCAATCATCTTGATCCACCGCCCTTATCTGTCATATTCGCCGTATTCGCAGCCGACGCTTTTGGCCACGATCTCGTCGATCAGCTCATAGCCGAGCAGCGTGCGCCGGTACAGGCGCAGCACCCCGCGGCCGTTGCCGCCGTTCCACAGGCGGTTGTGGCGCTTGAGGCCGGTCGGCGCTTCGTAGTTGATGTTGAGCATGTCCTTTTTGTCGCACCAGATCTCGGTGTCGAGCTTGCTTGTCGCGGTCGTCTGGACGACGTGCCAGTGGATCTGCGTGTCGGTCTCCTCGCAGTCGAACTTTGTGCCGGAGAGCGTCCAGAACTTGGAGAAGTTGAATTCGTAGTCCTTGCCCTCGTACCACAGCTCGCCGAGCAGCTTGCGATCGAGCGCGAAGCCGAACACCTTCGGCCGGCCTCCGCCGATGTCGAAGACGCTGTTGTCAAGGCGCTTGTTCGTTTTGCGGCTGACAAGGTCGCAGGAGGCAAGCCAGACCCAGGGAGAAGTAAAATCGCCGCCCCAGTTTTTGTCGGAATAGCCATAGCACATCTCCGGCGTGACGCAATAGCGCTCGCCGTTGAGGGTGATCGTGCCGGTATAGGCGGTCTTCATGCCCTCGGCGTGCCAGAACATCTCAAAGGCGTTTAGATCGCGGAAAAAGCGGCTGGCGCCGTAACCGACGTGGAAGGCGACCTTTTTGTCGATCTTGAGATCCCAGCTCATCTCCCCGGCGTCGCACATCCATTCCGGATGGGCCGCGGCCTCCTCCGGCGTGACGCAGACATGGCCGGCGGTGTGCGTCTCGCTGCAGGTGCAGTCGGCGGCGGAAATGGAATAGGGCGCGTCGCGGTGCACCGTCACGTCCTTCCAGGCAAAAAAGCGGTGGAGCTGACCGTGCTCGGCGCCCCAGAAGCCGACGTTGACCATCAGATAGGACGGGAGCTGCCCCTTCTTTTCTTTCTCGCTCTTGTGCCAGACGATGACGGGCTCGTCCGCGGCCCGCTTGGGATTGCAGGTGAAGAATTCCACATAAAAAGGCTTTTTCTCGCCGGTGCGTTCATTTACGGCCGTAAAGGAGTGCCACCACCAGTCGTAGCCTTTTTTTGCCAGAGGTCCGCGAAGCATCCACTGATCTCTCGTGATATCGCTCTTGTTTGACATAGCAAAGCCTTCTTTCCGTTTATTCAGGATAGATTTATGATCTCCTGATCTTGCCGTTTTCGGCTGTCCATATTATACCATTTTCCGCTTACGCTGTATAGACACGATCGCCTCTTTTATCAAAAAAGCAAGGAAAGTCTGCGGGACTTCCCTTACTTTTGATTACTATTTGTATTTAATTCAATTACGATTTGTTTTATACCCTGATCTTCTCCAGAAGGCTCTCGACCTCGCCGGCGAGGGTCTTGAGCGCGCCGGGGACGAAGGGAGGCGTGAAGCCGGCCTCCTCGAGCAGGTCGGTCCATACCATCTCGCCGCCGTGCTTCGACAGGCGGAGATAGCGCGCAAAGGCGTCGTCGTAGTCCTTCTGCGAGGCGAGGAGGAAGTTGAAGGCCGCGGTCTGGGCCAGCACATAGTCGATGTAATAGAACGGGCTTTCGTAGATGTGCATCTGATACTGCCAGCGCGTGCCCTTTTCCAGATACGGCATGCCCTCGAAGGAGATGTGCGGGCGGAACTTCTTTTCAAGCTTGAGCCAGATCTCGTCGCGCTCGTCCGGCGTGAGCTCGGGGTATTCGTAGACGACGTGCTGGAAGTAGTCCACGATCGTGCCGTAGGGCAGGAAGGAGAAGGACTCGAGCGCGTGCATGTAGCGATACTTCGCCGCGTTCTCGCCGAAGAATTTGTCCATGTACGGCCAGGCGAAAAACTCCATGGACATGGAGTGGGTCTCAGCCGTCTCCATGCCGCCGCAGCCGAGCTCGAGCGCGAAGCGATTGTCCGCGATCAGGTAGGCGTTGAAGGCGTGGCCGGCCTCGTGCGTGACGACGTCGACGTCGCCCGCCGTGCCGTTGAAGTTGGCGAGGATGAAGGGCTGCTTGTAGGCCGGGAATTCCGTGCAGTAGCCGCCGCCCCACTTGTTCTTGCGGCTGTCGACGTCAAAGGCGTCGTTTTCGAGCATCATGTCGATGAAGGCCGCGCTCTCGGCGCTCATGGCGTGGTACATCTCTTTGGCAGAGGCGAAGATGTTCTCCTTGCCGCCGATGGGGCGCGGGTCGCCGCCGGGGATGATGACGCCGTCGTCGTAGAACATGTATTCATCGACGCCGAGCCGCTTCGCGTTTTCGGTGCGCAGGCGGGAGACGACGGGGACGATGTCGTTTAAGATATTTTCACGGAACGCGGCCACCATGTTTTCGTCATAGCAGAGGCGGCCCATGCGGTAGTAGCCGAGCTCGACAAAGTTCTTGTAGCCCATCTTCTTCGCCATGCGGTCGCGGACGTGGACCAGCTCGTCAAAGATGCGGTCGAGCTCCGCCTTGTTCTCCTCGAGCGTCTTGCCCAGGACCTCGTACGCCTCGCGGCGGGTGGCGCGGTCGTCGCTTTTGAAATAGCCTGCGAGCGCGGCGCGCGGCATCTTTTCGCCGCGGAATTCGAACTCCATGCCCGCCATCAGCTGGGAATAGGCGGAGACGAGCTTGTTCTCCTCGATCATGTCGGGGATGATCTCGGCCGACATCGCCTTGCGGCTGACCTCCATCGAGCGGAAGAGCACCGGGGAGAGCTTTTCCTCCAGCTCGGCGCGGAAGGGCGAATCGAGCAGGGCGGAGGCGTATTCGACCATGTAGTTGTTCACTTCCGGGCCGATCTCGTCGTAGTAGTCCTTTTCGGCGACGTAGAACTCGTCCACGGTATTGATCGAATAGCGCATGTAGGAGAGGCTGGAGGCCGTCTGGAAGTCCTTATACAGCGCGAGATACGGCTCGCGCGCGGCAAGGATCGCGTCAACGCCGTCCGCCTCCTTCGTGCGGCGGATCACATCCTCCATCACGGCTTTGACCTCTTCGAGGGTTACGCGCTTGTAGGGCAGATCGCATACTTTCATGCCGGGTACTTCCTTTCCGTTGGTTTTCTTTTCGTATTTTACAACAATTCATGAACTTTTGCAATCCGCGGTAGGCAAAGCGCGGAAAATATGTTATACTGCCCTTTGCAACGACAGGAAACGAGGTTGAAGTCAATGGATCTCAATTCGCAGCTTCTCCAGTTTATCGCCCGCTCCCCCAGCGCTTTCCACGCCGTGGAGAACGTCAAGGACGCGCTTGCGGCGGCGGGGTTTCGCGAGCTGTATGAGACGGAGGCGTTCGCCGTAAAGCCCGGCGACAAGGTCTTTGTGCGGCGCAACGGCTCGTCGCTGATCGCACTGAAGATCCCCGAGGGGGCGCCGGCGGGGCTGATGCTGGCCGCCGCGCACAGCGATTCGCCCAGCTTTAAGATCAAGGAAAACGCGCCGGTAGACTCCCTGGACGGCTATGTAAGGCTGAACGTGGAAAAATACGGCGGGATGCTGTGCGCGCCGTGGCTGGACCGGCCGCTTTCCGCGGCGGGGCGCGTGACGCTGCGCACGGAGGACGGGATCGCTTCCAGGCTTGTCGACCTTTCCCGGCCCGTCGCGCTGATCCCGAATCTGGCGATCCATATGGACCGCAAGGCCAATGAGGGAAAAGCCTATGAGGCGCATGTCGACATGCTGCCGCTGTATTCGCTGACAGGCGGAAAGGGCTTTGACGCGCTGGTGGCGGAAACGCTCGGCGTGAAGGAAGCGGATATCCTGTCGAAGGATCTGTTTCTGTATCCCTGTACGCCCGGGACGCGCTGGGGCGCGGAGGAGGAATTCATCTCCTCTCCCCGGCTGGACGATCTGCAGTGCGTGTTCGGCTGCCTGCGGGGCTTTTTGCAGGCGAAGGAGACGAAGAGCCTTGCCGCGCTGTGCGTGTTCGACAATGAAGAGGTCGGCTCCGGCAGCAAGCAGGGCGCGGACTCGTCCTTCCTTTCCGACGTGCTGCGGCGCGTGTGCTTTGCGCTCGGCATGGAGGAAGAGGCGTATTTGAGATGCGCCGCGAACGGCTTTATGGTCTCTGCCGACAACGCGCACGCCGTGCACCCCAACCACGGCGAGGCATCCGACCGCAGCGACCGCCCCGTGATGAACGGGGGCGTGGTGATCAAGTATAACGCCAACGCGCACTATACCACCGACAGCGTGTCCGCCGCCGCGTTTGCGGAGCTGTGCCGCGCAGCGGACGTGCCGGTGCAGCGCTTTACCAACCGCGCGGATAAGCCGGGCGGCTCGACGCTGGGCAACATCAGTCTTTCGCACGTTTCGCTTGACAGCGTGGATATCGGACTGGCCCAGCTGGCGATGCACTCCTGCTATGAGACGGCGGGCGCGAAGGATACGGAATATCTCGTTCGGGCGATGGAAGCGTTCTTCTCGCACAGCTTTTGCAAGACGCCGGACGGGATCCGGATAGAATGAAAACTTTGGTGAAACAGCTATGAGAAAAAAACTGGTCTGTCTGCTGCTTGCGCTCGCGGTATGTCTTTCGCTTGCGGGCTGCGGCGGCGTGTCCTACGGCGTAAATCCCGTGATGACGCTCGTGTCGCAGGACTATTCGATGGCCTTCCGCAACGACGACATGGTGTATTACTACGTCGTCGCCGCGCTGGAGGAAATGAACGCCGAGGGCACGATCGCTGAGCTGTCGCGCAAGTGGCTGGGCTCGAACATGGTCAGCTTCGGCAGAAGGGCGAACGCGCTGTCGGCCTATGAGCCGCCGGAGCCGCGCACCTTTATCATCGGGGTGGACGAAAACTCCTTCCCCTTTGCCTACGGCGACAACGGCAACTATTGGGGCTTTGACGTGGAACTGGCCACGAGGATGTGCGAAAAGCTGGGCTGGACGCTGCAGGTACACGTGGTGGAAAAGGAAGACGTGTATATCGAGCTGTATTCCGGCAACATCGACTGCGCCTGGGGCGGACTGGCTCTGCCGGAAAAAGACATTGAAAACAAGCGCTACACCGTATACGGGCCCTATGTGCACAACGACATCGTGATCGCCTCGCGCGACGGGTCGAACATCTGGAACAGCCTGCAGCTGAACGGCCGCCGCATGGCCATGTGCACGACGGCCGAGGCCATGGAGGCGCTGCAGAGCTCGGGCAAGGTGGCAAACCGCCTCGGGCAGATCACGCGTCTGGCCGGCGGCACGACCGAGTGCTTCAGCTATCTCTTTGCCGGCAAGTGCGACCTGATCCTGACCGACAGCACCGCGATCGCCTATTACAATTCGCACTGAGAACGAAAACGTACCCCCTGCCCCGGTCTTTTCGACCGGGGCGGATTTTTTGTCAAAGGCAGTTGCGCCGTACCCTCAGGTGTGGTAGAATGGGATGCAAATTCAAATATTGGAAGTATTTAAGGAGGCCGCGTTATGTTTGGCAGACGACCCGACGGACGCCGCGTTAAGGGGATCGACCCCGTTATGAAGATCACGCCCTATGTGATGCCGATGCGCTGCGACGCGCAGGTGTTTTTGAAGCACAGGGCCGATATGGAGAAGATGTCGCGCTATATCCGCAGGCAGAAGGCGGAGAAGCAAGAGACGATCACCTATATGCAGATCATCGTGGCGGCCTATGTGCGCGCGATCAGCCAGAATCCCACCGTCAACCGCTTTATCATGAACAAGCAGCTTTTTGCGCGCAACAACTGCTCGGCCGCCTTTACGATCCTGCGCAACCCGAACGACGCCGACGACGGCGAGGCCGTGGTAAAGATCAAGTTCGATCTGACCGATACGATCTATGACGTACGCGACCGCATGACCGCCGCCGTGGCGGCCAACCGCGGCGAGAACGCGGGGACGGGCTTTGTGGACAAGCTGTTGAGCTTTCTCTTTGCCGTGCCGGGACTGGCCACCGTTGTGGTGGGGCTGGTCAGATTCCTTGACCGCTACGGGCTTGCGCCGGGCGTGCTGATGGAAGAGCTGCCCTTCTACGTGGGCATGTATATCACGAACACCGCCTCGATCGGGCTGCACGATGTGAACCATCATCTGTACAACTGGGGCGACGTGGGGCTGTTCTTCGGCATGGGGACGACGGAGAAGGTGGCCGTTGAGGAAAACGGCGAGATCCGCATGAAGCGTTTTTTGCCCATCGGCATTACGGCCGACGAGCGCGTCTGCTCCGGCGCGCACTATGCCCGCTTTTTCGACGACATGCGTTATTATCTCGACAATCCCGAAAAGCTGGAGACGCCGCCGGAGACGGTGCGCTTTGACAACGGCGTGGAGTATCACGAGCCGAAGATCGCGAAGGAATGACGCAAAGGGCAAACAGCATATCAAAAAAACACGCTCTCGTGTGAGAGCGTGTTTTTTTGATTGGTTTATCAGGTCAGATTACTTGCCCTGCTCCTCGCCGAAGGTCTTCTTGGCCTCTTCCCAGCCGGCCTTCAGGCTCTTGAGCCCGGCGGAGACGAAGTCTCTGAGATCGTCGGTGGCGTCGGCAGCGGCGGCGGAAAGCTTTTCGGTGGCTTCCCTCAGCGCGGCCTTGGCCTGCTCGACCTTGGCTTCCAGCTCGGCCTTCTTCTCGGTCTCGGCAGCCTCGGCGCTCTTAAGATCCTTGATCGCGGCCTGGGCGGCGGCGAGACGGGCGACGGGAACGCGGAACGGGCTGCAGGAGACGTAGTCGAGACCGACCTTGTGGAAGAACTCGACAGAGGACGGATCGCCGCCGTGCTCGCCGCAGACGCCGAGGTGCAGCTCAGGACGGGTGGCGCGGCCGAGACGGCAGGCCATGTCGACGAGCTTGCCGACACCGATCTGGTCTACCTTTGCGAACGGATCGTTCTCATAGATCTTCTTGTCGTAGTAAGCGGAGAGGAACTTGCCGGCGTCG
>JAFSWC010000092.1 GCA_017444665.1 Oscillospiraceae bacterium
CACCACGCACGTCATCGGTGTGCGCGAGCGGGGCTTGAAGCATTATCTTCTCAGCTTTGCCCAGCCGCTGTATCTCTGCTTTCTGATGCTGCCGCTGAATCTGATCGAGCAGTTCGTTCGCCCCGCCTCGCTTGCGCTGCGACTTTACGGCAACATGTACGGCGAGGAGACCGTGACGGAAAAGCTGTATGAGATATTCCCGATCGGCGTGCCGCTGATCATGAACGTACTGAGCCTGCTGTTCTGCATGCTGCAGGCCATGGTCTTCACGATGCTGCTCTCCATCTATGTCTCGGAAGCGGCCGAGGAAGAAGAATAAAAATCAGAAAAGAGAAAACACAAGTATTTAGGAGGAATTTACAATGGCATCTGGAACTATCGCACTGGCAGCCGCGCTCGCGCTGGCTCTCACCGCCGTCGGCACCGCAATCGCCCAGGGCTGGACCGCTTCCAAGGCTATGGACGCGATCGCACGTCAGCCCGAGGCCGCCGGCAACATCCGCGGCGCGCTCGTCATTTCCCTCGCGCTGATGGAAGCGCTGACGATTTACGGCATGCTGGTCGCCTTTATGCTGATCGGTAAGATCTAAGCGTTTTTTAGCCGACAGTCCGGCCGGCTGAAAACCGCCGGATGAAACGTAACACCATTTCGGAGGAAGCTGTGGAATGTTAAGCATCAACATTTCAGAACTGATCTGGACGATCATCAACTTCTTCCTGCTGTATTTCCTGCTCAAGCATTTCCTGTACGGCCCCGTGGTGCGCTTTTTGGACGCGCGTGAGGCGCGTGTCAGCGAGGCGCAGGCCAAAGAAGACGCGGCCCGCGCCGAGCGCGAAGAGAGCGCGCGGCAGATCGAGGCGGAAAAGTCTCTCCGCCGCGAGGAGGCCAAGGGGATCGTGGACGCTTCGCACGCCGCGGACAGCGAGATGAGCCGCCGGACCTTAAGCGAAGCAAGATCCGCGGGCGAAAAGGCTCTGGCGGATGCGGACGAGCAGATCCGTGCCGAGGGCGAACGGGCGCGCACCGCGCTTGACGCCGAGACGGACGAGCTTGCCGCCCTGCTTGCCGAGAGACTGCTTGCAGAAGGAAAGGAAACGCGCTGAACGGCGCGGCCGCGCCCCAAAGTGAAGAGGCGCCGCCGCCGGACGCGCGAGCGAGACAACAGCGGGAAGGAGGGATGAGAAGGACATGAGCGGTTGGAACATCATATACGGACTGATCAACTTTGCGATCCTCGCTGCCGCGCTCTATTTTATCGGCAGAAAGATCGTACGCAAGGGTTACCGGGATCACCGCGATTCGGTCGAGCAGGCGCTTGCGCACGCCGACGAATCCGAGAAGAACGCCAAAAGCCTTCTCGACAGCATCCCGGACGACAAGGCGGAGGGCGAGCGCGCCTGCCGCGCGATCCTTGACGCGGCGCAGGCCGCGGCCGAGGAAAACAGCCGCCTTGCGCGTGAAAAGGACGCCGAAGCCGCCAGGCAGCTTGCGGCGGAACTGGATAAAAAGAAGCAGCTTCTGCGCGGCGATGCGCGCAGAAGCGTCAGCGCGTCCGCGGCCGGCAGCATAACCGGCGCTGCGGCGTCTCTGCTGGCGGGCGAAAAATACGCGCAGGCAAAGCGCGCGCTGCTGCGCCGCCAGGTCGACGACTTTGCGGAGAGCTATCGCCCCACGGGCGGCGAACTGGAATGCTTTGCCGCCGAAGGCAGGGCGAGGGTACGCATCCGCTTTGCCGAGGAGACGGACGAAAACGCGTCTGGGCGCATCGAGCGCGCGATCGCGCAGGGGATCGAAGCCGCGCTCGGCAAGCCGATCCCGACGGAACTGGACGTCTCGGTCGATCCGGCGCTGATCGGCGGCCTGACGATCGAGACCGGCGACACCGTCTTTGACGGCAGCCTGTCCGGCATGCTGCGCCGCGCAGAGGAAGAACTCTCTTCCGCCTCCTCGGCCGAGGGCGAGTTGTCCGCCGCTCTGCGGGAAAAGCTCGGCGCGATCGAGGGCGGCATGAACGTCTATCAGATCGGACACGTGGCGTCGCTGTCCGACGGGATCTGCAGCGTCACGGGCCTCAGCGACGTCATGGCGGGCGAAATGCTGGCCTTCCGCGGCGCGCTGCGCGGCATGGTCATGGACCTGCGCGAGGGCAGCGTCGGCGTGGCGCTTCTCGGCAACTATGACGAGCTGCGCGAAGGCGACACCGTGCTGCGTACCCGCCGCGTGATGGAGGTCCCGGTGGGCGAGGCGATGCTCGGCCGTGTGGTCGACACGCTCGGCCGTCCCGTCGACGGCAAAGGAGAAATCCGCGCCGAAGGCACCCGCCCGGTCGAAAGCCCGGCGCCCGGCGTCATCGAGCGCCGCCCGGTCTCCGTGCCGATGATGACCGGCATCAAGGCGATCGACTCGCTGATCCCGATCGGCCGCGGCCAGCGCGAGCTGATCATCGGCGACCGCCAGACCGGCAAGACCGCGATCGCGGTCGACACGATCCTCAACCAGCGCGGCAAGGATATGATCTGTATCTATGTCGCGATCGGCCAGAAGGAATCGACGGTGGCCTCCGTCGTCGACAGACTGGAAAAGAACGGGGCGATGGACTATACCATCGTCGTCTGCGCCAACGCCTCCGAGCCGGCGCCGATGCTGTATCTCGCGCCGTACGCGGGCGCGGCGATGGGCGAATATTTCATGTATAAGGGCCGCGACGTGCTGATCATCTATGACGATCTTTCCAAGCAGGCTGTGGCATACCGTGAAATCTCGCTGCTGCTGCACCGTCCGCCCGGACGCGAGGCTTACCCCGGCGACGTGTTCTATCTGCACTCCAGACTTCTCGAGCGCGCCGCGCGCCTCAACGAGGAAGCGGGCGGCGGCAGCATGACTGCCCTGCCGATCATCGAGACCCAGGCGGGCGATATCTCCGCCTATATCCCGACGAACGTGATTTCGATCACCGACGGCCAGATCTTCCTGGAGACCGACCTGTTCAACGCCGGCGTCCGTCCTGCCGTCAACGTGGGCCTTTCGGTCTCGCGTGTCGGCGGTGCGGCCCAGCTTGGCGCGATGAAGCAGGTGGCGGGCCGTCTGCGCATGGATCTGGCCCAGTACCGCGAGCTGGCGGCCTTTTCGCAGTTCGGCTCGGATCTGGACAAGACCACGCGCGCCACGCTGCACCGCGGCGACAGAATGACGGAGCTTCTCAAGCAGGGCCAGTATGCGCCGATGAGCGCCGCCGACCAGATCATCTCGATCTATTCGGCCGCCGAGGGCTTCTGCGACGGCGTCGAGCTGCGTGATATCGCGCGCTATGAAGCGGGATTGATCCCCTATGTGCACACCCAGTTCCCGGAATTTGAGGAGCTCGTCCTCTCCGGGAAAAAGCTGGACCGCGATCAGCTTGCGCGTCTGCGCGAGGTGATCGGCGCCTATACCGCCGATTTTCAATAAACAATAGACAAAACGTCTGACGGAAGGAGGGAGAGAGCATGGCCAATGTCCGGGCGATCCGCGCACGCGTCAAAAGCGTGGAGAGCACGCGCAAGATCACAAAATCCATGAAGATGGTCGCCGCCGCAAAGCTCAAACGCACGCAGCAATCGATGCTCTCCCTTCAGCCGTATGCCGAAGCGGCGCGGGAAATGCTCTCGCGCGTCAGCGCCGGCCCATCGGCGCGGGACAATCCTTTCCTGCGGGAAAGGGACGTGCAAAAGGTCCTCTATGTGCTTTTTGTCGGCAACCGCGGGCTGTGCGGCGTATATAACACGGCGCTGCTGAAATTTGCCGAGGGCTGCCTTGAGCGCGAGACGCGCGACGCCTCCGTCCTGGTCTGCGGCCGCTGGGGGCGCGACCTGATGGCGGCCTCGCCGCTGCCGATCGCAGGCCAACTCCCGGAGCTGCCCGACGCGCCGGGCATGGAGGAGGTCAAGGCGCTGTCCGACGCGCTGAAAGAACGCTATCTCTCCGGCGAGGCGGACGAGATCGTGCTTTTATACGAGCATTATGCCTCCGCGCTGCGGCAGGAGCCGTGCGCGAAAAAACTGCTTCCCGTCGATCCGCCGGCGGGCGGAACAGGAGAGCGGGACGTCATCCTCGAGCCGGACGGCAAATCCCTGGTGGACAGCCTTGTCGGTCTGTATATCGACAACACGGTCCGCGCCGTCGTGCTGGAAGCAAAGACCGGCGAGCACTCGGCCCGGATGACGGCGATGACCGCCGCCTCCGACAATACCGAGCAGCTGCTCGCAGAGCTCAACCTTGAGCTGAACCACGCGCGCCAGTCCGCGATCACGACGGAGATCTCCGAAATCGTCGGCGGCGCAAACGCTTTGCAGTCAAGTAAGGAGGGAAAGCGTGGATAAGGGTGAAGTCAAAAGAGTCATCGGCCCGGTGGTCGATGTTCAGTTTGCTCCGGAAGATCTGCCGGAGCTGTATAACGCCGTCGAGATCGACCTGCCCGACCGCAAGGTGACGCTGGAGACCGTCCAGCAGACCGGCGGCGGCGTCGCAAGATGCATCGCGCTGTCCGCCACGGACGGGATCTCGCGCGGGATGGCGGCGCGCAACACCGGCGCGCCGATCACCATGCCGGTGGGCGAGGCTACGCTTGGCCGCATGTTCAACGTCGTCGGCGAACCGATCGACGGCAAGGGCGAGGTCAAGGCGGAAATGCGTCTGCCGATCCACCGCGAGCCGCCCGCCTTTACCGAGGTGCGCCCTTCGACGGAAGTGCTGGAAACCGGCATCAAGGTCGTCGACCTGCTGGCGCCCTATGCCAAAGGCGGCAAGATCGGTCTGTTCGGCGGCGCGGGCGTCGGCAAGACCGTGCTGATCATGGAACTGATCCGCAACATCGCCTATGAACACGGCGGCTATTCCGTGTTCGCCGGGGTCGGCGAGCGCAGCCGCGAAGGCAACGACCTCTGGAACGAAATGAACGAGTCCGGCGTCATCAACAAGACGGCGCTGGTCTTCGGCCAGATGAACGAGCCGCCCGGAGCGCGTCTGCGCGTTCCGCTCTCGGGCCTTACGATCGCGGAGGACTTCCGCGACCGCAGCGGCCAGGACGTGCTGCTGTTCATCGACAACATCTTCCGCTTTACCCAGGCCGGGTCCGAGGTGTCGGCGCTGCTCGGCCGCATGCCCTCTGCCGTCGGCTATCAGCCGACGCTGGCCACCGAAATGGGCACGCTGCAGGAGCGCATCACCTCGACCACAAAGGGCTCGGTCACTTCGGTGCAGGCGATCTACGTCCCCGCCGACGACCTGACGGACCCCGCCCCGGCGACCACCTTTGCCCACCTTGACGCGACGACCGTTCTTTCGCGTTCGATCGCGGAGCTCGGCATCTACCCGGCAGTCGATCCGCTGGATTCCACCTCGCGCATCCTCGACCCGGCCGTGATCGGCAAGGAACACTACGAGACGGCGCGCGCCGTGCAGAGCGTGTTGGAAAAGTACCGCCAGCTGCAGGATATCATCGCCGTGCTCGGCATGGACGAACTCGGCGCAGAGGACCGCGCGGTCGTAAACCGCGCCCGCCGCATCCAGCGCTTCCTCTCTCAGCCCTTCCACGTGGCGGAAAACTTTACCGGTATGGAAGGCCGGTATGTGAAGATCGAGGATACGATCAAGGGCTTCCAGGCCATCCTCGGCGGCGACGTTGACGACCTGCCGGAGCAGGCCTTCCTGCTGTGCGGCACGATCGACGAGGTCATCGCCAAGCGCGGCGAGTATTAAGAGGGCCTGAGCGATGGAAGATCGAATCGCGCTGAAGGTCGTCACCGCGGAAGGCGTCGTGCTGGAGCGGCAGGTCAACTATGTTTCGATCCCGACGCCGGACGGCTCGGTCGGCATCCTCTGCGATCATGCGCCGATGCTCTGCGCCGTGGGCAAGGGGAACGTCCGCTGCCGCTTCGACGGCACGCAGACGGATTCCGTCGCGGTCAGCGGCGGCGTGGCAAGCGTGGAGAACAACAAGCTTGTGATCCTGGCCGAGACGAAAAACACCGCAGAATAACAGACAAAAAACGGAAGCGCCCGCATCGACGTCGGGCGCTCCCGTTTTTCGCATTTTTCCCGGCAGGAGCGGCAAAGCGTGTTGCGCATCCCCGCGTTCCGTGATACAATTAACAAAATAAAAAGGGTTATTTGTCGCATTTCGCGCACCCACCGGCATGAAAACGATCCCGCCGCGTTCCGCGGCGGCGATAAAGCGAAAGGGGAAGAAAACAATGCTTACGATCGAATCTCTGCGCAGCTTCGGCGCCAACGTGGACGAGGGGCTGGGAAGATGCATGAAAAACGAATCCTTCTATCTGCGCATGGTCAGAATGGGCAGCGCCGACGCCAATTTTGAAAAGCTGGCGCAGGCTGTCGAACAGGACGATCTGAGCGCGGCCTTCGAGGCCGCCCACGCGCTCAAGGGCGTGATGGCGAACCTGGCCCTTACGCCGATCGCGGCGCCTGTGGCAGAGCTGACGGAGCAGCTGCGCGCCAAAACGCCCGGCGACTACCGCGAGGACGTGAAAAAGATCCTGGCGCTGCGCGACGAGCTCAAAGCGCTGGATCAATAATCCGACGCGATCCCGGCACGGGACTGTCCGCGCCGGAGGGGATACCCGAAAGAGAGGGGGGAGGCCTGTGCGAAAAAAGGGAATAGCTGCGCTGATCGCGGCGACCGCGCTGCTGCTGTGCGGCTGCGGCGTGCCGGACGTGCCGGCGCCCCCGCCGCTGAATCGAAACGCTTCGTCGGCCTCCGTCTCCGCGGTCAGCGCCAAGCAGGGCAGCTACGTCGCCCCGCCGTTTGCGGAATCCGGCTTCAACGAAGCGGCGGCAGAGGGCGGCGCAAAGGCCAGGTTCGACCTGTCCTCGCTGGATAAGGGCTACGTCGCGGTCTCGGCCGTGTCGGACCACCGGCTGAAATTCCAGGTGATCAGCGGCGACGACACCTACACCTACGATCTCGCCGCCGACGGGACGCCCGGCGTCTTCCCGCTCAGCTGCGGCAGCGGGGCTTACCGTTTCCGCGTAATGGAAAACGTCTCGGAAAAGAAATATGCCGAAATCGCCTCCGCTACCCGCACGGTCAAGCTGATCGACGAATTTCAGCCCTATCTGCGGCCCAACGTCTATGTGCCCTACAGCGCCGAATCGGACTGCGTAAAAAAGGCCGCCGAGCTTGCCGCCGGCGCCGACAACGAAATCGAGGTCGTCGCGGCGGTCTATCGCTTTATTGCCTCGGCTGTCCGCTATGACAGAGAAAAGGCGGCAACGGTCGCCTCCGGCTATCTGCCGGACCCGGACGAGACGATGCGCACCGGCAAGGGCATCTGCTTCGACTATGCGGCGCTGGCCGCTTCGATGCTGCGCAGCCAGGGGATCCCGACAAAGGAGATCTTCGGCTACGTCTCGCCGGACGACCTGTATCACGCCTGGAACATGTTTTATACGAAGGAAAGCGGCTGGGTAACGGTAAGCTTTGAAACCAGCAAGGACGACTGGAACCGCATGGATATGACCTTTGCCGCCAACGGCTCCGACGACAAGTTCATCGGCGACGGCAGCAATTATTCGGATCTCTACTGGTATTGAGCAAGGAGAGGAAGGACATGAGTAAGAAAAAATTGGACGATCTCGGCGTAAGCGCCTTTTGCGAAAGCATGGCGATGATGGTCCAGACCGGCATCCAGACCGACGAGGCCGTCTCGCTTCTGCAAAGCGAGCACGGCAGCGAAGCGGGCGTGCTGGAAAAGGGCCTCGCCGTGATGAAGGAAAAGGTCGACGGCGGCGCGTCTCTGGCCGCCGCGATGCGGGAGAGCGGGATCTTTCCGGACTATGCGCTCGACATGATCGAGGCCGGCGAAAGCTCCGGCCGTCTCGAGGACGTGCTTTTCCGCCTGGCGGGCTATTATGCCGATCAGAAAACCATTTCCGAAAAGCTGCGCAACGCCGTCACCTATCCCGCGGCGATGCTGGTGCTGATCATCGCGGTGCTCACGGTCATGCTCATCATGGTGCTGCCCGCCTTTACGGACGTGTACGACACGCTGACCGGCAGTCTTGCCGCGTCGAGCTATCGCTATGTTTACTCGGCCTATGCCTTCTGCTGGATCGCGCTCGCCGTGATGGTGCTGCTTGCCGTCTTGCTGCTCGGCGGGCTTGCCATGTGGAAGAACGGCAAACGCGACAAGGTCGAAGCGCTGCTGCGCCGCAGCAAGCTCTGCTCCTCGATCCTCGAGAGCATGGGCATGTTCCGCTTTACCTCCGCGCTGTCCACCTTCCTGGCCAGCGGCGAGATGCAGGACGACGCGATGAAAAAAAGTATGCCGATGGCGAAATGCGCGCCGGTCGAGGAAAAGCTCAGCCGCTGCCTCGCCCGAATGGAGGAGGGCCACTCGATCGCGCAGAGCGCCTATGACGAGGAACTGTTCGAGCCTGTCTACGGCCGTATGCTGCTGGCCGGCGAACGCAGCGGCAATATGGAGCACGTCCTCGGCCGACTGACAGACCTGCTCGAGGAAAAATGCAAAAACCTGGTTGACCGGCTGGTCGGCGTCGTCGACCCGCTGCTCTCCGGCGTTTTGATGTTCACGGTCGGGCTCTCGCTGCTCAGCGTGATGCTACCGCTGATCGGCATGATGAACTCCGTCGGCTGAGGAGGATGCGGGATGTATTCGGACAAGGTTGAAAAAAACCGCACCTGGATCTGGTATCTGCTCTCCGTTGCCGTCCTGATCGCGCTGATCTGGTTTTTTATCCGCACGGCCGGCGGGAGCGAAAACCGCGAAAACGGCGCGGCGGCGATCCGCGAGGCGGTGGAGAGCGGCGCGCGGCAGTGCTATGTCGTCGAGGGCGTTTATCCGCCGGATCTTCGGTATCTTGAAGAAAATTACGGCCTGCAGATCAACACGGCCGACTATTACGTCGCTTATGATATCTATGCCTCCAACATGCCGCCCACGGTAAAGGTGGTCGCCAAGTGAAGGCAAAGTCTTTCCCGAAAGGAGGGAGCGCAGCATGCGGGAAAAACATACCTCAGGTCTCGGCCTTGTGATGATCGGGATCGCCGCGATCTTTCTGGCGGGCTTTTTCCTGCTGGTGGTTTTCGGCGCACAAAGCTATCGCGGCACGGTATCGGGCCGCGGCGATAATATGGACGTCCGCGCGCTCGAGGCATATCTCCCGACTGTCGTGAAGGGAAGCGACCGCGCCGGCGCGATCACGCTGCGCCGGGATCCCGCCCTGGGCGACGTGCTGGTGATCGCAGACGGCGACAGCGGCTATGCGACGCATCTTTACTGCTTTGACGGCGCGCTGATGGAGGACTATACCGCCATCGGCGAAGAACTGTCGCCCGAACGCGCGCAGCGCATTGCTGCGACGCGCCGCTTTGAGCTGCGCCTCACGGAAGGACTGATCGAGGTCTATACCGACGCGGGACGCGTTCTGATCCATCCTCGCAGCGGAGGTGAGACGGCATGAAAAAAGAAAGCCATGTCACAGCCTTTTACATCGAGGTGCTGCTGCTGACGGTGGGGCTGATCGGGATCGTGCTGGTGCTGACGCAGATTTTTGCCCTCGGCCGCCGCGGCAGCGCCGAGGCGCGGGAGCTGACCGACGCGGTCTGCCTTGCCCAAAACGCGGCGGAGGCGTTTTCCGCCGCTTCTGCGCCCGAAGAACTCTGCGCGCTGCTTGACGAGGGCGGCAACGCCTCGCTCGCCGAAGGAGAGAGCGGAACGCTCGTCCGCGCGGGCTATGACGCCGATCTTCGCCCGGCTGAAAACGGGAAGCTCACGGTCTCGATCACCTGGGACGAGGAGAACGCCGCTTCTGGCCGAATGGTGCGCGGACACATCACCGTGTCCGCCGACGGCGGCGCGCGGGAGATCTACGCGCTCGACACGGCGGTGTTTTTGAAGGAGGCGGCGGCATGAAGCACACACCGATCAAACTGGGGCCGCTTGCCCTGCTGCTTGCGGTGATCTGCATCTGCCTGACGACGCTTGCCTTGCTGAATTATTCGACCGCGCAGGCGGACGTCCGCCTGGCCGAAAAATTTGCCGAGACCGTCAAAACGCGCTATGCCCTGGAAACAGAGGGGCAGGAGCTGATGGAACAGCTGTATGCCGGCGCGCAGGACGGCTGGGAAAAGCACGGCGACGGCACGCTGTGGCGCAGCGCCGAAAAGGACGGCGTCCGGCTGCAGATCGGCCTTCGGCCCGACGGACAGGGCGGCTATCGCGTGCTGAACTGGACGCAGGAAAAAGAATGGGAGCAGGATCCGCTTATCGCAAATCTTTGGGACGGGAATTGAGGTGTAACGACAATGACTGTACTGGAAATACTGCAGAGGGCTATTGAAATCGATGCGGCCGATATTTTCCTGGTCGCCGGGCTTCCCGTCACCTTCAAGTGCGGGGGCAGGCAGGTGCGCGCGCCGGAGGACTTTCTCCGCCCCGACGGCATCGCGGCGCTGGTCGACGAGATCTATACCGTCGGCCGCCGCGACCGCGGCAATCTCGACCGCGGCGTCGACGACGACTTTTCTTTTGCCGTGCCGCAGCTGGGCCGTTTTCGCGTAAATGTCTTCCGCCAGCGCGGCTCACTTGCCGCCGTGCTGCGCGTGATCAAATTCGGCCTGCCCGACCCGCAGAAGCTGGGCATCCCCGAAAGCGTGCTTTCTCTTGCGGAAAACAAAAAGGGCCTTGTACTCATCACCGGCTCGGCCGGAACGGGCAAGTCCACGACGCTTGCCTGCATGATCGACCGCATCAACCGCAGCCGCGACTGCCATATCATCACGATGGAGGACCCCATCGAGTATATCCACCGCCACGACAAGGCGATCGTCACCCAGCGCGAGATCTCGATCGACACGCCGGGCTATCTCGAATCGCTGCGCTCGGCTCTGCGCGAAAGCCCGGACGTGATCCTGCTCGGGGAAATGCGCGACTATGACACGATCTCCGCGGCGCTCACCGCGGCGGAGACAGGCGTGCTTCTGCTCAGCACGCTGCACACCTCCAGCGCGGCGAATACGATCAACCGTATCCTTGACGTGTTCCCGGCCAACCAGCAGAAACAGGTCAAGATCCAGCTGGCGCAGATCCTCAAAGGCGTCGTCTGCCAGCAGCTTGTCCCCTCGACGGACGGCGGCCAGCTGCCGGTGTTCGAGATCATGAAGAGCACGGTCGCGATTTCCAACATGATCCGCGAGGACAAGCTGCATCAGCTGGAGTCCGCCATGCAGGCCGGCGTGGCCGACGGCATGTGCACGATGGACGGCAGCCTCTTAAAGCTGTATCGCGAAGGAAAGATCACCAAAGACACCGCGCTGATCTCCTGCGTGAACTATGAGAACATGGTCAAGAGGCTCGGCGCCTGAGGAAAAGGAAAACGGAGGGATCAGACGTGAGAATCGCACAGACGAAAACCGATGTTTTATATGTCCGCATGCTCGGCGGCTTTTCCGTGCTGTGGAACGGCAAGCTGGTCGCGGGCGGCTCGAAGGGCAGCGAATCGCAGATGTCCGATCTGCTGCAGATCCTGCTGCACGACCGGGAGCACGGCGTGACGCGCGACCGGCTGGAAGAACTGCTGTTTGAAGACCGCGACATGTCCAACGTCCACCACGCGCTGCAGAGCGTGATCTACAACACCAAGAAAAAGCTTGTCAAGGCCGGGCTGCCCCCGGTGAATCTTATCGAACAGCGTCACGGCGTGTTCTTCTGGACGAACGAGCTGCAGGTCGTGGAGGACGCGGCCGAGTTCGAGCGGCTTGTCAACGAGGCGGAGGCCACGGAGGACCGCGACGAAAAGCTGGCGCTGTATATGGACGCGGCGCACTGGTACGACGGCGAATTTTTGCCGAACAAGACCTCGGTGATCTGGGTGTCGCAGGAGGCGCGCCGTCTCAAGGGCATGTTCTGCCGCTGCGTGGAAAACGCGGCGGAGATCCTGCGCGCGAACGAGGACTTCTTCCAGCTTGAAGAGCTGGGCACGGTGGCAAGCGGCGTCGACCCGCTGGCCGACTGGGAGAGCCTGACGATGGAGGCTCTGGTCTCGCTCGGCCGATATGAGGAAGCCAGAAAGCTGTATAACGACACCGAACAGTTTTATTTCAACGAACTGGGGCTGCGCCCCTCACAGAAGATGCTCGACCAGTTTTCGCGTCTCGGCGCAGAGGAGATGCGGCAGTACGCCGCGCTCGACGTCATCCAGGCCGAGCTGACCGGCCAGGACGACCGTTTCCCGGGCGGGTATCTGTGCAACTACACGGTCTTTACCGGCATCTACCGCATGGTCGAGCGCATGCTCGAGCGCGGCGGCCAGTCGGTGTATCTGATGCTGTGCACCGTCGTGGACGGCAAGGGCAACCCGATGAAGGACGGCAAGGCCCTGGAAGAACTGACGCGCCGCATGGGCGACGCCGTGCGCCATTCGATCCGGCGCGGCGACGCGATGTGCCAGTACGGCAGGGGACAGTATCTTGCCCTGCTCGTCAACACCACGCGCGAAAACTGTGCGATCGTGCAGAAGCGTATCAACCAGCGCTTCATTATCGGCCGCCAGCGCTCCCGGATAGAATATTATGTAAACAGCATGTTCTGGGTCCCGACGGTCGAACCGACGGACCCGAGCATGAGACAGGGGTAAGGCGATGGAGAGAACGCAGTGGTATATCGGCGCTCCGAACGGCGTGGTGCTTTGCATCAACGGCAGCAACGAGGGCGACCTCTCAGGCGAGTTTTATCACAGCTATTCCACCGAATGCGTTCCCTTCAGCGGGATCGGCCAGATGGTGCTGCGGATGGAAAAGCTGTATGATTATCTGCGCTTCCCCTATCCCGGCACGAACAGCCGGAGCTTCGGCAAAGAGAAAAAGCTGACAAGGATGACAGAGGAAAGGAAAAAAATCATGAGTGACGACGCGCTTTTATCGAAACACGGGGACATCGGCACGTTCATCGTCCGCGTCCAGCACAGACAAAACAGCAGCTGGCAGGGCAGGATCACCTGGATGGAAGAGGATAAGACCGTCCAGTTCCGCTCGGTCTGGGAGATGATCAAGCTGATCGAAAGTGCGGTCGACCTGGTCAGCGAGCCGGAGACCGACCCGGAGGAGGCCTGGCTCGGCAAGCCGGAAAACGGCTGAGCGGCGCAATTCCCGGTAAAAAAAGAAAACCGCCCTGCGGACCGGATAAGTCCGCAGGGCGGTTTTGTCAGGAATCGAAAAAATCAGAAGATCACGTTCATGTCGGTTTCGTCCGGCATGCCGTTGATGCGGACGCTTTCGGAAAACTGCCAGATATCAAAGCCGCGGTATTTCGGAAGGGCAAAGTTGTTGGTATACACGGCGTACCAGACGTCATAGGGCGCGACGTCGTCAAGACGCAGCGAGCGCGAGAAGAAATACTCGCCCGCGTAGACGCCGGCGCGGTAGCCTGCCGCTTCAATCGCGCCGCAAAAGGCCTTGACGATCTCGGCGCGCTGGAAGAGATTGAGCCGGTCGGCGCGGCCGCGCGGGTATTCGCCGGAGTATTCCAGATCATAGTAGATCGGCATGTCCAGCGAGACGCCGGATTTTTTCAGGATTTCAAGGGCAAACTCGGCCTCTTCGACAGCTTCCTTGGCGTTGATCGCGTTGGAGTAGAAATACGCGCCGACCTCCAGCCCGGCATCCTTGGCGCCCTGGAGATAGAACCCGCCGTTCGTGCCCTGGCGATAGGAATCCTCGTCTTCAAACAAAAGTCCCTTTTCCCAGGTGCGGCCCGCGACGCGCACGATCGCGAAGTCGATGCCGCCGGCCTTGACGGCGTTCCAGTCGATGGCGGAATTGAAGTATGACACGTCGATGCCGAGCTTTGAGGCCTTGACGCCGTCGGGATCGAAGAAATACAACTTGCCGTCGATATTCTTCAGCCCCGTCACCAGCCCCCCGGCGCGGTTGCCGTAATAGGTTTTGCCGCCGATCTCGATCCAGCCGGAGCGCAGCCTTGTCGGGGCTGCGTTTTCATTCGGCTCAACGGTGATCGCAAAGGCGTCGTCGACCACGCCGTCGGCAAGGATCAGTCTGACGGTCTCTGTCTTCTCTTCGGTGTAATAATCCGTCCACTCCACGGCGTCCTCGCCAAGCTCTTCGCGCGTGGTGGGCGTGCCGTCGCTGCGGAAATAAAGCAGCGTCTTGCGTTCGCCCCGGGCGAGCGCGCCGTCTTCTTCAACGGGCAGCACGTCGCTCTCTCCGCCGTCCGACAGAAGCAGATATCCGTTTTCACCGACCTCATAACGGTAAAGAAAGGCGGGATCGCCCTCGATGTAGGGATCAAGACCGTTGATGGCGAAAAGCGTCTCCACGTCGATCGGCGCGGTGCTGGCCGGGCGGTCCTCAACAAGACAGGTCACGCTCTCCGGCACCTCAAAGCCCTCAAAGGGGGGCATCGTAACGGTGTATTCGCCGCCGATCAGATATTCGGCGTAGTAGTGGCCGT
Organism: Oscillospiraceae bacterium; assembly: GCA_017444665.1. GTDB lineage: Bacteria > Bacillota > Clostridia > Oscillospirales > Oscillospiraceae > Limivicinus. Next base: position 14,488 of record JAFSWC010000092.1, read on the forward strand.
TGATGTCGGTCAGGACGCTGTGGCTCTCGCCGCTTTCATAGCGGATCTCCAGCGGGAAGGCAAAGCCCGGCACGGCAAGCCCCTCGCTGTCGCAGACAACGATATCCAGCACCTCGACCGAGGTCACGATATCCAAGGTGAGCGGCAGCGGCTGAAAAGGCGTGGGAGCGGGTGTCGCGGCCGCGGGCATACTCTGCGCCGATACCGCCGGCGCGGCAGAACCCGTTTCGCTTTCGATCTCCTCCGACCCGGAAGCCGGCAGAGAACGGACATACAGCGTTGTAACGTAGACGAGCGCCGCAAGCAGGAGCAATATGACCGGCACAAGGACCAGAACATGCCTGGCCGGCTTTTTTTTCAGCTTTGTTTTTTCCATATCGTACCCTGCGCGAAGTATCGCGGAAAGAATTGCACATTCCTCTATAAAGTACCGCATCTCGCCGCGGATTGTCAATAAGCAATCGGTTTCGACACGGTGCGCAAGCGCATTTTTAAGATTTTTCCGCCGGAGAAGGCGAAAAAAAGCAACATTATCCCCCACAATGAACATAATATATCGTTTAAAATAGAAGCAACCCTCCACATACACACAAAAAAGGAGCGTGAAAAGCATTTCACGCTCCTTTTTGAAGACGAGGCAACAGCGGTGCGGATCACGCGCCGCCCTCCGCCTCGACCGGCAGAGAGAACTCGGCCATATAATGGTTTTCGTCGATCCTGGAGGTAAAGCTGCCGCCCATGGCCTGCATGATCTTGGCGCAGGTGCGCAGCCCGATCTTGGTGCTTTCGACACGGGAGACGTTTTTGGCGATCACGTTTGACACGCACACGCTCAGCCTGCCCTCCGACAGCTCGGATAAGAAGACGATCGGGCTTGCCTTGTCTGCGTATTTCTTTGCGTTCGTGACCAGGTTGTCCATTACGCGCTTGAGATACATGGCGTCCGCCACGACGCTGCACTCGCCGTGAAAGTCGATCTGTTCGATCTCAAAGCCTGCGTCGGACAGATCAAAAACCGCCTCGCCCACAAGCTGCTCAAGCAGCAGCCGCGCGTCATAGCGCTCGCGCTGCATTTCCAGCTCCGCCCGGCCGAAGACGAGAAAGTACTTGAACAGCTCGTCCGTCAGCTCCTTCAGCTCCAGCGCCTTGGAATAGGCCGAGGCGGCAAAGCGCTCGCGGCTCTCGGCGTCGGCGCCCCCCTCGGTCAGCAGACCGAGATAGCCGATCAGGCTGGTCATCGGCGTGCGGATATCGTGCGAAATGGCGGTGATCAGTTCGCTGTTTGCTTCCCACGCGCGCTTTTCGTTTCCCATACGCTCGATCACCGCGTGGCGCATATTGTCCACCTCGGCTGCGAGAACGGAGATCTCGTCGCCGCCGTCGGTCGTGATCGGCGCCTCCAGGTCGCCGGAGCCGATGACCACGGCCTCCTCCGACAGGTCGATGATCCGGTCCGTCACGCGGCGGATATACAAAAACATCACCGCGATAAAGGCCACGCCCGCCAGTACGAGCGAGCCGATGAGAAACAGCGTTTTCTCATGCGCCTGCGAGTTGTCGCCGATCGCGATCTGATACTCGCCGTCGGCAAAACGCATCGGATACAGCTTGCCGTAAACGCCGGCGATCTCGATCAGGTCGCTGATCTGGTTGTTGACGGGCATCTGCTCGCCGCGGCGCACGCTGTAATTGCCGCCGCGGCCCGTGACGACGATCGTCACGTTTTCCCGCTCGGCCGTCCAGCGCGCAATGGCGGTGGAGTCGGACCCGGCAAGGGCGTTCTGGCGCACGTAGATATTAAAGTCCGTATAGATCTGCGCCTTGCGGGCGGCGACGGACTCGCTGCTCATATAGACCTTGTCGATGAAATAATTGCCCACGCCGTAGGCGAGCGCAAACACGCCGACGGCCAGAAGCAGCGCAAGCAAAGCGGCGAAGAGCATCTTCGCGTTCAGGCTTGCGCGTGCAAGCGTCCGTTTAATCAATCTGATAGCCCTTTCCCCAGACGGTACGGATGATCTTCGGGCTGGAGGGGTTTTCCTCGATCTTGCGGCGCAGATTGAGCACGTGGACCATCACCGTATTGCCCGAGCCGGGGAGGAAGCGCTCCTTCCACACGGCCTCATAGAGATCGGGCGTGGTGACGGTCGTGCCGCGGTTGTGCAGCAGATATTCAAGGATCGCGTACTCCGTATCCGTCAGCGAGACGTCGACGCCTGCGCTCTTGACGCTGTGTGAGGAAAAATCGATCTCCAGGTTTTCCACCGCCAGCGCCGCCTCCGGCTTGCCGCGGTATTCCTTGTAGCGCCGCAGCAGCGAGCCGACCTTGGCCAGCAGCTCGTCGTGCGAAAAAGGCTTGGATAAAAAGTCGTCCCCGCCGCTGCGATAGGCGGAAATACGGTCCTTTTCGGCGGATTTGGCCGTCAGGAACAGCACGGGGGCGTTCGTGATGCCGCGGATGGCGTCGCAGGCCTCCAGCCCGGACATGCCCGGCATCATCACATCAAGAATGATCAGGTCGATATCGGAGTTCTCCTTGACCGCACGGATGGCGGCCGGGCCGTCCTCCGCCTCGGTTACGTTATAGTCGTCGCGCAGCAGAAGACGAAGCACCTGGCGGATATCCGCATCGTCGTCCACGATCAGAATATGGGATCTTGCAGCCATAGTCAATTCACCTCGCATTTGGTAGCGGCGCCTCCGCGAATGGCAAAGCGGCAAACAGCACGCTTTGCACCGCATGGATCGTCAGCATGATTATACCACATTTTTACTCGGAAACAATTGTTTATCCCACGTTTAAGAAAGCTTAAGAGACATCCGGCACCCTTGTGTGCTACAATGCAGTCGGACAAAAATGACAGTGCTCCGTCCGTGCGGCTTCCGGCCGTATGTTACCGAACGATAAAAACTTTTGGAGGAATACAATGAAGAAAATATTTCGTGCGCTGATCGCCTCCGTGCTGGCTGTGATGATGGTCTTCTCTCTTGCGGCCTGCGGAGCGAAGGAGAGCAACGACGGCTCGGCCAAGCCGGGGAATACCGGCAAGACCGGCGGCAAGGAAACGACGCCGGAATTTGTCTATGTCTCTTCCTTTGAAAAGGCGAATAACAACAACCGCCCCATGGGCGCCGCCTGCTTCACCGAGACGGGCTTTTACGCCACCTCGTCCGACGTGGTCGGCCAGCGCGAGCCCCGCGAGGGCGAAGTCGAGGAATGGGAAGGCCAGTTTGACATCATCCGCGAGTCGCTGGAATTTGTGACCTACGACGGTAAGATCACCAAGCTTTCCGGCTATGTCCCCTTTGAGCCGGAGGTCCCCGAGGATCACAATTTCAACGTTGAGATGAGTTATCTTGCCACCGACGAAAACGGCGATCTTGCCGCGATCTACCACACCTCCGAGACCTGGAGCGACGCGCCCGAGGGCGTGACGGAAGACGACACGGCATACTGGGACTATTTCCAGTATGAGGAAAACTGGTATCTGCGCATGCTGGACAAGACCGGCGCGGAGAAAAGCCTTGTCCGGATCAATTCCGACGATGGCGACTATTTCTGGCCCAGCGGGATGAGCTATGCCGGCGGCAAGGTCCTGATCGCGGCCAACACCGGCCTGATCGTCATGGGCGCCGACGGCGCGGCCAGTTCCAAGATCGACGTCAAAGGCTACGTCAACAGCATCTTTACGATGAAGGACGGCTCGCTCGCCGTCGCCTACAGCGATGAAATGACCGGCGACAGTAAGATCGCCGCGATCGACCCAGCCACCGGCCGCGTCACCCAGACCTGGAACGGCCCGCGCTATGCCTACAACTTCTTCACCGGCGGCGGTGATTACGATCTGTATTATGAAAGCGGCATCATCGTTTACGGCTATAACCTGGAAAGCGAAGAGAGCGTAAGACTCTTCGACTGGCTGAACGTCGATGTCCTCTCCAGCGAACTCGCCGGCTTCTCGGTGCGCGAGGACGGCAGCTTCATCGCTGTTACGAACAGCTGGGATTCGAAATACGAAAACGTGACGACCGAGTTTGTCACGGTCACGAAAAAGTCCTTTGCCGAAGTGCCGCAGAAGGAGAGCCTGACCCTGGCCTGCCAGTGGACGGACGGCCCGCTGCAGGAGGCGGTCATCCGCTTCAACCGCAACAGCAACGTGCGCATCGAGGTCGTCGATTACTCACAGTTTAACACCGACGAGGATTACAGCGCCGGCCTGACCAAGCTGACGACCGAGATCATGTCCGGCAACCTGCCCGACATCCTGTCGCTGCAGGGCATGCCGTATCAGCAGCTGGCCGCCAAGGGCCTGCTGGAGGATCTCTATCCCTACATCGACGCCGACGCCGAGATCAAGCGCGACGACTTTCTGCCCAACGTCCTCCAGGCGCTGGAGGAGAACGGCAAGCTCTGCTCCACGATTTCCACCTTCAACATCGTCACGCTGGCCGGCGCGGCCCAGATCGTTGGCGACAAGCCGGGCTGGAGCTATTCCGACGTTGTCGCCGCGCTCGCCAGGATGCCCGAGGGCTGCACAGTCCTTGACCAGTTCACCACCAGCGGCGACATCCTGCGCGACATGCTGACGATCGACGCGGATTATTACATCGACTGGGCGACCGGACAGTGCCGCTTTGACAGCAAGGAATTCGCCGATCTGCTGACCTTCTCCAAGCTCTTCCCGAACGCCTTTGACAGCATGAACTTCAACTGGGACGAGTACCAGAGCGACAATGCCCGCATCAGCGAGGGCAAACAGCTGCTGACCCGCCTTTACCTCGGCAGCTTTGACGACATCACCCGCACCGAGGCCGAGTTCGGCGGAAACATCACCTATATCGGCTTCCCGACCGCATCCGGCGTGGGCAGCTATCTCAACGTCAGCTCCGGCTATGCCATGAGCGCCAACTGCGCCGACAAGGACGCCGCCTGGCAGTTCCTGCGCGGCTTCATGACAGAAAAGGGCCTTGATACCCAGGGCTACTACTGGGGCTTCCCGGCCAACCGCAGTTTGCTCGAAAAGCAGCTGAAAGAGGCCATGACCATCGAGTATGAAAAGGACGAAAACGGCAACTACCGTCTCGATCCCGACACCGGCGAGCGCATCCCGATCGCCCGCGGCGGCTTCTGGACCGATGGCATGGACGAGCCCAAGCCCTACTACTCTCTTACCCAGGAACAGGCCGACAAGGTGATGGAGGTCATCAACACCGCGACCAAGCTCTACAGCCAGAACACGGCGGTGCTTGACATCATCACCGAGCAGACCGACGCCTTCTTCGCCGGCCAGAAGACTGCCGAAGAGGTGGGCAAGCTGGTCCAGGGCAAGATGAACATCTACGTCAACGAGCAGCGCTGAGCGCGCACAAACCCAAAACCCATCTGCGGCGGAGAGCCTTCTCTCCGCCGCATAGACTGTCCGGAGGCTGCGCACGGGAAAGAAAAATGGCGAAGAAGGGCGCTTTCCCTTGCGCTGCTGCAAGAACTATGCTACAATATTTAGTTGAAAATCCAGAAGAATCGACGGATGCCGCATGACAGACAGACGAAAGGAACAACGGAATAACAAGTGGCGGGATCTCGCCGCGAGCCTGTGCTTTCTCTCGCCGAGTCTGCTGGGCGTCGGGGTGTTTTTCATCGTGCCTTTCGGCGTCGTCGTGTACTATTCGATGATCGACGGCGTCGGCACGCGGAACTTTGTTTTTCTCGACAATTTTACAAAGCTCCTGTCCAACTCCGCCTTTCTGATGGCGGCGAAAAACACGCTGCTGTTTTCGGCGCTTGCGGTGCCGCTGGCGGTCGTGCTGTCGCTGGCGCTGGCCGTGCTGCTCGAGGCGCGCATCCCCGGCAAGTCCACCTTCCGCACCTTTTTCCTCAGCCCGATGATGGTCCCCGTGGCCTCGGTCGTGCTGATCTGGCAGGTGCTGTTCAACTATAACGGCTCGGTCAACGAATGGATCTCGCTCTTTGGCGCGGATAAGATCGACTGGCTGCAGAGCGACTATAACATCTATGTCGTCGTGCTGCTGTTTCTGTGGAAGAATCTCGGATATTTCATGATCCTCTTCATGGCGGGGCTCGCCAATATCCCCAAGGAACTTCTGGAGGTCGCGGACGTCGAGGGCGCTTCGGAGAGCTATAAGTTCTTCGCCATCAAGCTGCGCTATCTCTCGCCCACGGTCCTGTTCGTCACGATCCTGTCGCTGATCAACTCCTTCAAGGTCTTCCGCGAGGTTTATCTTTTGACGGGGGACTATCCGCTGGGGCGGCTGTACATGCTGCAGCATTTCATGAACAACACCTTCCGTTCGTTCGACTATCAAAAGCTCTCCGCGGCGGCCGTGATCATGGCGGTCGTCATGGTCGTGCTCATCGCCCTCCTGTTCAAGATCGAGGACTGGTTCGGAAAGGACGTGGAGGGATGAAGAAAAAACGCTATTTCTCCCGCGGCGCGATGTTCGTGCTGTGCCTGGTCTTTTCGGTGCTGTTTCTGCTGCCGACCGTGCTGACCTTCACGAACTCCTTCATGTCCGAAAGCGAGATCCGCTCGAACTACGGCATGATCTTCTCCTCGGCGGGCGGCGGCTTTGTCTCGGAAAAGGTCAATCTGAAGTTTATCCCGGACAAGGTCACGCTCTCCCAGTACATCTCGGGTCTGATCAAATCCCCGAACTATCTGCTCAAATACTGGAACAGCATCCTGCTGGTGCTGCCGATCGTGATCCTGCAGGTCGCGATCGCCTCGGTCGCGGCGTACAGCTTTACGCGCTGGCGGGGCAAGATCCGCGACGGCGTCTTCTTTTTCTACGTGATCCTGATGCTGATGCCCTACCAGGTCACCCTGGTGCCGAACTTCCTTGTCAGCCAGTGGCTGGGCATCATCAACACGCCGTGGTCGATCATCCTGCCCGGCATGTTCGCGCCGTTTTCGGTCTTCCTGCTGACAAAATTCATGCGCCGCATCCCGTATTCGCTGATCGAAGCGGCCAAAGTGGACGGCGCCAACGAATGGCAGGTTTTTACGAAGATCTGCCTGCCGGAATGCCGCTCGGCACTGTATTCGATCGCGATCCTGGTGTTCATCGACTACTGGAACATGGTCGAGCAGCCGCTGATCCTCTTAAAGGACGCGGATTCCCAGCCGCTTTCGGTGTTCCTGTCAAACATCAATTCCGGCGAGATCGGCCTTGCCTTTGCCATGGCAAGCGTCTATATGATCCCCTCGCTGCTGCTCTTCCTCCACGGCGAGGAATACCTGGTCGAAGGCATTGCCAACCAGGGCAGCGTCAAAGGATAAAAAATCAAAAACACAAAACAGCCTTCCCCGCGCACGGGGAAGGCGGCGCGCAGCGCCGGATGAGGTCTTTCCCCGTCCCGCGCAGCATTCTCATGAACGGAGCGTGTCGAATTTCATGGAGAACAAACCGAAAAACAGAGAATGGGTCAAAAACGCCGCGATCATTTTTCTTGCGGTGCTTCTGGTGCTCACCTTTTTCTCCAACACCATCATGAACCGCAGCCTTCCCGAGGCGGCGACGGAATACGTCCAATCCGGCCCGATCACCGCCAAGGTGCGTGGCACGGGCACGGTCGAGTCGCAGGGGAACTATGAGGTCAAGGCGCCCCAGACGCGCGAGATCCGCGCCGTGATGGTCAAGTCCGGCCAGCAGGTCGAGACAGGCGACGTGCTCTTTGTCCTGGGCAACGGCGACAGCGCCGAGATCGAAGCGCTGACCGATCAGCTGCGCCAGCTCAAGCTCAGCTATCAGCAGACGGCCGTCGGCGCGACGAATTACAGCGGCCAGCTGAAAAAGGCCAAGACGCGCTATAACAACGCCGTCGCGGCCGAGGCCGCCGCGCTTGCCGAACTCAGCAACAATCCGGATTTCCAGGACGCGCTTGCGGCGCTGGAAAGCTCGAAGAGCGAGCTGGCCTCCGCCGAGCTGAATTACAAGCTGGCAAACGAAACGGCCCTTCAAAGCATCGACAGCCTTGCTTCCGCCTTCACCGACTTTTCGCTTGAAGCGGAAAAGTGCGGCGCGCCCGCCGCGAGCATGACGTATCTCAACGACGCCCGCTACGCCCTGAACAGCGCGCGCGAGGCGCTCGTCTCGGCGGACGGCAGCGCCAACTCCGTCGGCGTCGCCGCCACCAAGCTTGACACGGCGGACAACGCGATCACGCAGTTTGCGCTTCTAAACCCCGACCTCTTTGAAGCGGATCCTGATCTCGGCGTCATGTATGAAGCGCTCGGCCCCTATTTTGATATGTCGCGCAGCTATCTCTCCGACGAGGCGCGCAACAACGACGTGATGGACACGATCAGCGCGCTGACAAAAGCGACCGAGCGCAACACCTCCGCCCAGAATCTCTACGACGGCTTTTCCAACATGTTCACCGACAGCTATAACGCGGCCGTGGCCGAACGGCAGGCCGCCGAGGCCGCGCTCAAAACACTGCAGGACAGCGCCGACGAATACAGCCGCCAGGCCGCGCTGACGGGGCTGAGCCTGCAGGATCTGAAATACCAGATCGAAAAGGCCCAGGAAAAGCTCAACGACCTGACCGGAGGCACCGACAACCAGATCCTCTCGAACGTCTCCGGCACGGTCAGCGAGATCTCGGTCACGGCCGGGACGACGGCCAGCAAGGACCAGGTCATCGCCAAAATCGAGGTGCCGGATATGGGCTATACGCTCAGCTTTTCCGTCACCACCGACCAGGCGCGCCGCCTGCGTCCGGGCGACAGCGCCAGCGTCACCAGCTTTTACTGGGGCAGCACCATCGAAGCAACGCTGTCCGCCATCAAGCCGGACCCGAAGAACCCCCAGACCAACCGTCTGCTGGAATTTGACGTGACCGGCGACGTAACGGCGGGCACGCAGCTTTCTCTCGCCATCGGCGAGCGCAGCGCCACCTATGACATCATCGTGCCCAACAGCTCGATCCGCTCCGACTCCAACGGCAAGTTCGTCCTTGTCGTGCAGGCGAAAAATTCGCCGCTCGGCAACCGCTACTTCGCCAAGCGTGTCGATGTCGAGGTCATCGCCAGCGACGACAACAATTCCGCCGTCACCGGAAGCCTCGGCTACGGCGACTATGTCATTACCACCGCCAGCGCCCCGATCAAGAGCGGCGACCAGGTGAGAATGGCCGAGGGCTGAGGACATGAAGATCAGCCGAAAAAAGAAGATCTGGTTTGCGATCTGCGCCGCGCTGCTGCTTTGCGGCCTTGCGTGCGGCGTCAGCGTCCGGCTGCTTTCCAATCGTCTTTTGACCCAGAGGGAGGCCGAGCGCTGGCAGGGCGAAAACGAGCAGAGCTTTGTCCAGCTCAGCTGCTTTCTGCCCGATCAATCCGCGGTGGGGCTCAACGAGGTTTACGCCTTTCGCTATGCCATGCTCGATTCCTTCCGCGACGCCGGGATCGAATGGAGCGACGCGGCCTATCCCTTTATCGACGCCTGGAGCCGCGAGGACCAGGTGACGATCAGCGGCGACAAGCGCAGCACCGAGGCGCCGGTCCTCGCCGTGGGCGGGCAGTTTTTCGCCTTTCACCCGCTGCGGCTTTTAAGCGGCAGCTACCTCAGCGAGGATGATCTTTCGCCCGACCGCGTCGTGCTGGACCGCGAGCTGGCGTGGGAGCTGTTCGGCGGCATCGACCTTGGCGGCATGACCGTGCAGATCAACGGCGTTGAGTTTACCGTCGGCGGCGTGGTCGACCGGGAAAGCGACAGCGCAAGCCGCCGGGCCTACACCGGCGAAAAGGGCTTTTTCATGAGCTATGACGCGTTCCGAGCGATCACCGAACAAAGCAGCATCGACTGTTACGAGGTCGTCGTGCCGGAGGCCGTCAAGGGCTACGGCGCCCAGCTTGTAAACGACAAATTCCCGATCTCCGGCGGCGAGGTCGTCGTCAACACCGGCCGCTTTGCCTATGATCGCATGCTGCGGATCGCAAAGGATCTGCCTTCCCGTGCCGCGCATGCCGGATCGGTGCGCTATCCTTACTGGGAAAACGCCGCGCGCATCACGGAAAACGAGTGCGCTGCGCTGACCGCGCTGGAAACGGCGCTGATCCTGCCGGCGGCGATCACGCTGCTCGTCGAACTGATCCGCCTCCTTGCCCGCGGCAAGACCGCGCTGGAGGACGATCTGATCCCCAAGGCCAGGGAAGGCGTCGAGGAGGCCGTGCGCGTCCAGGCAAGAAAACGCTGGGAGAAAAAACACCCGCAGGGCTGATGCCCCAAACCATATCCGCCAAAGTAAACCGGCGTCGGAACCGCTTCCGACGCCGGTTTGCCGTTCCGCTTTGCTGTGAAAACGGTAAGATATAATTTTATATTGAAAAGCGCAAAGCACGTATGCTACAATTATTGGAAAGCAGGAAATGCCGAAAGGCAGTATGGTTTTACCGGAGAGAAAAATGGACAGGATCACTTCAAGGAAAAACGCCGTCATCACGCATCTGCGCGCACTCGGCGCAGACAGCGCTTATCGTGCCGCGGCGGGGGAGTTTCTCTGTGACGGCTACAAGCTGCTGGACGAGGCGGTGAAGAGCGGCGCCGAGATCACCTGCGTCCTGTGGAAGGAAGGCGGGGCCGGGGGAACGGCCCCCTGCGAAAAGCAGTTTACCGCGCCGCCGGAGCTGTTCGACTATGCCTCGCCGATGAAAAACAGCCCCGGTCCGCTCTTTGCCGTACGCCGCAGCGAATGTTCCGCGGTCGAGACGGTGCGGCGCGCGATCGTGCTGGAAAACGTGCAGGACCCGGGCAACGTCGGCACCGTGCTGCGCACGGCGGCCGCCTTTTCGATCGACGCGGTGGTGCTTCTCGGCGACTGTGCCGATTGCTGTTCACCCAAGACCGTGCGCGCCACGATGGGCGCGATCTTCCGCCAGCGTGTGCTTGCGCTGTCGCGCGACGAGCTCGGCGCATGGCTGAAGCGGCATGGGCTTAAGCTCTACGGCGCGGCGCTTTCCGCGCGCGCGACGGACATCCGAAAGGTTGACATAACACATGCCGCCGTTGCTGTCGGCAGCGAGGGCCGCGGCCTGAGCCCGGAGCTTCTTGCCATGTGCGACGGGGAGATCATCATCCCCATGGACGCGCGAAGCGAATCGCTCAACGCGGCGGTCGCGGCCTCGGTGCTCATGTGGGAGATGGCAAGAGAGAATACTTGACGGGGGATTGACATGTCTGCTGTGACATACTGGGTGTGGCTCTCCTCGCTCGATACGGTCAGCGTGCGCGCAAAAGCGGCGCTGATCCGCCGTTTCGGCGACGCCGAGAGCGTGTACTTTGCACCGCACGGCTCCTTTTCCGCTCTTGAGGGCGTCAGCGCGGCCGAGGCCGCGGTACTCGAGCGGCGCGATCTCAAAGCCGCGGAGGAGATCCTGCGGGACTGCGCCGACCAGGATCTTTCGGTCGTGACGATGCAGGACGCGCTCTATCCCAAGCGGCTGAAGGCCATTTATGCGCCTCCCGTCGTGCTCTATGTCCGGGGCAAGCTGCCCCGGATCGACGACGAGGCGGCCATCGCGATCGTCGGCACGCGCTCCGCTTCGCCATACGGGCTGAAAATGGGGCGGCAGATCGCCTATGAGATTGTAAGGTGCGGCGGGATCGTCGTATCCGGCTTGACGAGCGGGATCGACGCGGCTGCTGCCCGCGGCGCGCTTGACGCGGACGGCGTCTGCATCGGCGTGCTCGGCACGGCGCACGAGCAGCAGGACGGCGAGCTGAGCTATGACGTGTGCCGCAAGGGCGCGCTCGTCAGTGAATACGCGCCGGGCAGAGTTTCCCAGCGCAGCTTTTTCCGCGAACGCAACCGCATCAGCGCGGGGCTTTCACTCGGCGCGGTGGCGGTGGAGGCGCCGGAGAAGAGCGGCACGCTGCTTTTTGCCGCCGAGGCGCTGGAGCAGGGACGAGAGGTTTTTGCCGTTCCCGGCAACGCGGACGCGCCCGGCTGCCGCGGCACGAACGCGCTCTTAAAGGACGGGGCGACGCCCGTCACCTGCGGCTGGGACGTGCTCAGCGAGTTTGCCGCGCGCTTCCCGGACAAGATACGCCCCGTCGAGGCGCGGCGCGCCGAAGAGCGCCCGGCCGCGGCGGAGCAGCCCGTGCGCGAGAATGAAAAACCCGCGCCGCCGGCCGGGAAAAAAGAGATTGACAAGGAAAAGAGCGTAGAATATATTGACTTAAGGAAACAGCTCGGCCTCTTAAGCGAGACGCAGCTGAAGATCGTCTCCGCCATCGAAAAGGAGCCGACGCATGTCGACGATATCGTGGAGAAGACCGGCCTCGGCGCGGCGACGGTGCTGACACAGCTTACCGTCCTGACCGTCAAGGGCCTCGTCCGGCGCATGCCGGGCAACCGGGTGGCGCTTAACGTCGTGCGCCGCCCCTAACAGGAGCAAAGTGAGGAAACACAATGGCAAGAGGAAAAGACCTGGTCATCGTCGAGTCTCCGGCAAAGGCCAAGACCATCGAGCGGTATCTCGGCGGCAAATACAAGGTAAAAGCGTCCATGGGGCATCTGCGGGATCTCCCGAAGAGCAAGCTGGGCGTTGACATAGAGCACGGCTTCGAGCCGGAGTATATCCCCGTAAAGGATAAAAAGGACCTGATCGCAGAGCTGAAAAAGGACGCCAAGTCGGCCGGCACGGTCTATCTCGCGACGGACCCCGACCGCGAAGGCGAGGCGATCTCCTGGCATCTCAAGGAGCTGCTGGAGCTCAGCGACGAAAAGGCCCGCCGCGTGACCTTTAACGAGATCACGAAAAAGGTCGTGACCGAAAGCATCGAAAATCCCCGTGCGATCGACAGCGACCTGGTCGACGCGCAGCAGGCGCGCCGCGTGCTGGACCGCATCGTCGGCTACAAGATCTCGCCGCTGCTGTGGAAGAAGGTCAAATCCGGTCTCTCGGCCGGGCGCGTCCAGTCTGTGGCGACGCGCATGGTCGTCGACCGCGAGGAGGAGATCAAGGCCTTTCAAAGCGAGGAATACTGGCTGCTTGACGCGCTGCTCGACTGCGAAGGCGGCAGCGGCACGTTTTCCGCGCGCTTCTTCGGCAAGGACGATAAAAAGACCGAACTGAAGAACGAGGACGAGGTCAACGCCGTCATCGCCGCGACGCAGGACGCGCCGTTCGTCATCGACGCGGTCAAGCGCGGACAGAAGCAGAAAAGCCCCGCGCCGCCCTTCATCACATCGACTCTGCAGCAGGAGGCGTCGCGCCGCCTGGCCATGACGCCGCGCCGCACGATGTCGATCGCCCAGCAGCTTTACGAGGGCGTCGAGATCACCGGCCACGGCACGATCGGTCTGATCACCTATATGAGAACGGACTCGCTGCGTCTTTCGGAAGAAGCGCTTGCGGCCGCAAGGAGCTATATCACCGAGCGCTACGGCGCAGCCTATTATCCCGGCTCGCCGCGCCGCTATAAGACCAAGGCCGGCGCGCAGGACGCGCACGAGGCCATCCGCCCGACCTATGTCGAGCTCTCGCCCGAGACGGTGCGCAAGGATCTGACACAGGAGCAGTACCGGCTCTACCGCCTGATCTGGGGCCGCTTTACGGCAAGCCAGATGGCAAACGCCGTTTACGACAACGTGTCGGTGGACGTCGTCTCCGCCGGCTATACCTTCCGCGCCAATTATTCCGAACTGAAGTTCCCCGGCTATACCGCCGTCTACGAGGAGGCGCGCGACGAGGAGAGCGGCGAGATCGAAAACCCGCTGCCTTCCTTAAGCGAAGGTGAACGGGTCTATCTCGAAAAGATGATCCCGCAGCAGCAGTTCACCCAGCCGCCCGCCCGCTATACCGAGGCGACGCTGATTCGCGCGATGGAGGAAAAGGGGATCGGCCGCCCGTCGACCTACGCCCCGACGATCACGGCGATCACTTCGCGCGACTATGTCATCAAAGAAGGAAAGTATCTGCGCCCCACGCCGCTGGGCGAGGTCGTGACCGGGCTGATGAAGGAGCATTTCGGCGACATCGTCGATCTGAAATTCACCAACCAGATGGAGAGCGAGCTTGACGGCATTGAAAGCGGCAAGGCAAACTGGCGCGAAGTACTCGGATCGTTCTATCAGAAATTTGAAAAGGAAATGACCGCTGCCGAGCAGGCGATGGACGGCGTGAAAATCAAGGTCCCCGACGTGGAGAGCGACGAGATCTGCGACGTCTGCGGCCGACGCATGGTCGTCAAAAAGGGCCGCTTCGGCTATTTCCTGGCCTGCCCCGGCTTCCCGGAGTGCACCTTCACCAAACCGATCGTCGTGGAAATGCCCGGCAAGTGCCCCAAGTGCGGCAGCAAGATCCTCAAGCGCACCAGCAAGAAGGGCTATGTTTTCTACGCCTGCGAGCGGGGGACCGACTGCGGCTTCATCACCTGGGACGTGCCGACAAAGGACGTCTGCCCCACCTGCGGCAAGACGATGTTCAAGCACGCCGGCCGCGGTCCGCTCAAGAGCTTTTGCATCAATGAAGAGTGCCCCAACTTTGTCCCCGAGGACAAGCGGAGCTATAAAAAGAAAACGGCGGCGAAGAGCGATTCGGCCAAAAAGGAGAGCGCCGCAAAGACGACCGCAAGAAAAACCGCAGCGTCGAAAACGAGCGCGAAGAAGAGCGCGGCCGGAACGACGGCAAAGAAAACCGCCGCGAAAAAGACCACGAAGAAAACCGAGGAATAAGAATGGAAAAGGTCACCGTACTCGGCGCGGGTCTGGCGGGCAGCGAATGCGCCTGGCAGCTTGCAAAACGGAATATCCCCGTGCGCCTTGTCGAGATGAAGCCGGGAAAGAAGAGCCCGGCCCACGTTTCCGACGGCTTTGCCGAGCTGGTGTGCTCCAACTCGCTGCGCAGCGACGAGCTTTCGAACGCCGTCGGCCTTCTCAAGGCCGAGATGCGCGCGATGGGCTCGCTCATCATGGAAAGCGCGGACCGCAACCGCGTGGCCGCGGGCGGCGCGCTCGCCGTGGACCGCGAGGGGTTTTCAAAGTATATTACCGAAAAACTGGAGACCTGCCCGCAGGTCGAGATCGTCCGCGCCGAGGCGACGGAGATCCCCTCCGGTACAGTCGTGATCGCGACAGGGCCCCTTTCCTCCGACGCAATCGCGGAAAAAATCGCCGCGCTCTGCCCCGAAAGCGACCTGCATTTTTACGACGCCGTCGCGCCGATCGTCACGATCGAGAGCGTGGACATGGACAGCGCGTTTTTCGCCTCCCGCTACGACAAGGGGACGGCGGATTATGTAAACTGCCCGATGGACAAGGAGGAATACCTTGCATTTGTCTCCGAGCTGGCAAACGCCAAAGAGGCCGCCGTACACGGCTTTGACGACGGCGCGGTCTTCGAGGGCTGCATGCCGGTCGAGGTCATGGCCCGCCGCGGCGTGGACACGCTGCGCTACGGCCCGCTCAAGCCCGTCGGACTTGTCGACCCGCGCACGGGGAAAAACAACTACGCCGTCGTGCAGCTGCGCCGCGACAACGCCGAGGGGACGATCTACAACCTCGTCGGCTTCCAGACCCACCTGACCTGGGGCGAGCAGAAGCGCGTGTTTTCGATGATCCCGGCGCTGCGGAACGCGGAGTTTGTCCGCTACGGCGTGATGCACCGCAACACGTACTTAAACAGCCCCCGCCTGCTTGACCGCTACTACCGTCTGATCGGAAACGAGCGGATCAGCTTTGCCGGACAGATGACCGGCGTCGAGGGCTATGTTGAATCGGCGGCCTCCGGCATGCTGGTCGGCATCGAGACGGCCGCGCGCGTGCTGGGCCTGCCCGCGGCCGATTTTCCGCAGGAGACGGCCATCGGCGCGCTGGCGCTGTATATCTCCGGCGGCAGCGTCGGGGATTTCCAGCCGATGAACATCAATTTCGGCATCATTTCTCCGCTCGGTTACCGCGTCAAGGGCAAGCGAAACAAAAATGCAGAGATCTCGCAGCGCTCCCTTGCGATCATAGAGGAAATCAAGAAAAAGGAGATCATGCAGCTATGAGGATCATTGTTGACGCCATGGGCGGGGACAACGCCCCGCAGGAGATCGTAAAGGGCGCGGTCCGCGCCCGAAAAGAGCTGGGCGTGGACGTCACGCTTGTCGGTAAGATCGAGGAGATCAAAGCCTGTCTTTCCGGCGAAGATGAGACGGCGTATGAGCTTGTCGACGCGCGCGAGGTCGTGGAAATGGAGGACGATCCGTCCACGGCGACGCGGCGCAAAAAGGATTCGTCGATGGCGGTGGCGCTGCGCATGCTTGCCGAGGGCAAGGGCGACGCGGTGGTCTCCGCCGGGTCTACCGGCGCGCTGCTGACCGGCGCTACGCTTACGGTCAAGCGTATCCGCGGCATCCGCCGCGCGGCGCTGGCGCCGATCCTGCCCGCGGGCGAGAGAGGCGTGATGCTGATCGACTGCGGCGCAAACGTCGAGTGTACGGCGGAATATCTGCTGCAGTTTGCCTATATGGGCAGCTTTTATGCCAAAAAGATGATGGGCTGCGACAATCCGCGCGTCGGCCTTCTGAACGTCGGCACCGAGGACACCAAGGGCGACGAGCTGCGCCACCAGGTCTTCGCGCTGCTGCGCGAGGCCGACGAGCAGGGCCGCATCAACTTTGTCGGCAACATTGAAGGCACGGGCGTCTTTGACGGCGCGGCTGACGTCGTCGTGACCGACGGCTTTACCGGCAACGTACTTTTGAAGACGACCGAGGGCGTGATCAAATATTTGATGCACGCGCTCAAGGACGTGTTTTTCAAGAGCACGAAGAACAAGCTGGCCGCGGCGGTCTTAAAGAGCGATCTTGCCGCCATGAAGAAGTCGATGGACGTCAACGAGGTCGGCGGTACGGCGCTGATCGGCATTTCCCGTCCGGTCATCAAGGCGCACGGCTCGTCGAACGCCGCCAGCTTCTTCGCCGCCATCCGCCAGGCCAAGGCTTTTGTCGAGGCCGGCGTTGTAGACGACATCAAGGCCAATATCGAACATATGAGGATCAGAAGCGAAAGTGAAGCAAACGCTTGAGAGCCGCATCGGCTACCGGTTCAAAAATCAAAAACTGCTGGAAACGGCCATGACCCACAGCTCCTATGCCAACGAGCGCCACACTGAGGGCGCGGAGAGCTATGAGCGGCTGGAGTTCCTGGGCGACTCGATCCTGGGGCTGACGGCGGCGGACTTTCTTTACCGCCACGAGCCCTCGCTGCCCGAGGGGCGCATGACGCGTCTGCGCGCCGAGCTGGTGTGCGAGACAAGTCTGCACAAGGCGGCGCTCGCGCTGGGGCTGGGCGAATTTATGCGCCTGGGCCACGGCGAGGAGCTGACCGGCGGCCGCGAGCGCACCTCGATCCTGGCAGACATGGTCGAATCGACGATCGCCGCGATCTATCTTGACGGCGGCATCGACGAGGCCAGACGCTTTATCATGGAGCATGTGCTCAAAGACGCCGAGATCGGCGAGGTACATCCCAGCGCCGACTACAAGACCGCGCTGCAGGAATATGTCCAGCGCGAGGGCGAATGTCAGATCCGCTATGAGCTTGTCGGAGAGAGCGGGCCGGACCACAACAAGACCTTTACCTTTTCCGTCTCCGTCAACGGCAGGACCGTCGGAGAGGGGAGCGGCCGCACCAAAAAAGAGGCCGAACAGATGGCCGCCTGCCGCGCGCTGGAGCTTTTGCGGGCATGAGCGCGAAAGAATGCGTCATTCCCGTTTTCGTGCCGCACCTGGGTTGCCCGCACGATTGCGTGTTCTGCAACCAGCGTCGCATCAGCGGCAGCGAAACGCCGGCCACGGCCGCGACAGTTTTACAGGCGATCAAACAGTCAGCCGCCTTGCCCCGCAGCGGGGCAAAGCGGCAACTGGCGTTTTATGGGGGCAGCTTCACGGCCATCGAAGCATCCCGCCAGGAGGAACTGCTCGCCGCCGCCGCGGCTGCGGCGGAGCGGGGAGAAATCGATTCGATCCGCCTTTCCACACGACCCGACGCGATCGACGGCGAAGCGCTTGCCCGTCTCAAACGCTACAGCGTTGAGACCGTGGAGCTGGGCGCCCAGTCGATGGACGAGGACGTGCTGCGCCGCTCCGGCCGCGGACATACGGCGGCGGACGTCGTACAGGCCGCAAAGGCGGTCAAGGCGGCGGGCTTTCGTCTGATCCTGCAGATGATGACCGGCCTGCCCGGCGACAGCGCGGAGAGGGACGTGGAAACGGCAAAAAAGCTGATCGCCCTGCACCCCGACGGCGTGCGGATCTATCCCACGGTCATCGTGCGCGATACGGCGCTTTACGACCTTTGGCGCGCGGGAAAATACCGCGAGCATACGGTCGAGGACGCGGTGGCGGTCTGCGCCCGGCTTGTCCCGCTCTTTGACGAGGCGGGCGTCCCGATCATCCGGCTCGGTCTCAACCCGACGGAGGAGCTCTCCTCCGGGGCGGCCGTTGGCGGGGCCTATCATCCCGCGCTGGGCGAGCTTGTCAGGGCACGCGTGATGCGCCAAAAGGCGCTCGGGCTGCTGCAGGGGGTCGAGCCGGGCAGCGCCGTCACGCTGGGCGTGCGCGCCGAAGAGCTGTCACAGATGATCGGCCAGCGGAGGGAGAACATTTCCTTCCTCTGCGCGGCGCTTTTGCTCTCGGAACTGAAAGTGCGCTCCTGCGCAGCGGAAAAGGGAGAAATCGTCATTCTTTCCGTTGAAAAAAACGGGAAAGTATAATATAATATTTCAGTTGATTATTTTTGTGATAACGAGGGAATCCACTTGTATTTACGGGCACTTGAGATCCAGGGCTTCAAGTCCTTTCCGGACAAGACGCGCCTGACGTTTGAAAAGGATATCACCGCCATCGTCGGCCCCAACGGCGCGGGCAAGTCCAACATTGCGGACGCGATCCTGTGGGTCATGGGCGAACAGCGCACAAAGGCGCTGCGCGGCGCCAAGATGGAGGACGTCATCTTCGGCGGCACCGAAAAGCGCGGCAAGCTCGGCTATGCGCAGGTCTCGCTGATCATCGACAACTCCGCACGAATCTTTGACAGCGATTCAAGCGAGATCATGCTGACCCGCCGCTATTACCGCAGCGGCGAGAGCGAATACTTCATCAACCGCGAAAGCGTGCGGCTGAAGGATATCAACAGCCTGCTGATGGACACGGGGCTCGGACGCGACGGCTACTCCATTATCGGCCAGGGCCGCATCGCCGAGATCGTTTCGACCAAAAGCACCGACCGGCGCGAGGTCTTTGAAGAGGCCGCCGGCATTTCGCGCTATCGCTACCGCAAGGAAGAGGCGGAGCGCAAGCTCGAGCGCACGGAGGACAATCTCCTGCGCATCAACGACAAAATCGAAGAACTGGAGATGCAGGTCGGCCCGCTGAAGGAGCAGTCCGAGATCGCAAAGCGTTATCTTGTGCTGCGCGACGAGCTGAAGGGCCGCGAGGTCTCCGTCTGGATGGCGACGCTGGAAAAGCTGCACGCGCAGAGTGAAAGCGTCAATCTGGAATACGCGCAGGTCACGAAAAATCTGGAAAACGCGCGCGCCAGTCTCGAGGCGCTGTACGCCTCATCCGGTAGCATAACCGAGCGCATGCACCAGAAGGACGTCGAGACCGAGCGGGCGCGCGAACGGCTTTCCGCCGAAGAGAGCGCGGCTGCCGAATGCGAGTCCGCCGCCGCGGTACTCCGCGCCAACATCGAAAGCACGCGTGAAAGCGCCGCCCGTCTGATGGAGGATATGCAGCGGCAGGAAAGCCGCGCGCAGGAGCTGCGCGGCCGGATCGCGGAAAACGAGCGGCGCATCGCCGCCATCGACGCCGAACTTGCGGCGGCGGAGGAAGCGGAAAAGCAGACCGGCAACGTCATCGACGGCTGCCGCTTGAAGATCCAAAGCCGCGAGGCCATTTTGAACGACCTTACCGAGCGGGCGAACCGCCTTTCGGTCGAACTGAAAAGCACCGAGTCGCGCATCGCCATGCTCGAGGAAATGGAAAAGAACTTCGAGGGCTTTTCCGGCGCGGTCCGCAGCGTCATGCGCGAGGCCGAACACGGCGCGCTGCGCGGGATCCACGGCCCGGCGGCCAACCTTGTAAAGGCGGACAGAGAGTGCGCCCTTGCGATTGAAACCGCGCTGGGCGCGGCGGCGCAGCACATCGTCGTCGACACGCAGAACGACGGCAAAAACGCCATTGAATTCTTAAAGCGCCGCGACGCCGGCCGCGCGACCTTCCTGCCCATCGACACGATCCGCGGCAGCGTCATGCGCGACGCGCCCGTTAACGATCCCGGCTTTGTGGGCGTCGCGTTCGATCTCGTCAGCTTTGACGAGAAATACAGAGGGATCTTTGAAAATCTGCTTGGCCGCACCGTTGTGGCGGAAACGCTGACGGACGCCGTGCGGATGGCCAGGGCCACCGACAACCGCGTGCGCATCGTGACGCTCGACGGCCAGGTCATCAACGCCGGCGGCTCGATGACCGGCGGCAGCAGCGGCAAAAACAGCGGCATCCTCTCGCGTGCCAACGAGCTTGAAGCGCTGAGAAAGCGCCGTGCCGAGGCCGAGGAAAAAGCGCGCGGCAGCGCCGCCGACTTAGAGCGCGCCAGAGCAAACCTCGCCAACGTCCGCTTCCAGCTGGACGGCGCCCTCGCCGATCAGGCCGAGCAGCGCAGCGCACGCTCCTCGCGCGAGGCCGAGCGGCGCACGACGGAAAACGCCGTCTCCCAGCTTTCGGCTCTGCTCGGCGCCCTGACGGGCGACAGCGAGCAGAGAAAGCTTGCCGCCGAGGAGAGCGAAAAGCAGATCCTCGCGCTGCAGGATCAGCTTGCGCAAAAGGAAAAAACGCTTACAGCCATTACCGGGCGGATCGCGGCGATCCGCGACGAGATCGCCGGGATCACCTCCGGCCGCCTGGAGCTTGAAGGCAAGCGCACCCGCGCCGAAAAAGAGACGCAGGAGCGCAACGCCGAGATCATTGCGCTGGAAAGACAGAGCGCGAAGATCGAACAGAAAAAGCTGTCCGCCGACATGGAGGAAAAGCAGATCCTCGACCGGCTGTGGGACAACTATGAGCTGTCGTTCACCGAGGCCAGCGCCCTGCGCCGCCCGATCGAATCGATGGCAAAGGAAAACCGCCTGATTGCGGATTTGCGGCGCGAGATCTCCTCGCTCGGCACGCCCAACCTGGGCGCGATCGAGGAATACAAGCGCGTATCCGAGCGCTACGAGTTTCTTACGACTCAGCGCGACGACGTGGAAAAGGCGAAGGGGGAACTGCTTGGCATCATCCGCGACATCACCGGCGAGATGGAGGAGGTTTTCGTCACGCAGTTCCGTGCGATCGACGAGGCCTTCCGCACCACCTTCCGCGAGTTGTTCGGCGGCGGCAAAGCCTCGCTCGAGCTGGAGGACGAAAACGATGTGCTCTCCTGCGGCATCGAGATCAAAGTCCAGCCTCCCGGAAAGACGATCACAACGATCAGTCTGCTCTCCGGCGGCGAAATGGCCTTTGTCGCGATCGCGCTGTACTTTGCGATCTTAAAGGTCCGCCCCACGCCCTTCTGCGTGATGGACGAGATCGAGGCCGCCCTTGACGAGGCGAACGTGAACCGCTACGCCGACTATATGCGGCGCATGGCGGGCAAGACGCAGTTCCTTGTCATCACCCACCGACGCGGCACGATGGAGGCGGCGGACATGCTCTACGGCGTGACGATGCAGGAAAAAGGCGTTTCCAGCGTGATCGAGCTTGACTTAGAGAGCGCACAGAAGACGATCGAAGAGGATTGATATGGGATTATTTGACAAGTTGTTTTCCGGGCTGAGCAAGACCCGGAATCAAATGGATGAACTGGAGGAGCTCTTCCGGGACTACGCCCCCGACAGCGAGGACTTTTACGACGATCTCGAGGAGCTGCTTGTGCTCTCCGACGTCGGCGTCTCCACGGCCGAGGCGGTCGGGAAGGGCATGCGCAAGCTGACGTGGGAGCGCCGCTTCCGCAAGGGCTATGAAGCGCGCGAGGGACTGATCGAGCTTTTGAGCAAAATGCTGCAGATCGGCGAGAGCGGCCTGAAGCTGGACACAAAGCCCTCCGTGATCCTGATGGTCGGCGTCAACGGCGTCGGCAAAACGACGACGATCGGCAAGCTTGCCTCTCAGCTCAAGGCCGAGGGGAAAAAGGTCCTGCTCTGCGCGGGCGACACCTTCCGCGCCGCCGCGGCCGAGCAGCTTGATATCTGGGCGCAGCGCTCCGGCGCGGAGATCGTCAAACACGCCGAGGGCAGCGACCCCGGCGCGGTGGTCTACGACGGCATCTGCGCCGCCAAAGCGCGCGGCAGCGACGTGATCATCATCGACACGGCCGGCCGGCTGCACAACAAGCAGAACCTGATGAACGAGCTGGCAAAGATCCGCCGCATCGTCGAGCGTGAGCTGCCGGATGCAGACGTCGAAACGCTGATGGTGCTTGACGCGACGACGGGGCAGAATGGCCTGATCCAGGCCAAGCAGTTTCTGGAGACCTCCGGCCTGACAGGCATCGTACTGACGAAGCTTGACGGCACCGCCAAGGGCGGCATCGTCTTTGCCATTGCAAACGAGCTGAAGCTGCCGGTCAAATACGTCGGCGTGGGCGAGGGGATCGACGATCTGATCCCGTTCGATCCCAAGAGCTTTGTCGAGGCGCTGTTCAAACAATAAGCGGCCTCGTCTGCGATTCCCGTTCGCGGGAGAGAGGATAAGCATCCCTTGCGCAAAGAAAGCGGCAGATTATCTGCCGCAAGCGGGGAAGGCTACAAGGAAAAGGAGATTGAATATGCCAATTACAAGCAAACAGCGCGCTTATCTGCGCGGTCTGGCGATGAACGAAGAGACGATCATCCAGATCGGCAAGGGCGGCATCACGGACAACGTGGTCCTTTCCGTCGTCGATGCGCTCAAAGCCCGGGAACTGATCAAGGGCAAGGTGCTGGAAAGCTCGATGCTTTCTGCGCGCGAAGCCTGCGACGAGCTGTGCGAGCGCTGCGCCGCCGAGCCGGTACAGTGCATCGGCACCAAGTTTGTCCTGTATAAACGCAACGAAAAAGAACCGAAAATAGAATTGCCGAAGACTGCGAAGAAAAAATGAAAATCGCCATCTACGGGGGCAGCTTCAATCCCCCGCATCTGGGGCACAGCGAGGCGGCGCGCACCGTCGCGTCCGAGCTTGCGCCGGACCGTTTTCTGATCGTCCCGGCCAGCGTCCCGCCCCACAAAGATCTTGCCGACGGCAGCCCCACGGCGCAGCAGCGGCTGGAGCTGTGCCGCCTGGCCTTTTCCGATATCCCCGGCGCCGAGATCAGCGAGCTTGAGCTGCGGCGCGAAGGAAAAAGCTATTCCTACGACACGGTCCGCCTGCTGCGGGAGGAAAACCCGGACGCGCAGCTTTATCTCGTGATCGGCACGGATATGTTCCAGACCTTTGAAAAGTGGTATCAGTTTCATTATCTGCTTGAAAACTGCACGCTTGCCGTGCTGGCGCGCGGCGAGGACGACGGCCCGGAGCTGCGCGGCATGGCGGAGCATCTGCGCGCGGCGTACGGCGCGCAGGTGACCGTGCTGCCGCATGAGCCGATCGAGATCAGCTCGGAGATGATCCGCGAGCGTCTGGAAGCGCGCGGCGGCGAGGACTATCTCAGCGACGCGGTCTATTCGGAGATCATCCGAAACCGATATTACGACGCAAAGCCCTCGCTTCCCTGGCTGAGGGAGAAGCTGCTCGATCATCTTGACGAGCACCGCGTGGCCCACGTCGCCGGCTGCGAGAGCGAGGCGGTCAGGCTTGCCATGCACTGGGGCGAGGACCCCGAACTTGCCGCCGAGGCCGGCATCCTGCACGACATCACCAAAAGCCTTCCCTTTGAAAGGCAGTTGCAGTTGTGCGAAAAGTATGGTATCATAAACGATAATTCGGAGCTGGATAACCCCAAGCTCCTTCACGCCAAGACCGGCGCCGCCATGGCGCGCGAGCTCTTCGGCGTTTCCGACACGGTGTATGAGGCGATCCGCTGGCATACGACCGGCAAACCGGACATGAGCCTGTTTGAAAAGATCCTGTATCTGGCCGATTATATCGAGCCCACCCGCGACTTTGACGGGATCGACGCGCTGCGCGAGCTGGCGTTTACCGATCTCGACGGCGCGATGGTTTTAGGACTCGGGATGACGATCGACGAGATCAGGCGTTCGGGGCGCGAGCCCTATATTGATACGCTCGAAGCGTATGCCTGGTACAAAGAGAAGGAGAAATGACACATGCTGACACCCGCCCAAATCGCCGCCATCGCCGTCAAAGCGCTGGATGACAAGAAGGCAAAAGACATTAAAGTCCTCAAGACCGACGGGCAGACCGTTCTGGCGGATTATTTCGTCATCTGCAACGGCACCTCCGCGCCGCACATCAAGTCGCTGGTCGACGAGGTGGACCGCCGCCTCTCCGAAGCGGGCGAGCCGCTGATTCGCCGCGAGGGCCTGCGCTCGGACATCTGGGTGCTGATGGACTTTGGCTGCGTCATCGTCCACGTCTTCACGGATGAAGCGCGCAAATTCTACAATCTGGAGCGTCTCTGGAGCGATGCCG
This sequence comes from Oscillospiraceae bacterium, assembly GCA_017444665.1. Classification (GTDB taxonomy): domain Bacteria; phylum Bacillota; class Clostridia; order Oscillospirales; family Oscillospiraceae; genus Limivicinus. Next base: position 39,107 of record JAFSWC010000092.1, read on the forward strand.
AGGCAGTTGACCCCTCATCCCTTCCGCGCCCCTGACTACAGGGGCAGCATGAGCATCCCTGTGCCTAAACAGGGAAATCATTGAAAAGGGATTGATTAATCATGAAATACGATTTTGCGGCCATTGAAAAGAAATGGCAGGACAACTGGGAAGTCACCAAGCCTTACGCCGCCGTCACCGGCAGCGACAAGCCCAAGTTCTACGGACTGATCGAGTTCCCGTACCCCTCCGCGGCGGGCCTGCACGTGGGCCATCCGCGCCCCTTCACCGCGATCGACATCGTCTCGCGCAAGAAGAGGATGGAGGGCTACAACGTCCTCTTCCCGATCGGCTTTGACGCTTTCGGTCTGCCGACGGAAAACTTTGCGATCAAAAACCACATCCATCCGGCGATCGTCACCAAACAGAACATCGAAAACTTCACCCGCCAGCTCAAGATGCTGGGCTACGGCTTCGACTGGGACCGTGTCGTCGACACGACCGACCCGAACTATTACAAGTGGACCCAGTGGATCTTCCTGCAGATGTTCAAAAAGGGTCTTGCGTACAAGACCACGATGCCGATCAACTGGTGCACCAGCTGCAAGTGCGGCCTGGCCAACGAAGAAGTGGTCGAGGGCGTGTGCGAGCGCTGCGGCTCGCCCGTCATCCGCAAGGAAAAGAGCCAGTGGATGCTGCGCATCACGAATTATGCCGACCGTCTGATCGACGATCTGGACGATCTCGACTATATCGAGCGCGTCAAGGTCCAGCAGCGCAACTGGATCGGCCGCTCCACGGGCTGCGAGGTCACTTTCAAGACCAACATGCCTGACACTATCACCGTCTACACGACCCGTGCCGACACGCTCTTCGGCGTGAGCTACGTCGTCATCTCTCCGGAGCATCCGCTGCTGGAGAAATGGCAGGGCCGGATCCGCAACTGGGACGAGGTCAAGGCCTATCAGGAGGCCGCCTCCCGCAAATCCGACTTTGAGCGCGGCGAACTGAACAAGGACAAGACCGGCGTCCGGCTCGAGGGCATCGAGGTCACCAACCCCGCGAACGGCGAGATCGTTCCGATGTTCGTTTCGGACTACGTTCTCATGGGCTACGGCACCGGCATTGTCATGGGCGTTCCCGGCCACGACCAGCGCGACTGGGAGTTTGCTACCAAGTTCGGCCTGCCGATCATCGAGGTCGTCTCCGGCGGCGACGTGACCAAGGAAGCCTTTGTGGCCAAGGACGACAAGGCGATCATGGTCAACTCCGGCTTCCTCAACGGCATGACCGTCAAAGAGGCCATTCCCGCCATGAAGGAATACGCCGTCAAGCAGGGCTGGGGCAAGGAAAAAGTCAACTACAAGCTGCGCGACTGGGTCTTTACCCGCCAGCGCTACTGGGGCGAGCCGATCCCCCTTGTCCACTGCGACAAGTGCGGCTGGGTGCCGCTCGACGAAAGCGAACTGCCGTTGCTGCTGCCGCAGGTCGACAGCTATGAGCCCACCGACGACGGCGAAAGCCCGCTGAGCAAGATGACCGACTGGGTCAACACCACCTGCCCCTGCTGCGGCGGCCCGGCCAAGCGCGAAACCGACACCATGCCCAACTGGGCCGGTTCCTGCTGGTACTACCTGCGCTACATGGATCCCCACAACGACGATGCGCCCTTCTCCAGGGAGG
>JAFSWC010000009.1 GCA_017444665.1 Oscillospiraceae bacterium
ACAATGAAGGCGCAAATGGTCCTAAGTTCGCTATGATGGATCAAATACAGATACGGAGGTTACATACATGGCTTTTGTTATCACGGACGAGTGCCTGTCCTGCGGCACCTGCGCGGCCAACTGCCCCGTCGAAGCCATCGACATGGGCGATATGCACTACGAAATCGACGCCAGCAAGTGCGTTGAGTGCGGCACCTGTGCGGCCAACTGCCCTGCCGAGGCTATTGTCAGCGAGTAATCACAAAATCGCAAGTTGAGGGGCAACTGCGGGGGCGTGGATACGCCCCCGCAGTTACTGTTTTCCGTTAAATTTTCCGCTCCGGGCGGACGGGGTGAGGGAGCAGGATATGAGGGAATTTCACGAGCTGTGGCCGGGCGGCCCTGTTTTTGCCCAGGCGGCGCATTTCCCGCTGGGGACCGACAGCGTGCTGCTGGCCGCTTTTACGAATGTGCGCGGCGTGAAGAAAGGGATCGATCTCGGCTGCGGCAGCGGGGTGCTGGCGCTGCTGCTGCTTTCGCGCGCCGGGACGCTTTCCATGACGGGCCTTGAGCTGCTGGCCGAGAGCGCCGAAACCGCGCGGGATAATCTGGCGGCAAACGGGCTTTTATCGCGCGGCGAGATCGTGTGCGGCGACATCCGCGAGGTGAGATCGCTTTTCCGCGGCGGGGCGTTCGATCTCGTCGTGGCCAATCCGCCCTATTACCCGGTCGGCAGCGGCGCGCTGCCCGCCGATCCCGCTCAGGCCGCCGCGCGCGGGGAGATCAGCTGCACGCTTGACGAGCTGTGCGCCGCGGCGGGGTATCTGTGCCGGAGCGGCGGGCGCTTTTGTCTGGTGCACAAGCCGGAGCGGCTTTGCGAGGTGTTTGCCGCCCTGCGCGCGCACGGCCTTGAGCCGAAGCGGCTGCGGCTTGTCTGCGCGGATACGGCGGCCGCGCCGTCGCTGATCCTTCTTGAGGCGCGCCGCGGCGGAAGGCCGGGCCTTGCGATCGAGCCCGCGCTTTTTCTTTCCGGTGCGGACGGAAGCGAAAGCGAAGAGCTGAAGGCGATTTATCACAGAGAATAAACTTCCAGCCTATCGCGCAAAAAACCGATAAAAATGAAAGAAACCGCTCTTGTGAGCGGTTTCTTTGCTGTATGCCCATGGAAGGCAAGCGTTTTTTGTCTTTCAGCCGGAAGGGTTCAATATCTGGTCTTCAGTTTGTTGATACAGTCGGGGCAGATGTTTTTGCCCTTATAACTGATAATATCTTTCGTGTTTTCGCAGAAGATGCACGCAGGCTGGTACTTTTTGAGGATGATGTTGTCACCGTCCACAAAGATTTCCAGCGCGTCGCGTTCCGCAATATCAAGCGTGCGCCGCATTTCGATGGGCAGCACGATACGGCCGAGCTCGTCAACCTTTCTGACGATCCCTGTTGATTTCATAAAAAAACTCCTTCCTAATCGCAACACTCCGGCGGCTTGATTATACCACAGAATGCCGAAACTGCAACAGTTTTCGCTCTTTCTGCCTAAAAAATTTACAATTTCGGCTATTTTCTGGAAAATAATGAAAAATTATTCTCGCTTTTCCGATATTTGGTTGTTGTGGGAAGGCTTTTGCCTGCCTCTTGGCTTTTTTCAGGGGATATGGTAAAATGTGTTTACCAATACTCCTTCCGGGAGGGCTTATGGAAAAGTTCCTGAAAAGCATATCGGTGAAGGATCTGGCGCTGGACCTGCTCTTCACCGTGATCGGCACGGCGCTCGTCGGCTTCGGGCTTTCGATCTTTACGGTGCCGAACGATATCGCGCCGGGAGGCGTGTCCGGTCTGGCGACGGCGCTGGCCTTCATCACGCCGATCCGCGTCAGCGTGTGGACGCTGCTGATGAACATCCCGCTGATGATTGCCGCCTGGCGGAGGCTGGGGCCGCGCGCGATCTTCTATACGCTGATCGCAACGCTGCTGCTTTCGCTCTTTATCGAAATCGGCGCGCGCTTCCTGCCGCAGTACACATCCGATCACCTGGTCGCCTCGCTGATGGGCGGCGTGGTCACGGGGCTGGGGATGGGCACGCTGTTCGTGCGCGGCATCTCCACCGGCGGCACCGACCTGCTGGCGCTGATCCTGAAAAAGCTGCTGCCCAACGTGCCGACGGGCACGCTGCTGATGTTTGTGGACGTGACGGTCGTCGCGATCGCAACGCTGATCTTCCGCGACTTTGACGTGGCGATCTATTCCTCGATCACGATCTTTGTCTGCTCAAAGGTGATTGACACGATCACGCAGGGCGTGGATTACGCCAAGGTCATCTACACCGTGACCGAGCACGGCGAGGAGGTCGCCCGCGCGCTGAACGAACGCACCGACCGCGGCTCGACGCTGATCCCGGCCTTCGGCGGCTATACCGGCGGCAGCAAGCAGATCGTCATGACCGTGACGCGCCGCAGCGTCGTGGCCCAGACCCTGCGCATCATCCGCCAGACCGACCCCAGGTCCTTTACCTTTGTCATGGATTCGACCGAGGTGCACGGCGAGGGCTTCCGGGCGGATTAGTGTCTGGTATCCAGTATCCAGCTCATGTTTTTGCCTCTAGCAGTTTGTAACATCTAATACCTGTATAAAATGTTGTTCTGGTATATGATATTCTCATCTTAGAAGAGATGGGAGGATACTGTGACAAAACGTCTGATAAGATAGTCTCAACAAAACAAAAACAACTCATCTAAGGAGGAAAATACAATGACAATGCTCAACCCCTGTGATCTTGAAATAGTAACTGGCGGTGTACTCGATAATGATTACATTGATTATCTGACAAGGGTTATGTTTTATGCAAAAAGGGCAGATAAGACTC
>JAFSWC010000093.1 GCA_017444665.1 Oscillospiraceae bacterium
GAGTTTTGCCGTCGTGTGCTGATCAACCGGCCGATCAAAAAACTACCGGTCATCATTCACGATGAAAGAGAGATCAAACAGGAACTGCGGAACATAAACAAACTCGGCAATAATCTGAATCAAATCGCTCGATATCTTAATGAAGGTGGCCAGATGAACGAGACGCTTTCACAGGAAATCAGAAAAACGCTCACGACGATTGATCTCTCAATTCATGATTTCAACAGTGCGGTCGAAGCTGAATACGGCCAGAGCAGTTAAATCGCTGAATAGATCAACTTGTGAGGAGTAGTTTTCATGAACCCGCAATTATCAAAAACAGCAAAAACAAACACATCTCTTTTTTGCGACGGCCCGCTGTCGCTGCGAAAATGAAATTGAAGCCATAATGAAAAATCGCAAGATTTGTTCGAGCGAGGGTTTGGGGAAACGCAATCCCCAACGAGATGGCCGAAGAAGATAGTCCGGTTTTCTTTGTTGATGACGGATACAGCGGAACGGACTTTGATCGCCCCGGCTTTCAGGAGATGTTGAATGAAATCGAAGCAGATTATGTGGCCGTGGTTTTGACAAAAGACCTTTCCCGTCTCGGACGCAATTCCACCATGACCGGCATGTTCATCAACATCACTTTTGCCAAACACAACGTCCGGTACATCGCCATCAATGACAACTTTGACACGCAGAATCAAAACAGCGTGGACAATGACTTTGCCGGAATCCGCATGTGGTTCAACGAGTTCTATGCCCGCGATACCAGCCGGAAGATCCGCGCGGTCAACAAAGCCAAGGGCGAACGCGGCGAGAGGCTGACCACAAATGCGCCGTATGGTTATCGGAAGAATCCCGAAAACAAGAAGGAATGGATCGTCGATGAAGAAGCAGCCCAGGTCGTCCGTCACATCTTTGATCTTTGTATGGAAGGACGCGGCCCGATGCAAATCGCAAAGCAGCTGAAGGAAGAGCAGATCCTGAATCCGACTGCGTATAAGCGCAAGGAAGGGATCAAGACGCCGAATCCAGAAACAGCTGATCCGTATCATTGGAACACGAATACGGTTGTTCACATTTTGGAGCGCCAGGAATACACCGGCTGCACGGTCAACTTCAAAACCTACTCCAACTCCATCTGGGACAAGAAGCAAAGAGAGAATCCGGAAGAAAACAGAGCTGTGTTCTACAACACGCATACGGCGATTATCGAGCCAGAGGTGTTCGACAAGGTTCAGGAGATCAGGCAGCAGCGTCACCGCAGAACGAAAACGGGAAAGTCCCATATGTTCTCCGGGCTTGTGTTCTGTGCGGACTGCAAAGCCAAAATGCGCTACTGTACCACCAGTTACTTTGAGGAGCGGCAGGACCACTTTGTCTGTGCCAATTATCGCAGCAATACCGGAACTTGCTCGGCACATTTTATCCGAGCTGTCGTTTTGGAGCAGCTGGTCTGGAAGCACATGCAGATGGTCATCGACTATGTTATCCGCTATGAGGATTTCTTCCGGGCAAAAATGGAACAGCGGCTCCGTGTTGAGAGTAACGAGATCCTGAGAGTCAAAAGGAAGCAGCTCGATAAAGCTGAGAAGCGCATCCTTGAACTCGACAAGCTCTTCGTAAGGATCTACGAGGACAACGTGGCCGGAAAGCTGAGTGACGAGCGCTTTGCCGTCATGAGCAGCAGCTACGAAGCAGAGCAGCAGGCCTTGAAAACGAACGCTGAGACGTTACGGCAGGAGATCGAAGTACAGGAACAGCAGAATCAGAATTTGGAACTGTTTATCCAGAAGGTTCATCAATATGCGGATCTGGACGAATTGACCGCATATGCAGCCCATGATCTGATTAAGGCGATCTACATCAGCGCACCGGACAAGAGCAGCGGAAAGCGGCGTCAGAGCATCAGTATCTGCTACGATTTCGTAGGCTTTATCCCTCTGGATGAACTGATGAAACAGGAAACGGCATGACCCGTAAGTCATGCCGTCCCTGCAAAACACTATAAAACTGTTTTACGACACCCGCCCATTCGATCCGGGCGCTTTTTTTTTGCACGGCGCGAAAAAAGAATCAATAAATCAATGAAAAATGTGAAAAAGCGCATTGTCTTATTGATTATTGACGGTTCTTTTGATTGCGCGGATGCTATGATGAACGTGCAAAAGGGAAATGAAGCCGCCCGCGAGAGCGACAGGCCGATAAAGAGAAAAGAAAGGTGGAACCTGAAAATGAAGAAGATGAAACGTACGCTGACCATGATCCTGGTAATGACCATGTTTTTTGCGATCGCCTTCCCCGCCGGCCGCGCCTACGCCGACGAGGACAACACCGAGGAAGTCATTGAAGAAGTCGTCGAAGAAGTCGTCAAAGAGCCCGAGCAGACCGAGCAGAACGAAAACACGCTGACGATCGTTTACGACGTCGTCGAGACCAAGTCCAAGGGCAGCCTTTACGGCGAGATGCCCACCGTCGTCGGCGGTGAGGAGGAGCAGGTCAGCGACGCCGAAGACGTGACGATCCGCGACCTTGACGCCCACAGCTACCAGACCTTCACCGGCAATGAAAAAGACCGCTTCGCGTATGTCAGCTACGCCTTCAAGGGCTGGATGACCGAAGACGGCGAGATCCTCACCCCCGGCAGCGACGTCGCGGCCGAGAGCCTTGACGCCGACGGCGACGGCGTGGCCGTCCTCTCCTCTGCCTGGAGCGGCAGCTGGAAATCCGGCAGCGGCACCCCCTTCGCCAAGTTCTCTCTCTGGACCAACGCCATGAGCGCCAACGACTGCATCGAAAACGGAACGCTCCTCGGCGAGAACCTGTCCGGCTACACCCCCTCCGTCGGCGGCTCGATCATGGTCGCGCTTGACGACGAGGGCAACACGATCACCCCCGACGAGCTCGCCTCTCCCTCCCACGGCAACAAGGGCAAAAATATCGGCGACATCTACAACAACCCCGAGCTGAACTTCAAGGAAAACAACCAGGGCAAGTACATGATGATCTCCTACATGGGATCCTCCGTCAGCCAGGCTGACGAGGACATCCGCGCCCTCGCCTCCACCGGCATCCACACGAACGACTCCGAGTCCGGCGACGTCACCTGGAAGCTTGACAACCTGCCGACCGACGAAGAGGTCCTCAGCAAGGTCTCCTCCTTCGTCAGCAGAGGCATGACGACCATGCGCGATGAAAACGGCCAGCGCATTGCGGCCGAAGACCTCACGACCGAGAACTACCAGGTCCGCTGGTGCCAGGTCAAGTACCAGTCCGGCAGCAACGACGGCTGGAACATCAACGGCGTGCTCAGCACCAGGCTGAAGGAACTGCGCGACGCTGTGGCCGAGATCGTCGAGACCATCATACCCGGCAGCGCCGAGACCACCGAGACCGAAGTCACTGAGACCGAGACCACCGAGACCGAAGTCACTGAGACCGAGACCACCGAGACCGGGATCACCGAAAACGAAGTCGCCGAGACCGAGACCGCCAAGCCTGTCAAGAACGCCCCGAAGGCGAAGAACATCCGCGCCCCCCGCACCGAGAAAGCCCCCGCTTCCGTGACCGAGACCGCCGAAGAGAGCGAAGTCGCCGTCACCGAGATCGAGGATGACCGTCTCGTTCCCCTTGCCGCGCACGCCGCAGCCGGCCCCGAAGAGATTCTTGACGACGTGGTGCCTCTGTCCGCCCCGACCGGCAGCTGGGCCCTGGTCAACCTGATCTGCCTGGCGATCAGCCTGTATATCCTGCTCCCGCTGTTCGGCCTGAAGGCCAAGTTTGCCCGCCCCTTCGAGCTCTCCGGACGCGACGAGCTCAACGGCGAAGAGAAAAGCTTCCTGCGCCGCTTCTCCCTCGGCCTGAGCGTCGAGATCCTGGCTGTGATCCTTTCCGCCGCCGTCTTCATGCTGACCCAGGACCTCACGGCCCGCATGGCTCTCATCGACGGCTACACCGGACTGATGGCCGCGCTGACCGCCGTCTGCGCCGCGATCGAGCCGGCCGTCCGCGCCGCGCGCCGCAGCGAGACCGCCAAGGCCTGATCCCGCTGCCCCGATCCGCAGACAAATAGAAACCGACCCGGCGTGACCGAAACAGTCACGCCGGGTTTTCTTTTCCTTTATTTGCGGCAGGGGAGGGGTCGTCACAGCGCGGCGATCTTGGCGCCGTCGAGATCGGGCAGCAGCTCCTTCATCTCCCAGCCGGGCAGCGCCATCGAAAGCGCCGTCTCCATCCGTGCCGGAAAGTCCGGTTTGTCCGACACGCACAGCAGCGTCGGCCCCGCGCCGGAAATACAGATCGCGGCCGCGCCGCACTCCTGCGCCTCGGCCCGCGCCGCGGAAAAACCGTCGATCAGCGTCGCGCGGTAGGACTGATGGATGCGGTCATCCATCGCAAAGGCCAGCAGTTCCGCGTCGCCGTCGCCCAGCGCGCGCAGCACCAGTGCGCCGCGCGACACGTTGAACACCGCGTCCGCGCGGGAAATGCTGTCGGGCAGAACGCTTCTGGCCAGCGCGGTGGAAAGCTCGAACGGGGGGATCAGCGCCGTGAAATACAGCTTGTCGCTGACGGGGAAGCGCCGCGTCACCGCGCGTCCGCCCGCCATGGCCGACACGCTCAGCCCGCCGTAGATCGCGGGAGCGACGTTGTCGGGGTGGCCCTCGACCTCGGTCGCCAGCAGGAAGAGCGACTCGCGCGAAAGGCCGAGGTCGTGCAGCTCGTTGGCGGCCATCACGCCGGCGGTGATCAGCGCCGCGGAGGAGCCCAGCCCGCGCGAGACGGGGATGGACGTCCTTCCAAAGCGGATCGACACGCCCTCGTCGCGGACGCCGCAGCGCTCCAGCACGCGGCGATAGGCGCGCAGCGCCAGATTGTCCTCGCCGCGATAGGCCGCGCTGCAGCCCAGGATCTCTGTCTCTCCGGCGAGCTGAAAGCTGATTTCATTATACAGCTGCCAGGCGATGCCGAAGCTGTCAAAGCCCGGCCCGAGATTGGCAGAGCTGGCAGGTACTCGTACGATCATGTTTTTCCCTCCGATAACTTTGTCTTGATGTAGGGGATCATGTCCCCGATACCGATCACGTCGCGGTGCAGCACGGCTTTTTCCCGCAGCGCGGCCAGGCTGTGCGGCACCGGCACGCCGGTAAGGGAAGCAAGCGCGTCCATCTGCGCGTACTCGTCGCCCTCTGCACTGCCGCCGATCGCGCCGAGCACGGCGGCAGGGAATTTGTAGGGCGAGGCGGTCGACAAAATGACGATCGGCGCGCTGCCCGTCCGCCCGCGGCGATAGGCCTGCGCGGCGCGCACGGCGACGGCCGTGTGCGGATCGCAGAGATAGCCCTCGCCGCGCCAGAGCGCGCCAATGGTCTCCGCGCCCTCGGCGTCGGTGCAGCAAAAGGCCGAAAACTCTTCGCGCAGCTTTGCCATCAGCTCCTCCGGGAAGCGGTAAAAGCCCTCGCGCGAAAGCTGCTCCATGCAGGCGCGCACCAGCGCGCAGTCTCCGCCGGAGACATAGAAGAGAAGCCGCTCGAGGTTCGACGAAACGAGAATGTCCATCGAGGGGGAGTCGGTGCGGTAAAAATCGCGCCGCCGGTCGTATACGCCGGTGGCAAAAAAGTCCGTCAGGACGCGGTTGGCGTTCGACGCGCACACAAGCCGCCCGACCGGCAGCCCCAGCCGCTTGGCCATCCAGCCCGCCAGGATATCTCCGAAATTCCCGGTCGGCACGACGAAGTCCACCGGGTCGCCGAGCGTGATCCGCCCTTCGCGCAGAAGCCCGGCGTAGGCGATGAAATAATAGCCCAGCTGCGGCGCAAGACGGCCGATGTTGATCGAATTGGCGCTCGACAGCGAGACGCCGCGGCGGCACAGCTCCCCGTCCCCGGCCAGAGCGGCAAAGGCCTGCTTCACGCCGGTCTGACAGTCGTCAAAATTGCCGCGCACGGCGCACACCGTCACGTTTTTCCCTTCCTGCGTGACCATCTGGGCGCGCTGGATCGCGCTGACGCCGCCGTGCGGGAAAAAGACGAAGATGCGCGTACCGGCCACGTCGTGAAAGCCCTCGAGCGCAGCCTTGCCCGTGTCGCCGGAGGTGGCCGTCAGCACGACGCACTCGCCCTCCTCGCCGCGCTGCGCCCGCGCCGCGGTGACAAGCTGCGGCAGCATCGAAAGCGCCACGTCCTTGAACGCGGCGGTCGGGCCGCGGAACAGCTCCAGCACATAGTCGTCGCCGACACGGACGAGCGGCGTGAGATCTGCCGTTTCAAACTTCCCGTCATAGGCCCGGCGGACCAGCTTGTCCATGCCGCCGATATCCGGCAGCAGATGCTTCAGCAGCATGGTCTGGATCCCGAGCGCGTCCTGCGTCAGGCAGCGCTGCCAGTCAAAGCGCTCCTGCCCCAGCGAAGGGTCGACGAACAAGCCGCCGTCCGCCGCGATCCCGCGCAGGACCGCCTCCGCCGCGCCGGCGGAAGAGCCGCCCCGCGTGCTGATATAAACCATGCCGCATCACTCCCGTTGTTTCATATGACCAATATCATACGCGAAATCGCGAAAGATTTCTACCCTTTTGTGGAAAAGGAAAGAAATCCTTGCAATTCAGCATGCCCCTATGATACACTGTTCGCGTACAAAATACAAGTGTCTTTTTGTCACGGATTCATAGAAAGTCAGGAGAATAGAAAAATATGAAGATATCGGTTTTGGGATACGGAACGGTCGGCGTCGGCGTTTGCGCGATGCTGGAAGCGGCCCCGGGGCTGGAGCTGCGGTATGTGCTCGTCCGGCCGGGCAAGGCGGACAAGCCCTTTAAGGTCACGACGATTGAGGAAATCTGCGCCGATCCGGAAACGGACGCGGTGGCCGAGGTCATGGGCGGCGTCGAGCCCGCTTTCAGTTATGTCAGCGCCGCGCTGCGAGCAGGCAAGCACGTCGTCACATCCAACAAGGCGCTTGTCGCCGCGCACGGGCCGGAGCTCGCCGCCCTCGCGGCGGAAAAGGGCGTTGGCTTCCTCTTCAGCGCGGCCTGCGGCGGCGCGGTGCCCTTCCTGCACAATCTCGCCCTTGCCGCGGAGAGCGACAGGATCGTCTCCATCGGCGGCATCCTCAACGGCACGACCAACTTTATGCTCGACGGGATGCAGCGCCGCGGCATGGAGTATGCGGAAGCCCTCAAGGAGGCCCAGTTCCTCGGCTATGCCGAGGCCGACCCGACGGCGGACGTCTCCGGGCTTGACGCGCTGCGCAAGATCATGCTGGGCTGCGCGGTGGCCTATGACAAGCTGCCGTGCGAGGGCTTTTCGCTGGAGGGGATCGAATCGGTCACGGCCGCGGACGTGCGGCATTTCCAGGCAAAGGGCCTTGTGCTGCGCCTGCTTGTCAGCGGGGGAGAGAGCGAGAACGGCGCGCTTTACGCCTTTGTTCAGCCCTGCCTGCTGCCCGCCTCGTCGCCGGAGGCCTCGGTGCTGAACAATTTCAACATGGCCAAATACCGCGGCGAAAACGCCGGCGACATCATCCTGATCGGCCAGGGCGCGGGCCGCTTCCCGACGGCTTCCGCCGTTGTGCGCGACATCAGCGACATCCTCCACGGCCGCCGCGAGATGATGAAGAGCTCCTGCGTGCGCGTCGCGGCGGACAACAGCGTCGTGAAAAAACGCTATTACGTCCGTCTGCCGGAGGCCTGCGCCGACAGCCTGCCCTTTACGGAGAAGGAGCTTGACGGCGACACGGTGCGCGGCGTGACGGAGGAGATGGCCGTCACGGAGATGCACGCAAAGGCAAAGGCGCTTCGCCTCGGCGGCGCGGCGGTCTTCTTTGCCGCGATGGAGGGCTGAGAAATGCTCAAAGCGGCAAAATTCGGCGGCTCCTCTGTCGCCGGAGCGGAACAATTCAAAAAAGTAAAAAATATAATAGAAGCAGACCCCTCGCGGCGCATCGTCGTCGTATCGGCGGCGGGAAAACGCAGCGCGGACGACCACAAGCTGACGGATCTTTTGTATCTGTGCCACGCGCACCTGACCTACGGCGTCTCCTGCGACGAGATCATGCAGACCATCGAGCAGCGCCTTGCCGAGATCCGCAGCGAGCTTGCCCTGCGCTATGACGTCGAGGGGGAGGTGGAGGCGCTGCGTGCGCGGCTTGACCGCAGCATGAGCGTCGACGAGCTGGTCTCGCGCGGCGAATATTTCACGGCGCGTCTGATGGCCGAATATCTCGGCTATGCCTTTGTTGACGCCGCCGACTGCATCTTTTTCGGCTTTGACGGCCAGCTTGACCGCGAAAGGACCGACCGGGCCATCGCCGCCGCGCTTGCCGAGCACGGCCGGATCCTGATCCCGGGCTTTTACGGCCGCCTGCCGACCGGCAAAATCAAGGTCATGAGCCGCGGCGGCAGCGACATCACCGGCGCCCTGGCCGCGGCGGCGACGGGTGCGGACGTGTATGAAAACTGGACGGACGTCTCCGGCATCCTGATGGCCGACCCCCGGATCGTCAACGATCCGCGGCCGATCGAAAAGGTGACCTATGCCGAGCTGCGCGAGCTGGCCTATATGGGCGCCTCGGTGATGCACGAGGAATCGATCCAGCCGGTCAAGGAAAAGGGCATCGCCCTGAACATCCGCAACACCAACCGTCCGGACGACCCCGGCACGCTGATCGTGGGCGACGCTCTCGACCGCGACGACGGCGAGCGCTTCATCACCGGCATCGCCGGAAAGCGCGACTTTACGATCATCACGGTGACAAAGCGCGACATGAACGCCAACCACACGCTCTGCCAGGCGCTGGAGATCATGGACCGCTATCACGCTCCGGTCGAGCATATCACGCTTGGGCTCGACAGCTTTGCGCTGGTCTCGGGTTCAAACGCAATGGGCGACGCGCTCTACGACGTGCTGGCCGACCTGCGCAAGACCTGCCGTCCGGACGACGTTCGCGTGGAGGACGACATCGCACTCGTCGCGGCCGTCGGCCGCAAGATGAGCTCGCGGCCCGGCATTTCCGGACGCTTGTTCAAGGCGCTCGGCGACAGCGGCGTCAATATCCGCACGATCGCGCAGGGCGCGGATGAGCTGGCGATCACCGTCGGCGTGGACAACAAGGATTTTGAAACGGCGATCCGCGTCATGTATAACGGCTTCGCGCTTTAAGCAAACGCCAACCCATACGCTTTCGGCATCTTGCAGACAATTTCCGCCCTGTCTTCGTCTCTTTTTCTCGACATACACAAAGTATGCCATCGAAAAAGAGCCACCGTCAGAACTGAAATTCTCTTGCAATCTACTCTCACCACATGGATTGTTGTTTGCTTGATTGAGTAAACCGAGGATTATTAAATTGAGACAGAGATAACGAGGAAGAGGAGAATTGTTATATGAAAAAACTGAAAATCGGCGTGCTCGGCGCGACCGGCGCCGTCGGCCAGGAGATGCTCAAGATCCTGGAGGAATACGATATCCCCGTTGAAGAGCTCCGCCCGCTGGCAAGCGCGCGCAGCGCGGGCAGCTTTGTCAGCTTCAAGGGACAGGACGTGGCCATTCAGGCCACGACGGATGACAGCTTTGCAGGGCTCGATTTCGTGCTCGGCGCGGTCGAGGGCGACATGTCCCGCCGCTTTGCCCCCGCGATCCGGAAAAGCGGCGCGGTCTACATCGACAACAGCTCCGCCTTCCGTCTCGAGCCGGACGTCCCCCTGGTCGTGCCGGAGATCAACGGCGCGGACGCCTTTGAAAACAGCGGCCTGATTGCCAACCCCAACTGCTGCACGATCATTGCGCTGATGGCCGTCGCGGGCATCGCAAAGCTTTCGCCGATCGAAAAGATGATCGTCTGCACCTACCAGGCCGTCTCCGGCGCGGGCCAGGCCGGCATCGCGGAGCTCAATTCCCAGATGGCGGCGCTGGCAAAGGGCGAGCAGCCGGAGGTCAAGACCTTCGCCGCGCAGATCGCGATGAACGTCATCCCCTTCATCGACGCGCCCTACGGCAACGACTATACCAAGGAAGAGATGAAGATGCAGAACGAAGGCCGCCGCATCCTGCACAGCCCCGAGCTGAAAGTCAACTGCACCTGCGTGCGCGTGCCGGTCATGCGCTCCCACTCGATCGCCGTGACGCTGCACACGAAGGAAAAAGTTTCGGTTGCGGATGCCAAGGCCGCTGTCGCCGCCTTTCCCGGCGTGCGTTTGATCGAGGATTACGAGGGACGCTGCTATCCCACGCCGCTGGACACCACAGACCAGGATCTCGTCTGGGTCGGCCGCATCCGCGAGGATCTGACCGACGAAAACGGCCTGACGCTCTGGTGCTGCGGCGACCAGATCCGCAAGGGCGCGGCGTCGAACGCCGTGCAGATCCTAAAGCTGCTGGCGGAAAAAGAATAAAAGACGCAAAAAAGCCACCCTAAAGGGTGGCTTTTTTGCTCGAAGTCAGCGCTTTCTAAACGCGCGGAAAAAGGCCAGCGCGGCAAGCGCCGCGATCCAGCCGAGGATCCAGATGTCCTCCGGATCGACGACCCCGCCGCTCCAGAACACGCTGAGTATGGCAAGAAGCAGGATCACAAGCACCGCGCCGAGCACGATGTGGACGGCGCGCGGCGCGCGCTTTTGTTCCTTCGGCCGCATATAGAGCGCCAGCGCGTGGAAGATCAGCGCAACCGTGCCGAGGTAGACCGCGCCGATGAGATCCTCGCGGCTGCGCGGATACGAAAGCCCGGTCACCCCCGCGAGGAAGCAGCCGATGAGCGCGGCGTCGGCGCACACGCGCAGCATCCAGTGCCCCACGGCATTGGCGTGCTGCCGCTGCTGCCGAACCTTCGCATCTGCGATGCTCTTCTCCTGCCACTCCGCCGCCCTTTTCCTGTCGCGCTTCACGCCCCGGCCCGTACGGTAGAGCTCGGCCAGCTTCCCGGCGGCCTTCGGATCGCCGAGGGCGTACGCCTTTTCATAATAAACCGCGGCCTGTGCCGGGTCCTTTTTGCAGCCTGTGCCGTTCTCGGTGAGGATGGCAAGGTTGTAAGCAGCGGTGGCGTCGCCGCCGTCGGCAGCGCGCGCATACCATTCCAGCGCCGCGGAGAGATCCGCTTCGACGCCGACGCCCTTTTCCAGACAGTAGGCGTAATGGCAAGCCGCGCTCGCGTTGCCCTCCCCGGCGGCGCGCCGGTACAGCGCGGCGGCCTTTTCCGGCTCGACACGACCGCCCCGTCCGGCGTAGTACATGTTGCCGAGATAGAGCATGGCAAGCTCGTCGCCGTTCTCTGCCGCCGTTTCATAGAGCGACCTTGCGCGCTCGTCGTTTTTCTCTACGCCGATGCCGCACTCGTAGCACACGCCCAGCGCCCGCGTGGCGGGCACATAGGCCTGCGCGGAAGCCGCGCGGTAGAGAGAAGCGGCCCTTTCGCGGTCCTTTTCGATCCCGCGGCCGACCTCGCAGTGCAGCCCCAGGAAAAACTGCGCGCGCGGAAGGCCCTGCGCCGCCGCCTTTTCAAACAGCTCCGCGGCCCTTTCGTCGTTCTGTTCCACGCCGATCCCGTCGCGGCAGAGCACCCCCAGGTCGCACTGGCCCTCCGCGCCGCCCTTGTCGGCGGCCTCGCGGTAAAGGGCAACGGCCTTTTCCATGCTCTGCTCCACGCCGCGCCCGGCCTCATAGCAGACGCCCAGGTGCGCCATCGCGCGCAGATTTCCCGCCTCCGCGCCGTGCCGCCAAAAGGCGGCGGCCCGCGCCGGATCGCGCGCGGTGCCCCGGCCGGTGGCGCAGCAGAGCCCCGCAAGAAACATCGCGTCGCCGTGCCCGCCGTCCGCGGCAAGGCAGTAGTAGCGAAAGGCCTCGGCCGCATCCGTCTCCACCCCGTCGCCGTTGTCATAGCAGCGCGCCGTGATAAACTGCGCGCGCAAAAGCCCCATGTCGGCCGCCCGGCGGAACAGCGAAAAGGCCTTATCCCGGTCCTCGCCGCATCCCCGGCCGTTAAAGTACATCACGCCCAGCGAGCAGATCCCCTCGGGATAGTCCTGCCGCGCGGCCTCTTCATAGAGAAGAAAAGCCTTTTTCAGATCGAGCGGCACGCCCTCGCCGAATTCATAGCACACGCCCAGCAGATGCTGCGCGCGGGGGAAGTGCAGCTCGGCGGCGCGGGCAAAGAGCGCGGCGGCGCGGACGGGGTCCGGTTCAACGCCGATCCCGTTGCGATAGCACACGCCCAGGTTGCAGATAGCGGGGGGATAGTCCTGCCCGGCGGCACTCGCATAGAGTTCCGCGGCCTTTTTTTCGTCGCGCTCGACGCCGCGACCGTTTTCATGGCACAGCCCCAGCGCGCTGATTGCGGGGGCGTAGCCGAGCTCGGCCGACTCCGACAGCAGCGCGGCCGCCTTGGCGAGGTCACGCTCTGTGCCCACGCCCATATCATAGCAGTAGGAGAGGTAAAAAAGCCCCGCCGCGTTGTCATGGGGCAGCTGCGAGAGGCAGCGAAAAGCCTCCTCGGCGTTGCGCGGCGTTCCGCCCAGCTCGCCGAGCGAATAGACGCCCAACTCGAAGAGAGCGGCCGCATCGCCGCTTTCCGCCGCCGCGCGGATCGCGCCGAGGCGGTCCTGCTTCTGCTGCGCGGCCTGCAGAAATTCCGGCGAGAGAAAGACGACCTGCTCCGGCGCGGTTTCGTATTCGGAAGGATTGTTGTTCTCGTCCATGTCTGATCTCCCGTTGATCGTTTCCTGTGAACAGGATAGCAACAGCATATCACTTTTTTCCCGCGCTGACAACGCCGACGAGGCGGGAAAGAAGATTGTTCCCGGCGGAAAAATGTGTTATGATGCATGTCGAAAGCCATCGAAACAAGGAGGAAAACCCATGTCCTGCACTACCATTCTGGTCGGCAAGGCCGCGTCGAACGATCGCTCAACGATGATCGCCCGCACGGACGACGGCCATTTTGACGTGAAAAAGATGATCGTCCTGGAACCGAAGAAGGGAAAAACGACGTACAAAAGCGTTTTGTCCCACGTCACGATCCCGCTGCCGGAGGGCGCGCTGCGCTGCACGGCCTGCCCCAGCGTCGACCCCAAAAACGGCGTCTGGGCCGCCACCGGCATCAACGAAGCCGGCGTCGGCATGACCGCGACCGAAACCATCACCTCCAACCCCCGCGTCCTTGCGGCCGATCCGCTTGTCGAGCTGAAAAAGGCCGAGGGCCGCAAAAAGGAAGTCCCGGGCGGCATCGGCGAGGAGGACATCGTGAGGCTTGTCCTGCCTTATATCCGCAGCGCCCGCGAGGGCGTCGTGCGTCTTGCCGCGCTGCTGGAGCAGTACGGCACCTATGAATCCAACGGCGTCGCCTTCAACGACGAAAACGAGGTCTGGTGGATGGAGACCATCGGCGGCCGCCACTGGATGGCGCGGCGCGTGCCGGACAACGCGGTCGTCGTCAACCCCAACCAGTTCGGCATGGACGCCTTCGACCTTGACGACGCGCTCGGCGAGGGGAAGGCGCATCTCTGCTCAAAGGATCTGCGCGCGTTTATCGCGGAAAACGATCTGGACCTCAACCAGAACGGCGCGTTCAACCCGCGTGACGTCTTCGGCTCGCACACCGACATGGACCACATCTACAACACCCCGCGCGCCTGGTTCATGGGCCGCTTTCTTACGCCCCGCACCCACCGCTGGGAGGGAGAGGACGCCGTGTTTACACCCGAGAGCGACGACATCCCCTGGTCCTTCGTGCCGGAGCGCAAGGTCGCGGTGGAGGATGTGAAATATCTCCTCTCCGCCCATTATCAGGGCACGCCCTACGACCCCTATCTCAGCCGGGACACCGGCAAACGGGGCATCTACCGCTCGATCGGCATCAACCGCACCGGCGTCACCTCAATCTGCCAGATCCGGCCCGACATGCCGGCGGCGATCCGGGGGCTGGAGTGGGTCTGCTTCGGCTCGACGACCTTTGCCGCATGCCTGCCGATATATCCGAACGTGCCGAAGCTGCCGAAGTATCTGACAAACGTGACGCTGGACGTCTCGACCGAAAACCTCTACTGGACCAGCCGCCTGATCGGCGCGCTGGCCGACCACGATTATCCTTCCTGCATCCAGCAGATCGAGCGCTATGAAAACGCCGTGATGACGCGCGGCCGCGCCCTTGTGCGCGAGTATGACCGCAAAATGACCGAAAGCGGCGACTTCTCGCTGGCCCTCGAGGCAAACGAAAAGCTGTGCGAAATGGCGCGGGAGCAGAGCACCGCCGTGCTCGGCAAGGTGCTTTACGAATCGA
Organism: Oscillospiraceae bacterium; assembly: GCA_017444665.1. Lineage (GTDB taxonomy): Bacteria > Bacillota > Clostridia > Oscillospirales > Oscillospiraceae > Limivicinus. Next base: position 14,248 of record JAFSWC010000093.1, read on the forward strand.
GCCTGCACATGAAAAACGGCTATAACCGCGCGGATAACTGAAAAACAGACACGGGCCCCGCTTATTTTGAAAAAGCGGGGCCTTTTTTCGCGAAAGGACTTCAATTTGCGCGCGCTACGGTTTATAATACAATAATTCCTTACCCGGAGGCCGAATGTGGTTTTCTCAAGTATGACCTTTCTGCTGCTCTTTCTGCCGATTGTCCTGCTGCTGTATTTTCTCGCGCGGGACCTGCGCGGAAAGAACGCGGTCCTGGTTGCTGCGTCGCTGCCGTCCTGAGCACGCGGGGTCTTGTAGAGGGCGCGGCCCCATGATATAATATCTATTTGTAATCAGTCAGAACAAAGGAGATCGACATAGATGAAACTTGGCATCGTAGGTCTGCCGAACGTAGGCAAGACGACGCTTTTCAACGCGCTCACCGGCTCAAAGGCCGAGACGGGCGCCTATACCGTGGCCGGGGCCAAGCCCAACGTCGGCGTGGCCAAGGTGCCGGACGAGCGGCTTGACTGGCTGGCGGAGTATTATCACCCGAAAAAATACAGCCCCGCGACGATCGAATTTGTCGACGTCCCGGGCGTGGCCCCGGGCGGCAAGGGCAACGAGGTCTTCCAGGCCATCCGCCAGGTCGACGCGCTGGTCGAGGTCGTGCGCTGCTTTGACGACGACAGCGTTTTCCTCGAAAAGGCCGACGCCGTGCGCGACGCCGAAAGCTTTGAGCTGGAGCTGATCCTGGCCGATATCGAGGTGGTCGAGCGCCGCCTGGACCGCGCAAGGAAAAACGCCAAGAGCGGCGACAAGAAGTATAAGCGCGAAGCGGAGATGTGCGAGGCGCTGATCGCGCATCTCGAGGAAGAAAAGCCCGCGCGCGACTTCCCCTTTACCGACGAGGACAAGGATATTCTGGCCGACGGCGGATTGCTCACCGTCAAGCCCGTGATCTATGCCGCGAACATGGACGAGGGCGGCATGGCGGATCTCGCGAACAACGCCAACTACCAGACGCTCTGCGCCCACGCGGCGAAGCAGGGCGCGGCGGTGCTGCCGGTCGCGGCCAAGTTTGAGGAGGATATCGCCGAGCTCGACCAAGAGGAGGCACAGATGTTCATGGCCGACCTCGGCCTGAGCGAAACGGGGCTCGACCGTCTGATCAAGACCTCTTATGACCTGCTCGGCTACATTTCTTTCCTCACCGCCGGCGAGGACGACGTCCACGCCTGGACGATCGTAAAGGGCACTAAGGCGCCCAAGGCCGCGGGAAAAATCCACACGGACATCGAGCGCGGCTTCATCCGAGCCGAGATCGTCGCCTTTGAGGACCTGAAGAAATGCGGCAGCATGGCCGCGGCCAAGGAGAAGGGCCTGTTTCGTCTCGAGGGCAAGGACTACGTCATGGCCGACGGCGACGTGACCATGTTCAGATTCAATGTCTGAATTCCTCTTAGCTTCCCCCTCGGGGGGAAGTGGCGCGCAGCGCCGATAGGGGGCTGCGGACTTGCCCCCTTCCGGCTGCGCGCGGCGCAGCCGCCTCCCCTGGAGGGGGGAGGCAGATGATCAGCTTTAAAGAACAGGAGGCGAGTAAAATGCTTCCGAAAGACCCGATGATCCTGCTGAGCGTCGTCAATACCAAGCTGCGCGACGAATACGACTCGCTTGCCGCGCTCTGCGACGATCTCGGCGAGGACGAGGACGCGCTGCGCACTGCACTCGCCGCCGCGGGCTTTTCCTACGACGAGGCGCAAAACCGCTTTCGTTGACTTAAAAAGGACAAAACGGCTATTTTGCGCCTTGACAGGGCATAATAAGGGTGATAAGATTCGTTATTGTCAAAAGGCTTTGACGGAGAAGGTTTTTCCGTATGCGCCCGCCACAGAGAGAGCTGCCACCGGCTGAAAGCGGCTTGCGGACGAAGGAGAGACCACCGCTCCCGAGCCGGAGGGAGAAAATGCCCTCCCGCGCGGCGCGCGTTACGCGCATCAAATGAGTGAAAAGTTCAAGGTGGAACCGTGCTACGAAACAGCACCCTTGGCGCTATTCTATGAGAGCGCCAAAGGTGCTTTCACTTTTTTCGGAGGGGAAAAACCATGAAGATCATTTACAAGGACGGCCATGTGGACGAGTGTCCGCAGGAGGAAGAACTGCACGTCATCCGCCACACGGCGGCGCACGTCATGGCCCAGGCGATCAAGCGCCTGTTCCCGCAGGCGGACTTTGCCTACGGCCCGGCCACGCAGAACGGCTTTTACTATGACGTCGACCTCGGCGAGACAAAGCTGACGCCGGAGGATCTTGAGGCGATCGAAAAGGAAATGAAGAAGATCGTCAAGGAGAACCTGCCGATCAAGTCGTTCGTGCTCAACCGCGAGGATTCGAAAAAGCTGATGGAAGAGCGCGGCGAGAAGTACAAGCTCGAGCACATGGACGA
>JAFSWC010000094.1 GCA_017444665.1 Oscillospiraceae bacterium
GCAAGGAGCGCGCCCAGGGCTATCAGCACGTGCTCACGCCCTGCGTCGGCACGGTCGACCTTTACAAGACCTCCGGCCACTGGGAGCACTACAAGGACAACATGTTCCCGGCCATGGAGCTCGAGGGCGAGGCCTACGTCCTGCGCCCGATGAACTGCCCGCACCACATGCGCATCTTTGCCAACCGTCCGCGCTCCTACCGCCAGCTGCCCCTGCGCATCGGCGAGATCGCGCACGACTTCCGCTATGAGTCCTCCGGCACCCTCAAGGGCATCGAGCGCGGCCGCCACTTCTGCCAGAACGACGCCCACCTCTTCTGCATGCCCGAGCAGATCAAGGACGAGGTCGCCGCGGTCTGCGATCTGATCTTCGACGTCTACCGCGATTTCGGCATCACGGACTACCGCTGCGTCCTCTCGCTGCGCGATCCGGCCGACAAGAAGAAGTACCACCAGGACGACGCGATGTGGGACCACGCCGAAAGCGCGCTGCGCGAGGTGCTGACCGAGCTCGGCATCGAGTTCACCGAGGAGATCGGCGAGGCTGCCTTCTACGGCCCGAAGCTGGACGTCAACGTCCGCCCCGCCGTCGGCGCGGAGTACACGCTCTCCACATGCCAGCTTGACTTCTGCCTGCCGGCCAAGTTCAACCTCCGCTATATCGACCGCGACGGCAGTGAAAAGTGCCCCGTCGTCATCCACCGCGCGATCCTCGGCTCGCTCGACCGCTTCATGGCCTACCTGATCGAGGAGACCAAGGGCCGCTTCCCGGCCTGGCTCGCCCCGGTTCAGGTCAAGGTCCTGCCCGTCAGCGAAAAGACGCTCGATTACGCCCGCGCCGTCACTGCCGAGCTTGAAAACGCCGGCCTGCGCGTCGTTCTGGACGAATCGAACGAAAAGATCGGCTATAAGATCCGTCTGGCCCAGCAGGAGGACCGCGTGCCCTACATGCTCGTCATCGGCGCGCGCGAGGCCGAGGGCAACACTGTCGCCGTCCGCACCCGCAGCGGCGAGGATCTCGGCGCGATGCCGCTGGCGGACTTTGTCGCCAGACTTGACGAGGAGATCCGCACCAGAGCGAGATAAACCGAACACGTATAATTTATCGAAAATCCTCACAGAATTCTCTGTGAGGATTTTTTTGTTTTGAGGTGATCCATTTGAGCGAAAAAAGGAAAAAGCTGCTGCTTGCGCTGGCGGTCGTCTTTGCCTTCAACATGCTGGCCGTCACGCTCGCGTCGCGCATACACGCCGACCTCTACAAGCGCGGCGCCTCCGGCGCGACGGTCACGGAGATCCAGACGCGTCTGAAGGCATGGGGCTATTATGACGGCGCGGTCGACGGCGTTTACGGCAGCCGGACCGAATCGGCCGTGCGCTATTTCCAGCGCAAAAACGGTCTTTCCGTCGACGGCCAGGTCGGCAACGCCACGCTTGCCGCGCTCGGCATCCCCGCGACGGGCGGCGGCGGGCAGCGCGGCGGCGGGGAGGGGGACGAATATCTCCTGGCCCGCATCATTTCCGCCGAGGCGCGCGGCGAACCCTACGACGGTCAGGTCGCGGTCGGCGCGGTGGTGCTCAACCGTGTGCGCCATCCCTCATTTCCGGACACGGTCTCCGGCGTCATCTACCAGACCGACGCCTTCACCGCCGTCTCGGACGGCCAGTTTGACCAGCCCATCGCCGAAAGCGCCTGGCGCGCGGCCCGTGACGCCATCGGCGGCAGCGACCCCAGCGGCGGCGCGCTTTACTATTTCAATCCCGCCACCGCGACCAGCGCCTGGATTTGGTCGCGCCCGCTAATCGTCACGATCGGCAACCACCGCTTCTGCTCCTGACGGCGCGATGGGATCGTTTACCCCAAGTTTACAAATCCAGGTTGAAAACAGAAATATTATAAGGTATAATTTCTCCAAAGAAAGCTTTGGAGGCAGCTATGTCATACTGCAAGAAATGCGGCGCCTATATCCCCGACGGCCAGGATGTCTGCCTGGCCTGCGGCTTTGACGAGGCAGCCGAGAAAAAACAACCCAAAACGGCCTCTTCGTCGGCCTACGCCTACGCCCCAAAGAGCGAGGACGAGCTCCGGCGCGAGGAGGAGCTGCGCCGCCGCGCCGAACAGCGCCGCCGCGAGCAGCAGGAGATGAACCGCAAGTGGGCTGAAAGCGAACAGCTTCGCCGCCAGCAGCAGGAGGACTTCCGCCGCAGCCAGGAGGAGGCCGCCCGCCGCAGCGCCGAGTGGGACAGCGCGCGCAAAATGAACGAGGACGGCTATTACCGTATCCATCGCAACGCGCCCGGCTCTTCGGCGGATTTCAGCTTTAACCGCTCCGGCGCCTCTTCCGGCCGGGTCTTTTCCTATCTGTCGTATATCAGCTTCCTCTGCTTCCTGCCCTCACTGCTCGGGATCGAGGACAACTTTACCCGCTTCCATGCCAAGCAGGGCCGCAAGCTGTTCTGGACCTCGCTGATCCTCAGCTGGATCCCCGGCATCAACGGCATCGTCTGGCTGTTCCAGCTTGCGCTTTCCATCATCGGCATTCGCAATGTCTCAAACGGCGTGATGGAGGAGCTGCCCGTCGTCGGAAGACTGGGCGAGAAATAAACCGAAACCTGTCATGATCGGCGGCCCGGGGCTGAAAACGGCTCCGGGCCGCTTTTTTGCGCGCAAAACGCTCTCCGGCTTATGTAAATCGGACTTTCCGCCTTTGTAACTTTTGCCGAAAGGCAACATGTATTTTGTGCTGAAATCACAAGGAAAACCACAAGATTTTGCCCCTGCGAAAATTTATCAAAAAAGCATCAAAAAAACGTTGACAAGTTCCAATCCAGGTGCTATATTACATGTCACCCGGTAAAAACCGGGGTGGATCGAGCCTGTCGAAAAAGTTTTTTTCACATTGAGAAATGAGAAAAAAAGCTTGACATGGTCTTTCCGCTGTGCTATATTAAACAAGCTGCCCCCTTGAGAGAGGGAGCGGGGATGTACCTTGAAAATTGAACAATGTAAGAACAGCTTATGCAAAATAAGCACCAGAAAAGGGTTCTTTACGAGTCGCAAGACTCAAAGACAATTTCTTTTGAGAGCTGGAAAGCTTCAATAAGATTTTA
>JAFSWC010000010.1 GCA_017444665.1 Oscillospiraceae bacterium
CCCCGCCTTTTGGTATCGGTGGTAATGGATGAGAAGCCAAAGGTTCGATAAGTGAGCGTCCAAATCTCTGATTTGGCTAACGCGAACTTATGCAGCGAGCGCAGCGAGTCGCAGTCCGACGCAACAAGAGCGGGATGGCCGCCCATTTGGGCGGCCATCTCTTTAAATCTTATCTTGTTTCACGCCAGCCCCGGCGGGCAGGGATGACCCACCGCACGGCGGTGTGCATAATACAGCTCTTCCGTCGCAAGCGCCATCTTGGTCACGGAAAAATCGCAGTCGTGCGGATAGATATACCAGGTGTCCTCCAGCGTGTTCAGATCCACGCAGTCGCCGTGCTTGCCGAGATATTCATACTCGATATGGCAGGAATAAAGGCTCGGCACCGGCTTGATCATTTCGAACGGATCGCCGTCCACGTCCGTCCCCCGCACCGTAAAGCCGTTCCTGTCATGCACCAGCGTCCCCTCGCCGAGACGGATGAACTTTTTGGCGTTCGGCAGGGTGTCAACCGTCACGGGCAGGACCCCGCTCGAATACGTTCCCTGCTCGACCTCTCGGCGGACGTTGCAGCGCTCCCACTCATACCAGTCGGGAATGTGGGAAAACTCCGTCTCACCCTCATCCGCCGAAAGCTCGCCCAGCTCCGACATGGTCCAGCTCTTTCCGCACGCATCGCAGCGCAGCGTCGTGCCGGATGAGCTCATGTGAAACTCCCTTTCGCAGTGCGGGCACTGATAAAGCACTTTGTGCAGTCCCTCGGCACGGCCTTTGTAGGGCGTGCGGATCCCGCGCTCCTTCTGCCAGGCAAAGTCGTCATATTGGAAAGCTTCGACGATACGGCGGTTAATCTCGTCCGCCGGCGTGGTTTTCAATTCCTCCGGCGTAAAGAGAAGCGTAAAATCCGCCTCTGTCGGTTTTACGCCGCGGTCGTGCAGATTCCAAAACGGCGAGTTCACATGATGCCCGTGGCAGATCAGCGTGACGACCGGCACCTTTAAAAGCTTGCACAGTTTGCCGAGCGAAGCGGGCAGCACTGCCGTTGTGCCGCACAGCGAATAGCGTGCCTCGGGGTAGATCATGGCGACGTCGCCGTTGTCGATCACGGCCTTGAGCTGGCGGATCAGCGTGATGTCGTTTGTAAATTTGCGCTTGCAGATGCAGCCGACGTTCCGCAGCAGCTCCTCCCGGCCGATAAAACCGTCGATCGCCACGACGTAATTGGCGCGGTTCGGATAGATCGTTCTTGTTGCGACCTTGAAATCCAGAAAAGCGTTGTGGTTGCACAGCATCAGATACGGCGGCTTCAGCCCTTCCGTGCCGTGGCGTCGGATGATCGCGTGATGCTTATAGGTATCCGGCGCGCTCAGCATCAGCGTCAGCGGGCGCAGATACCACTTGGTACGCACGGGCGGGCGTTTCATATCAAAGCGCTCAAAGGGCTCTTTCACGGCTTATCCCCTCTCTTCCAAAAAAGGCTCCCTCCCGGGAGCCCTTTTGCTGTTTATTCGTTTTCGATCCGGATCTGGCACATTTTCATGGCCGCAAGTGCGTTTCGATGGCTTTCCGGCGTTACGCCGGCACAGCACGCCGCATCGACGCATACCGGCACTTCCGGCAGAAAGGCCTTTATCAGCAGGGCGTTCGAAATCACACAGATATCGGTGCAAAGGCCGATGAGCGTTATCTCTCCAATCGCATCTTCCGTGTTTTTCCGTACCAGGACAGCGCCAAGCTCGGCCGAGCCGAAGGTCGGCTTGTCGATCACGGTGCAGGGGCGGATCTCCGTCAGTCCCGCACGGATCTGCCAGCCCTCGCTCCCGGCAACGCAGTGCACTACAGGCAGGTTTTTCCCCTCTTGCGTTTCCAGATACTCCTCCGGATGCGTGTCACGCGTAAAGATTACCTCGCCTTCAAAGGCGCGGATCTTATTCTTTACGGCGTCCACGATTGCGACCGCTTCGGCAGTACCGAGCGCGCCGTCGATAAAGTCGTTTTGCATATCCACGACAATGAGAATGTTCTTCATGGAAAACGCTCCTAATCTGGTTTACATAATTTATCTGATCCGAATGGTCTCGGCGCTGCAGGCGGCGATATTCCCGGCATACATCCCAAGTCCGGCACAGGACAGATCCGCAAAATAGTTTTCCTCTCCGCCGCGGTTGATCACGGTGAGATAAACGCTGTTTGACGCGCTGTGGTCATCGGCATAGTAGCGGACGACTGTCAGGATGTCGGCAGACGGCGCATCATAGGACACCTCGCCCTCGGCAAAGACCGGGTCGGAGTTGCGCAAAGCAGCAAGCTTGCCATAATAATCATGCAGATCCCGGTCGTCTTCCCGGAACGGCGCGCGGTTGAACGGATCGCCTACGCCTTCCATCCCCTGCTCGTCGCCGTAATAGATGCTCGGCACGCCGGGAATGGCAAACTGCAGCGCGGCGCAGAGCTTTTCAAGCCGCACGGCTTTTTCCAGGCTTTGCGCATCGAAAGACAGCTTTACCTGTTCCTCTCGCGGCAGGCTTTTGATCACGATATCCGTAGCCAGCGCGCTTTTGAGGCGCTCAACGTCGTGTGAGCCGAGCAGATTCATCAGAGAATAGTACAGCGGCGAAGGATAGTTCATCCGCTGTGAGATCAGAAAATCACGCAGAGCGCGCGCATCGCTGCGCCCGTGCATAAAATCCAGCACAGCCGTGCGGAAGGGATAGTTCATCACGCTGTCAAGCGAATAGCCGAGCGCGTAATTGCGTCTTCCGCCATAGCTCTCTTTGATCACGGCGTCTTCCCAGACCTCGCCGATGATCGGCGCGTCGTCCTTCTCTTCCTTGGCCGCGCGCCGGATCAGGGACAGCACGCTGTCGGGCAGCTCGTCGGCCACGTCCAGCCGCCAGCCGGAAGCTCCCCGCCTCAGCCAGCTTTTCACGACGCTGTCCTTTTCCGTAACGATGATCTTCTGCCAGGAGGGATTGCACTCATCCACCTCCGGCAGATCGGCAAAGCCCCACCAGCTGCGGTAATCGTCCGGAAAGCTGCGGAACTCGTACCAGTCGTAATACGGCGAGTCGCTGCCCTGGTACGCACCGCAGGAGGGATAGCTTCCGTAGCGGTTGAAATAAATGCTGTCCGCGCCGGTGTGGGAATAAACGCCGTCAAGGATGATCCGGATTCCGTATTCCTTCGCCTTTTCGGCCAGTCTTGCAAAATCCTCGTTTGTGCCGAGGATCGGATCGACGCGGCCATAGTCCGACGTGTCATACCGGTGGTTCGAGCGTGCCTCTACGATAGGATTGAGATACAGGCAGCCGACCCCCAGTTCCTTGAGATACGGCAGCTTGTTTTCGATCCCCTTGAGCGTGCCGCCGTAAAAATCGTCGGGCGAATAGCTTTTTTCAAACGGGCGCGGCTGCCAGCGCAGCGGCTCGTCCGTGGAGGCGTGCAGCTCCGGCGTCTGGCCGAGCGCACGGTGATACGCGATCCCCTTCTCCGCCGTATCGTCGTCGGAAAAGGCAAACCGGTCGGGAAACGCCTGATACATGACCGTGTGACGGAACCAGGCCGGCGTTTCGAAATCACGGCGGAACACCGTCAGGCGAAAGCCCGCGCGTTCACCGCCGCAGATCTCGCCGCAATACCCCGTTTCGTCCGGGCAGATCGTATAGGTCCCCTCGTTTGCCGTCAGACGGATAGAATACCACAGCGCCTGCGCCTCGTCCGGCGCCCGGAACACCGCGCAATAGCGGCCGTCCGTCTCTTCCGTCATGGGGATATCGACCCGTCCCCTGTCGCCGAATACCGAAAGCTCCGCCCCGGTTATTCTGCCCGAAAGCACACGGAAAGCGATCTTCACGCGCTCCCCGCAGCGAAGCGCGCGCGGCGGGTCGCGAAATTCCCTGCGGCTTCCGTCGTGTTCGACACAAAGCAGACTGTCCTTTGCCCGTCTCAGCAGTTCGGCAAGTCTGGCCGTGCGGGGCTGAAGGGCGCTCAGTGCGTTCTGCTCGTCCGGCGACAGCACGACGGTTCTGCAGCTGCGCGCCACGGCCGTGAAGGCGGCCTCGATGCGAAAGCCGCAGTCGTCCATCAGCAGGCGCAGCAGTTCCGCCGCCGCGATCGGATCGTCAAAGGAAAAGTATTCATAGATCCGCGTCAGCGGCAAATACCTGCGCAGGCATTCCTGCGAAGCGGCATAGGCCGTGACAGCCGCGTTGAAATAACGCCGGATCACGGCGTCGCGCGGCGAGGAGACGATCGCGGCGCAAAGCCGCGCATCGCCGCCGACAGGAAGCCAGCAGTCTCCCGTCAGGCGCGCCGTAACGGAACGCCTGTCCCGGTAAGAGATAAAAAGCGAAGAATCTTCTGACCAGTGCTCTTCATAGGATCCGCCGAAGTATATCGTATATGTCGTTCCTTCCGGCAGAATCAGAGCATGCATACATAAAGCCTCGCGTAAGCCTCAGCCGAGAGATCAAAGCTGAAGTCCGCCTCCATGGCGTGGCTGATGAGATAACGCATGACCTTCTTATCGCTGCAGCAGCCAAGCGCATACAGAATCGTGTCGTACATCTCATCCGCGTTATAGTTGGCAAAGGAGAAGCCGTTTCCGCCGCCGGTAAAGCAGTTGTACGGCTCCACCGTGTCTTTCAGTCCGCCTGTCTCGCGCACGATGGGGATCGTGCCGTAGCGCATGGCGATCATCTGGCTCAGCCCGCAGGGCTCGAAGCGCGAAGGCATCAGATAAAAGTCGCTGCCCGCATAGACAAGATGCGCCAGCTCTTCATTATAGCCTATGTAAGCGCACACGCGGCCCTTATAGCGGGCCTCGGCGCCGCGCATAAAGTCCTCAAAGCGCGCATCGCCGCTGCCAAGCAGCATAAACTCAACGTCGCGTCCGGAAACGAGACGGTCAAGCTGCGAGGCGACCAGATCGAAGCCCTTCTGCTCGGTCATACGGGTGACCATGGCGATGATCGGGATGTCGGGGTTGACTTCAAGCCCCATCCGGCGCTGCAGCTCTTCCTTGCAGGCCGCTTTTCCCTTCATGTGCGCCCGGTCATAATTGGCCGGGATCAGCGGATCGCTGTGGGGATTGAACACCTTTGTGTCGATGCCGTTGATGATGCCCGAAACCTCGGCTCCGCGGGCGTTGAGGATGCCGTCAAGCCCCTCGGAATAATACGAGGTCTTGATTTCCTCGGCATAGCTGGGGCTGACGGTGTTGATCCGGTCGGCAAACACGCAGCCGCCCTTGAGATAGTCTGCGCAGCCGTAAAGCTCCATAAACTCCGGCGTGTAGTATTTCGGGTCGATGCCGAGCAGATCCTGCACATAGTCAAAGCCGAACTTGCCCTGGAAAGCGATGTTGTGGATGGTCAGCAGATAGCGGATGCCGTCCTGCTGGCGGCCCTGGTACTGGGTATGGGCCAGCATCGGCAGCATGGCGGTGTGCCAGTCGTTGCAGTGGATGACGTCCGGCATAAAGTCAAGCAGCGGGATCGCCTCGAGCACGGCGCGGCAGAAATAGGAATACTGCTCGCCCTCGGGATAGCCGCCGTAATAGATCCGGTCGCCGAAATACTGTTCATTGTCGACAAGATAGATGATAACGCCGTCCAGGATCAGCCGCTCGATGCCGACGTAGCAGCTTCTCCAGCCGAGGTAGCAGCGGATCGTAAAGAGATGCTCGACCTTATCGGCATATTTCTGTTTGATTACGCGGTGGTAGGGCGTGATGACGCGCGCGTCCACGCCGAGCTTTGCCAGCGCTTTGGGAAGCGTGCCGACGACGTCCGCCAGGCCACCCGTCTTGGACAGCGGCGCGCATTCGGCCGAGGCCAGCAGCACGTTCGGCATATTTTTTCTTCCTTTTTCCTTCAAAAGATCACGAAATTCCTTTTTCATTTTTCCTGTCCTTTCCCAATGGGAGCATCAATGATGCTTTTTTTTCGGCCGGTAGCGGAAGTAAACGCAGGACATGGGCGGCACGGTGATCTTTGCCGAATATTCCATATCCAGAAATCCTATGTGATGGCTGTTGATCAGGCCCGTATTCTTCGCGCCGTTGCCGCCGAAGCGCTCGTCGTCGCTGTTCAGGATCTCGCGCAGCGTGCCGGCCTGCGGCAGGCCGATCACAAATTCCTCATAGCGGTTCGGCGTAAAGTTGCATACGCAAACGATGCTGCTCTCCGCGCCGGGATAGGTGCGCAGGAAAGCGATCGTGCTTCTGTCGCGGTCGTTGACGTTCAGCCAGCGGAAGCCGTCCCAGGAGTTGTCGCAGCGGTAGAACACGTCCTCTGCCGTGTAGAGGTGGTTCAGCGCGCGGCAGTACTGCCGCAGCGCCTCATGCTTGGGATAATCCAGCAGCAGCCAGTCCAGCGGCTGCGCCCAGTTCCATTCGATAAACTGGCCGAATTCGCCGCCCATAAAGGTCAGCTTTTTGCCGGGATGCGCAAACTGATAGCCGTAGAGCGTCCGCAGCGAGGCAAACTTCTGGTCGTAATCCCCGCTCATCTTGTTGATCATGGAGTACTTTCCGTGTACGACCTCGTCGTGAGAGTACGCCAGGATATAATTCTCCGAGAAGGTATACATCATCGAGAAGGTCAGCCTGTCGTGGTTGAAGCTGCGGAAATAGGGGTCGAGCTTCATATAGTCAAGCGTGTCGTGCATAAAGCCCATATCCCACTTGAAGCAGAAGCCCAGCCCTCCGTTCTCCGGCGGGGCGGTGATCAGCGGAAAGGCCGTCGACTCCTCCGCGATCGTGATCGCGCCGGGATAGTTGACAAGCACCGTGCGGTTGAGCTTCTGCAGGAACGCCACCGCGTCAAGGTTGATATAGCCGCCTTCGCGGTTGGGCGTATACTCGCCGTCGCGCCGGCCGTAGTTAAGATACAGCATTGAACTGACCGCATCCACGCGAATCCCGTCGATGTGGTATTCCTCGAAGAACTTGCAGGCCGAGGAGATCAAAAAGCTCTGCACCTGGTTGGAGGCATAGTCAAATATCAGCGTGCCCCACTCGGGGTGTTCGGCCATGCGGCGCTCTTTGCACTCAAAAAGCGGCGTGCCGTCAAAGTTGGCAAGGCCATGCTCGTCCTTCGGGAAGTGCGCGGGCACCCAGTCCATGATCACGCCGATGTTTTCCCGGTGCAGCCTGTCGACCAGATAGGCAAAGTCCTCCGGTCTGCCATAGCGTGAAGTCGGCGCGTAGTAGCCCGTGACCTGATAGCCCCAGGAGGCGTCGAAGGGATACTCCATCAGCGGCATCAGCTCGACGTGGGTATAACCCATCTCTTTGCAGTACTCCGCCAGCATGTCAGCCAGATCGCGGTACTGCGCCCGTTCATAGGTAAACGGCTTCCACGAGCCGGCGTGCAGCTCGTAAATGCTCATGGGGCTGTGCATAAAATCGCGCCCTGCGCGCTTTTTCATGTAGTCCCCGTCCGTCCACTCATAGCGGTCGTCATAGACCATGGCCGCGTTGTCGCTGCCGTTCTGCGCCCAGGCGGCAAAAGGATCGGTCTTCCAAACCATTTTGCCGTCTGCCTGTGTGACGGCATATTTATACAGACCGCCCAGCCCGATGTTTTCGACAAAGGCGGCCCATACGCCGCCGTCGACACGTTCCATCGGTGTTGCCGCGGGATCCCAGCCGTTAAAGTCGCCGACCAGGCTGACCGCTCTTGCGTTAGGCGCCCATAGCAGAAAACGGTGAAGCCCGATCTCCGGGATATAGCGGCAGCCGAAGCACAGCCAGGCCTTCTGAGCGTTGCCGGTATTGAACAGATAAATATCGTCCTGCGGGATATACTGCATAAGCTTGTTGTCCATGCCAGTTCTCCTTTGCGGTTTATGGTTTTCTGGATTTTATTGTATCTACTTTTTTACCTATCGTCAAGTTGGAGCGCCCAATTTCGGCTGTTTTTTTGTCGTGCGCGCAGCCGGTGAAAAAAACGGCGTCCGCGCCGGTCTCCCTGCCCTGCTGCCTTTTCTTGTTCAGACACGCCATATTCCCGGTTTTTGTTTTTATCCCGGTGCATTTCCCGAAAAAAGAGCCGAAACCGGATCTGTTCAGATTCCGTAATGCCGGCTTTGCTTTTATATTGAAGCAAGCTGCTATTGATCCTTGTGCATGTTGCCAAAAAGGGTTACAACAGCATTTTCTTTTTCGTTGTTTTCCATAAATTTGTTGATTTTGCATGAAAAAGCCGTTTCGCCGCCTTGAAAAGAGAGTCGTAATAAGTTAAAATAACTAAAGTAAAGAGAAGCGATTCTCTTTATCAGTCTTTTTTGAGAGGAGCATTGATATGAATACCATCGTCTGGCTTGCGCCGGTCCTCTCCCTGGCCGCCCTTCTGTTTGCCGCTTACAAGGCGCTGTATGTCGCCAAGGCTCCGGCCGGCAACGAAAGGATGCAGGAGATCGCCTCCGCCATTGCCGAGGGCGCCAACGCCTTTCTGATGTCGGAATACCGGATCCTTGCTGTCTTCATTGTCGTTCTCTTCGCCCTGATCGCGATTTTCATCGACCTCGGCACAGCCGTCTGTTTTCTGCTCGGTGCCCTCTTCTCGATCGCAGCAGGCTTTTTCGGAATGAAGGTTGCCACGCGCGCCAACGTCCGCACAGCCAACGCCGCGATGGAAAGCGGCATGAACAAAGCGCTTTCGATCGCCTTTTCCGGCGGCTCGGTCATGGGCATGTGCGTGGTTGGGCTCGGCCTTCTCGGCTGCAGTCTGATCTACATCACCGGCAATATCAATTCCATGTTCGGTTTTTCGCTCGGCGCTTCGTCGATCGCGCTTTTTGCGCGTGTCGGCGGCGGTATCTACACCAAGGCGGCTGACGTCGGAGCGGACCTCGTCGGAAA
>JAFSWC010000011.1 GCA_017444665.1 Oscillospiraceae bacterium
CTGGAAGCTGGGCATCCCCTTCGTCGCCATCCCGACGATCGTCTCCTCCGACGGCTTCACGGCCGACATCTGCTCGATCATCATCGACGGCCAGAAAAAATCGATCCCAATGCAGGCGGCCGACGCGGTCATCTGCGACATCGGCATCGTCTCCGGCGCGCCGCGCTTTCTGACGATCGCGGGCGTGCAGGACATCATGGCCAAGTACGTCTCCATCGCCGACTGGAAGATCGCGCATCTCGTCGCGGGCGAGTATTTCTGCGAAAAGGTCTGCGATATGGCGCAGGAGGCGCTGGACATCATGGTGCGCTGCGCCCATGATCTGGCCGACGGCAAGGAGCCGGATTACGAGGCCATGGCCTATACGCAGATGCTCTCGGGTCTGACGATGCAGATCCTCTCGAACAGCCGCGCCGCCTCCGGCGCCGAGCATCTGGTGGCGCACCTGGTCGAAATGAAGCCGCGCGGCTTTGAAAAGGCCCACGGTCTGCACGGCGAGTGCGTCGGCGTCGGCACGATCATGTGCGCCGAGGCCTATCACAAGCTGGCCGAGCGCGAGACGATCGAGGTCAAGCCCTTTGAGCCGATCGACGAGAAGTGGGTGCGCGACGTGTTCGGCCCGCTGACCGAAGGCATTCTGAAGGAAAACGAGAACGACGTGCTCAAGACCTTCCCGCCCGAGAACATCAAGGCCCACTGGCAGGAGATCCGCGAGATCATCGCCGCGATCCCCACGGCCGAGGAGCTGATTGATCTTTACACCAAAATCGGCGCGAAGCACTCGCTCGAAGAGCTGGAGATCGACCCCGCCGTCAAGGACGACTTCCTCGACATCTCCTCCGCGATCCGCAACCGCCTGACGCTGGCGAGAATGACCCGCCTGATCGTAAAATAAACAGCGACAAAAAACGCCTGAGCTTTTCAAAACAGCTCAGGCGTTTTTTTCTTTTTTTTATTCGGTTTTGTCAAGCCAGGCGCGGACCTTGGCGGCGTCTACCCCGAGACCGGCGGAGATAAAGGCCGTCAGCTCGTTGTAGTTCAGAGAACGGATGCGCTCATAGTTCTTGATGCCGGGCTTTACGTCATTGCTGCGGCCTTCGATATAGCCGCACTCGTAGCACATATGAACGGCATACTTGCGGTGAGAATCCAGCGTCATTTCGCTTCCGCAGCGGGGACATTTCACAGGGCAGGCCTCCCATCCGTTTAGGTGATAACAATATGTTATCCCAATTTCTCCGCTTTTGCAAGGGGCAAAGCGGAAAGAAGGGTAAAAAACTTCCCTTTTCCCCAACTTTACGGGGAAAAGGGAAGAAAAGGAAGACTTTTACCGATCAGAACGGCCAGGTCGGCAGCCAGCGATAGAGCAGCGAGGCGCTTTGCGTGTCAAGCTCTGCGCCCCAGAGCGCCGGATAGAAGAACACGAACGCCGCCGCGACAAGGGCCGTAAAGCCCCACACCGGGACGCGCCAGTTTGCCAGATTGTCGCGCATCAGACAAAAGACGTAGCCCAGCACCAGCACCAGAAAAACCGAGCAGGGGAAATAGTGATAGGCAAAGGTGATGCGCGAAATAAACATCCACGGCACAAGCTGCGCAAAGTACCCCAGCAGCAGGAACAGCGCCTTTTTCCCGCGCCGGAAAAGCGCGCAGAAGAGCAGCACAAAGAGTCCGATCAGCCCGCCCCAGCAGAGGATGGGATTGGTAAAGGCGCCGAAGCTGGACCGCGCCGCGCCGTTATAGCTGAGATAATACAAAATCGGCCGGATATCCAGCATCCACTGATACCAGCGGGAGGAATAGGGATGGGTCGCGTTCACGCCGCTGTGATAGCGGAACATATATCCCTGGTTGTCGAGCACGGTCTGGAGGTATTCTTTCTTGAAGAACATGCCGATCCCGTGCATGCCTCTGGCCGCGCCGTAAGGATAGTAAGAAACATAGTAGATCAGCGCGGGAATCAGCACGAAGAAGCAGAGGCAGAAGAGGATGTTTTTCCCAAGCGCGCCAAGCACCTTTTTCTTCTCGCGCGCGAGAAGAAAAATCCAGTGCAGCGCCCAGATCACGCCGAGGCCCGCTCCGGCGTACAGGCAGGTCCACTTGCAGGCCGCGCCCACGCCGAAAAAGACGCCGGAGAGCGCGAGGTCGCTCGCACGTCCCTCGGCCGGCGCGGGGGAGAGATCGTCCCCGGAGTCGGGGAACAGCCATCGGAACATGAAATAGTACATCGCCAGCGTGAAGAATACGCCGTAGGTGTCGATCGTGGCGATGCGCGTCTGAACAAAATGCATGAACTCGGCGGCAAGCAGGATCGTGCAGCACACGCTCACGCTTCCGCGGCCGAACAGCCTGCGGGCAAAGGCATAGACAAGCGGCAGCATCGCCGCGCCGAAGAGCGTGCCGGTAAAGCGCCAGCCGAACGGCGTCACACCCCATATCGCCATGCCCAGCGCGATCAGCAGCTTGCCGAGCGGGGGATGCGAAATCTCATAGGGGTGCATGCCGCGCATATGCTCCAGCGCCGTGCGGGCGTGGTAGATCTCGTCAAAATAGCTGGAGTTGAAAAAGCTCGGCTGCGCGGGGGTAAGCGCCTGCTCGTCGGTCAGCTCGCTCATCGTGCGCCACGCAAGCGCCGCGCCGTCGGGGCCGAAAAGCGTCAGCTCGCCCAGTTCCGGATCGCCCCAGGCGGTAAGCCGGACGAAGCGCGCGCGGCCCTGGAGCGTAAGCTCGTGCCATTTCAGCAGCGCCACGTAATTCTGATCAAGCTCGCACGCGTCGAAAAAGCTCTCGCCGTCGTCCGACAGGGCAAGCGTATAGCCGCCCGTGCCGATCACGCTGTAGGCCATCGCGCGGGTGATCTCATATTCGCCGCCAAGCTCCAGCGTAAGGCTTTCGCCCTCGCGCAGCGTGACGGAGGTCTGCGGCGCTTTCATGCTGCCGAGATGGGAAAAGGCGGCGATCGCGTAAAGCAGCGTGACAAGCGCGACGGCGATCCTCTCAAGGCGGCTCTCCCGCTCTCCGCCATCTAAGCGGCGCTTTGGCAGGGCGCAGCGATGCAGCGGCGGGAGAAAGAAATAAAAAATCAGGATCAGCAGCGCCGCGAGGATGGGAAAAATGGTCGTGGGTTTCATAGCGTTTCTCTCATACCTTCTTTTCGGGAAAGACGCCCCGGCTGTGCGCCGGGGCGTCGGGATACGTCAAAGGGTTCAGCGGATGATTTCGTGCAGCTCTTTGACGCTGGGCAGGATATAGTCGGGCTGCCGCTCGGCGGCCGCGGCCATCTCCGCGCTCGTCTCGCCGGAGAGCACCAGCACGCTCACCGCCCCGGCGTTCTGCGCCACGGCGATGTCGGTGTAAAGCCGGTCGCCCACGCAGCAGATCTTCTCGTTCGGGATGCCGGTCATGGCCGAGATCACGTCCACCATGTTGCGGTTGGGCTTGCCGATGAAGGTCGGCTCCTTCCCGCTGGAGGCCGTCAGCAGCGCGCAGATGCTGCCGCAGTCGGGCAAAACCTCGTCGGCGGGCATCGGGCAGACCCAGTCGGGATTGGCGGCGATAAAGGCCGCGCCGCGGCGCAGGAAGTGGCAGGCGCGCTCGAGCTTTTCATAGACAAGCTCGGTGTCAAAGCCCTGCACGACCACGTCCACCGTCTCGGCGTCGGTGTGGCCCAGCTCGTCGTTGACCAGGTTGATGCCGTAGCTTTTCAGCTCGCGGTGAAAGGCCTTTGTCCCGGCGATGTAAACACTTGCCCCCTTGTGGTGCTGGTTGAGATACATGCCCGTCGCCATGCCGGAGGTAAAGACGTTTTCCCGCTCGCACGGAAAGCCCAGACGGCGCAGACGGGTGATATAATCCTCGCCCGCGCGGGAGGAGTTGTTGGTCAGATAGATGTATTGTTTCCCCATGCGCGGGAAATCAAACATCAGCTCGCGCGCCCCCTCGTACACATCGTCGCCCAGATACAGGGTGCCGTCCATGTCAAAGAGAAATAGTTCGCAGTTTTTCAGCTTATCCATTCAAACCTCCATATGATATCGCGGCGAAGCCCAGCGTAGCGGGTTCGACGCGAAAAGGAAGAATAATGTCGCCGGTCAATCCCGCGCTGCAAGCGGCGCGGGATGACCAGACGGCGTTATTCTGACGCGGTGCCGTCCATGTCGAAGAGGAACAGTTCACAGTTTTTCAGCTTCGTATAATCCATATCGTTCCCTACTAAAAACTAAAATCTAAAATCTAAAAACCAAAAACTCAAAGGTCCTCGTCCTCGTCTGCCCAGACCAGCGCGCAGCGGACGGCCTTGTGCCAGCCGTGCAGCAGCTCGTGGCGCTCATCGTCCTCCATGTCGGAGGTGAAGACGCGGTCGATGGCCCAGTTGTCGCGGATATCGGCCAGACTCTTCCAGTAGCCGACGGCCAGACCCGCGAGATACGCCGCGCCGAGCGCTGTCGTCTCGATGCACTTGGGGCGGTAGACCTCGCAGTCAGTGATATTGCTCTGGAACTGCATCAGGAAGTTGTTGGCGCAGGCGCCGCCGTCGACCTTCAGCCCGGTAATGGGGATGCCGGAATCCTGCTCCATGGCGGTGATGATGTCGTTGGCCTGATAGGCAAGGGATTCAAGCGTCGCGCGGATCAGGTGCGCGCGGCCGAAGCCGCGGGTCAGCCCGACGATCGCGCCGCGGGCGCGCTGGGACCAGTACGGCGCGCCCAAGCCCGGAAAGGCCGGCACGACATAGCCGCCCGCGCTGTCGGGCACGGATTCGGCGAACTGCTGGCTCTCCTTGGCGTTGGTGATGACGGCCAGCTCGTCGCGCAGCCACTGGATCGCGGCGCCTGCGACGAACACACTGCCCTCAAGGGCATATTCCACATGATCCTCAAAGCCGACGGCGATGCTTGTCACGAGGCCGTTCTTGCTCTCGACGATCTCCCGCCCGGTATTCATCAGAAG
>JAFSWC010000012.1 GCA_017444665.1 Oscillospiraceae bacterium
AAATACGTCTGCGCAGACGTTGAGATGCCGATTTGATTACGGTATATGTATTATACATTCGGCGCGGAGCCGGAATGTGAAACACCAGAATAAGGGAGGAATGAGTATGGATGACGTGAAGCAGGTCGCCGAAGAACGGGCGTCACGGCCGAAAACAGCGCCCGTCGGCGCCGGGTTCGAGTCGGAACGGCAGCGCGAAAAAATTGCGCTGGGACGTCAGCTCGCCGAACTGGACGGGAGAAATGTCCATAAGATTGCGGCAGCGGCAGAAGCGCCGGAAGAAGACCGTGTTCTGCGCGTCGCCGCTTACTGCCGCGTGTCGACCGATGACATCGACCAGAAATTATCGATCCATATGCAGATCAAGCATTACACGGAGTTGATCAAAAGCAATCCGAATTGGAAGTACGCAGGCTGCTATGTGGACGACGGCTTTTCCGGTACGAACACGTCGCACCGACAGGGCTTTCAGAAACTGATCGGCAATCTGATCACCGGGTTTGACGGCAGCGGCGTCTACGAGCTGACAGGAGACGCGGGAGACGCATCCGGCGAGCATGTCGTTCTGTTTGACCTGGGGCGGGCGGCACAGGCTCAAAGCGGAAAAACTGAAAGAAAATAGCCCGTGTCTGCTTTTCTTGACAAGTGCAGATTCGGATATGCATTTTCGAATTGCGGGCTGTTTCTTTAAACGGTAAAACCATTTGAAGAGCAAAACACAAAAACAAAACTCAAAATGCGATGCCGATCGACCGATCGGACAAACGAACAGGGAGTGAACGCTATGACGGAACAGCAGAAAAAGGTAATTCTTCGACTTCGCAAACACGGTCTGTCCTATGCGGACATATCCAATATTACCGGAATCAGCGTCAGTACGATCAAGGCGCATTTTTACAGGCACAAGCAGTTGGATGCCATCCGCTGTAAGCTCTGCGGAAAGATCGTCCCGCAGGGCGACAGCATCCGTGAGAAGCATTTCTGCGACAGCCGCTGCTACGGGCGGTGGTGGAGAAGCCAGGCGGAGCGTCCCCGGACCGTGTATGAAAAAGAATGCGCGTTTTGCGGCAAACCGTTCAAGGCGGTATCGAAAAAGCAGCAGAAATACTGCTCGAGAGCATAAGCTGGCGCAGAAATACGACCGCAAGCCGGATCCGCAGCCCTTACCCGTGAACGAGGCGCAGACAAGCGTATCCGAAAACAAAACACAGCCGCAAAGAGGCCGCTCCGTCGATGAACTGATGGGACGGCTTCATTTAATTCAACATTAATTTATGGAGGTAAAATCTATGACTATTCAGGAACTGAGAGAAAAAAGAGCCCGCCTGTGGGAAGAGACGAAAGCGTTTCTTGACAGCCACCGCGGCGAAGACGGTCT
The DNA here is from genome assembly GCA_017444665.1 of Oscillospiraceae bacterium. Lineage (GTDB taxonomy): Bacteria > Bacillota > Clostridia > Oscillospirales > Oscillospiraceae > Limivicinus. The sequence continues at coordinate 1,379 of JAFSWC010000012.1, forward strand.
GCTGTCCGCGGAGGATGACGCGACCTACGGCAAGATGGAAGCCGACATCACCGCGCTCGGCAAAGAGGTCGCAAGACTTGAGCGGCAGGAAGCTCTGGACAAAGAGCTGTCCAAGGCAGTGAACGAGCCGATCACCGAAAAGCCGATGGGCGCGAAGGGCGCGGAAAAGACCGGCACGGCGTCGGACGAGTACCGCACGTCGTTCTGGGCGCGG
>JAFSWC010000013.1 GCA_017444665.1 Oscillospiraceae bacterium
ACGCTGCGCGATATGTGGAACTGCGTGCGTGTCAATAAGTATATGGCGGTCTTTCTGCTCTCTTCCCTGATCGCGGGCGTGACGAGCACCTCCGCTGCTGTCGGTTCGCTAATCTCTTTCTACCTGTTTGAAGGCAAAACGATGATCACTTCTATTCCGGTCCTCATCGCCTTTGTGCCCGCCATTGCCATCAATACGCAGGCAGACAAGATTGCCAAGCGCTTCGGTCGGCGCAATTCCATGATCCTGCTCGGCGCGGTTTTCGGCGGCATGTACATTCTGCAGTATCTCGCAGGATACGAAAACATCGTTATCTTTATCGTTCTCGGTACAATCGCGGGACTTGCCAATTCCCTGCGTGCAATCTTTATGAATTTCATCGCGCCGGATACCATCGAGTATACGCGCTATAAAACGGGCAAGGACTGCGCCGGAATCTTCTATGCGCTCAACGCCTTCGTTACGAAAGCCGTCGGCGGCGTGGGTGCGAGCATTGGTCTCTTTGTGATGGGACTGTTCGGCTGGCACGAGGTGACCGCCCAAAGCTATGAAGAACTGCTGAACATGGGCATGGAGGTCGGGCAGGCCGCCTACCAGACCCCGCAGGCAATTCAGGGTATGTGGGTAGTGTACGCGCTGATTCCCGGCGTCGGCTTCCTGCTGTCCGCTCTTGTTCTTCTCTTCTATAAACTGAAAGACAAAGATGCTGAGCTGATGGCGAAATGCAACGCCGGCGAGATCGGCCGCGAGGAATGTGAAGCGCAGCTTTCGAGGAAATACTGATGCTGAAAGAGACTTTCAACACCGGCTGGCTCTTCTCTCACGGCAGCGGAACTGCGCTTGCGCGCACGCTCGGCGGCGAACAGACGCCGATACCGGTAACACTGCCCCATGACGCGATGATCGGGGAAAAGCGGGATCCGCACACGATAGCGGGCAACGCGTCAGGCTATTATCCCGGCGGGACGGTTCACTATACCAAAACTTTTACGGTGGACGATCCTTCCGGCGCGGCATATCTGGAGTTTGAGGGTGTATACCCCAAAGCGGCAGTATACGTCAACGGCTGCCTGGCGGCGCAGCATCACAACGGATATAGCGCTTTTACCGTCGATATTTCCCCGTTTCTGAAGAATGGAACCAATACGGTGAAAGTGCTGGTGCGAAACGGCGCTCCTTCCTCTCGCTGGTATACGGGCACCGGCATTTACCGGGACGTTTGGCTGCTGAAAGGCGGGAACGTCCATATCGCGCCGAACGGCGTGAAGATCACCGTGGCGGAGGCGGACGCTGAGGCAGCGTCTCTGCTGATTCAGACAACGCTCGTCAACAGGGAATCGCAAGCCCATGCACTTGTCCTGCGCCATCGGATCGGCGGCGCTGAGATCAGCGCGCCGGTCACGTTGCTTTCCGGCGAAACAAAAACCGTGACGCTTCGGTTTACGCTGGCAAACCCGAAACGATGGAGCACCGACGAGCCTTTTTTATACGACTGCGAGACGGCGCTGGAAGGGCTGGACGAAGCGCGCACACGTTTCGGCGTGCGTACCCTTTCGCTGGACACAGTGCGCGGACTTCGGATCAACGGCGAGACTGTCATGCTCCGGGGCGGCTGCATCCATCAGGACCACGGTGTGATCGGCGCCGTAGAACACAGAGCTTTGACAAACCGGCGCATCAAAAAGCTCAAGGATGCAGGCTATAACGCCGTCCGCTGTGCCCATTTTCCGACAAGCAGGACGGTACTGGAGGCCTGCGACGAAGTGGGGATGCTCGTCATGCTGGAGCTTTGCGACGCATGGACGACGCCGAAGATGGACGCCGATTATTCCGCGGACTTTCTTTCCCACTGGAAAGAGGACGCCGCGGCCATGGTGGAGCTGGCATATCATCACCCCTGTGTGATCCTCTATTCCATCGGCAATGAGATCTCGGAGGTCAGTATCCCGCATGAAGCGCAATACGGCAGACAGATCTGTGACTATATCCGCAGTCTTGACGCCACACGCTATCTGACCAACTGCGTAAACCCTGTGCTTTCCCTGATGGACCGCATTCCGGAACTGGCTGTCAAAGCCGGGGCGGACGTCAATTCGATTCTAAACGGGAATGCCGAGGCGTTAGCTGAACTGATGGCCTCCCGGGAGATCGGCGAGCCGCTGGCGGAGGCATTTTCCTATCTTGATATCGCCGGATATAATTACGCCGTCTTCCGCTATGAAGCGGACGCAAAGCAGTATCCGCACAGAATGATGGTCGGTGCCGAGTGCTATCCCGGTGCGTTATATGAAAACTGGCGGCTCTGTGAAAAGCTGCCGCAGCTGATCGGCGATTTCGGCTGGGCCGCCTGGGATTATCTGGGCGAGGCCGGCGTCGGGCAGCACCGCTACGGCGAGGCGCTTGACTATGATCTCTACGGCGCCTATCCCTGGCGGACGGCGGGCTGCGGAGATTTCGACCTGATCGGCGACCGCCGCCCGGTTTCCTACTGGCGGCAGATCGTATGGGGCCTTCGAAAAGAACCCTATCTTGCCGTGCAGGACCCTGCCCATTACGGAGAAAAGCAGTCACCCACCCGCTGGGGTTGGTCGGA
>JAFSWC010000014.1 GCA_017444665.1 Oscillospiraceae bacterium
ATTGATCTGCGTGGTTGATCGAAAACTCTCCGTGCCGAAGCCCTTTCATGCGGTGTAACTGACAGCATGGGCGCATTTTGCATATGGCTTCCGCAGAGCGTTGGATCTCTCCGGTCTCCTTTTCACCGACATAAACGTGTATCTCCGCAGACGCATCAAGGAAAGACTTTTTCAGGGAATAGGATGTATTCGCTTTCATAAAAGCGATCATGTCTGATTTTTTTATTTGGGAAGTGTCTCTGTAATAGTCGTCAAAGAACTCCGGCTTTATGTGCAGAGATCGAAATTGCAGTTTGGCAAAGCTCTTGTTTTTGATCAAACCATAGCTGCTTCCGAAAGCCGGGCCGATCAGCGCATTTGTCAGCCCGGAAGGAATAACAGCCGCGCTTTCAACCAGGGCATACGTGCACAGCTTCCCGCGCTGCGATAACATTTCCAGCAGGATCTGTCCTCCGAGGGACAGTCCCCCGATCAGCAGCACAGATCCGTTTAGACGTTCATCGATAAAGGATATGATCTCGGAAGCATTCTCTTCGATCGATGTGAACGGCCGATCACTTCCTGCATGTCCGTCAAGGATCGGCAGCACGATATGATAGTCGTTTTGCAGCCGTTCCGACGCTTCCCGATAGTTCCACCATGACAGGCCACCGCCGTGAAGCAGAATGATCGTTTTTTTGTGTTCCACACCGTATTCTCTGAACCTCACGATTTGCTCACCTCAACAGACTGCGCTTTCTTGAGATGATCTTATCATATCGTACCGCTTGCTTCAACAAAAAGTCTCTGTACGATTTCTTCCCGCTTTCGGAATCGTTTCCCGGACTCGAGGATAAGAGGGCGCTCTGAATGGATTTCCGTGCTTCGTCTTGTTCAACTCGATCGCCGCTGTGTTCACCGCCTTTGCGATTTGCCCGCTGTTATACGCAGGCAGACGCACGTTGTTGTCGGAACGTTCGATAAAGCACCCGAAAAACGACGAAAACGCGTTAAAGTCGAAATCGACTTTAACGCGTTTTCACACATCTTTGAACAAGAAAACCTGGCGAAAAGGCTCAGAAAAGAGATCGTATCAAACAAAAGGAGGCTGTCCGATCTTTTCAAAGCGCAAGCGTTTGGCTTCGTTTGTCGTGCTATTCAGCCTTTTTTCTTCAGGGTCGCGTTCAGCGGGCTCCAAAGATCCTCATAGTCAAAGCCGGTGACTCTCCTGAGAGCCGCCTTCTCCTCCTCGCTCGCCTCGCTCTGTTCCGTTCCCTTGCGCCTGGCGATGTCCTTCTGGACCATCTTGAACTCCTTGTCGGTCACAGGGAAAAGCACGGCGCATATGAGCAGCAAAGCCGACATGATGGCGGGAGCCAGTACGAAGCAGATCCCGATGCCATGCTGGGTCGCAGCGGTCTGCTCGAGGCCGGCGTTGGCAAGCGTCTCATTGTAGTGCACAGCCGTGAGCATGAATCCGATAATCGCCACCGAAAAACCCGAAGCGATTTTTCTGATAAAGGTGGCCATTCTGGACACGATGCCCGGTCTGCTGATCGACGTGATCAGCTCGTCGACGTCCGTCATATCGGCCATGATGGCAAAGATACCCGTGAGGGAGCCGGCGTTGCCGAGTCCGATGAGAGCCGCGAGCGCCAGGATCGGTACGAGCGGCGCTCCGTGATGCGAGAAGGCCAGAAGCCCCAGTACGCCGACAAGTCTTACG
>JAFSWC010000015.1 GCA_017444665.1 Oscillospiraceae bacterium
CAGGTCATGCCTTCGACGTCGGCGAGGAGATCGAGGAAAAGCTTGGCATCAGCCCGCGCGTGACCGTTCTCGGTCATATCCAGCGCGGCGGTTCCCCCAACGCGCGCGACCGCGAGACGGCTACCCGTATGGGCTATTACGCCGTCAACGCCTTCGTCGAGGGCCGCGGCAACTGCATCATCGGCACGCAGGAGGGCGGCATCGTCGAGATCCCGATCGAAGAAGCCCTCAAGATGAAAAAGCATCTGCAGATGGACCGCTACCGCATCATGGAGGCCATGCAGTTCGGCGGCCTTTACCAGACCGGCCACGTCTGATCCCATCTCCAAAACGAAACAGGACGCCCTTCCGGGCGTCCTGCGTTATTATTGATGAACAATCCATCTTCATAAAGACCCATACACAGCAAGAAGCACCATCCGGAAGGATGGTGCTTCTTGCGTGTCAGCATGGTGATCATACGATCCGGCAGATCAGGCTTCCGCTCCGGACGTGCCGGTGCCGTCCTGCGGGCCCTTGTACTTAAGACACATCATCGTCAGATCGTCGAACTGCTCGGCGTCGCCGATGAAGGCCTCCACTGCCCGTTTTACCGTGGGCAGGATTTCCTCGGGGCTTCCGTCCGGGTTGGTGTTCAGCGCCGCCGTCATACGCTCCACGCCGAACATTTCCATGCTCTCCGCGGTCGCTTCCGGCACGCCGTCCGTATAGACAAAGATCTTGTCGCCCGGCGCCAGCTGCAGCTCATACGACCGGTAGCGGACGTCCTCCAGCCCGCCGATGACAAAGCCGTGCTTGTCCTTATACAGCTTAAAGCCGCCTCCGTTTTTTCCAATGGCCGGGTACTCGTGCCCCGCGTTTGCGGCGGTCAGCCTGCCGGTGGACAGCTCCAGGATCCCAAGCCAAACGGTCACAAACATGCCCGCCTGGTTGTTGTCACAAAGCGATCGGTTGGTCTTTTCCAAAATTTCGCCCGGATCCAGATCCGCTCTCGCGGCGTCTTCGATGATGCGCTTGGACAGCATCATGAACAGCGCGCCCGGGATGCCTTTTCCGCTGACGTCCGCAATGACCAGACACAGATGATCGTGATCGATAAAGAAAAAGTCGTAAAAATCCCCGCCCACGTCGCGCGCGGGATCCATGGACGCAAACAGCTCAAACTCGGTCCGCTCCGGAAACGGCGGGAAGGTGTGCGGCAGCGCGCTCATCTGGATCTCCCTGGCCGTGTGCAGCTCCTCCACGATCCGTTCCTGTTCCTTGATGCGGTTCTCCTGCTCCATCCGCTCGCGCTCCATCCGGCGGATGGTATTCATCTGCTCGTTCAGCGCGCGGCTCGTCCGGTCGATCTCCTGATGCATCGTCTCAAATTCACCGATGGTGAAGGGGCCGGATGCGATCGGCTCCAGGTCGCCCTGTCCCATGCTTTTGATCCCGCTCAGCAGCGTATTGAACTGCTGCATAAAGCGTTTCAGCCACGAGCGGTAGATCCACAGCGCGACCAGGAAAACCGCCACCGCCGTGATGAACACGACGCTTCGCACGCGGCTGACCACCTGTATGGAGTTTTCCATGGAGACCTCGCGCACCAGCACCCAGTCGGGGGAACTCATGGCCATGGAAAAAGCGGACGCAGCCTCGCCGTGCTCGTTGCGGAAAACGCTGCCGCTGTTGCTCTCCGTGATCATCCGTTCCGGCTCAAGGCAGCCGCCTTCCCCCGAATGGTAGATCTCCATGTGATCCGCGGTGAAAAGATGCCAGGTGCTTCTTCCGTCCTGCAGCGTGCTGAACAGCCGCGCAAAGATGGAATCATCCATCAGCATCAGCGCGTAAAGATCCCCATAGCGGACGTCCACGGATTTCCACGCGGCGATCATGATGGTCTGCGGGGTTTTCCCGTTTTCAAATCCGTACAGCGAAGCCCCGGAGATAGGGCCAACCCATATCGTCTGCCCGAGCGGGACATTCAGGATCTGGGACCGGATGTTCTCCGAAAGCGGATTCTGCTGCGGATCATCCCAGAAGAAGTTTCCCTCCGGCAGGGCGCCGAACATGCTTCCGTCCGGCCGCATGAACAGCAGGCCGAAGATCCCGTCCTGCCGGGACAGCTCGCCACGCAGAAAATCCCGGCAGCTGATCCGCGCATGCACCAGCTGTGCCGCCGTGGAATACTCGCGCCTTGCGTAGGAGGCCACCCGGCTGTCGGTCAGCACGCTCTGCACCTCAGCGATCGAGGAATCGATCAGCGGCGTGACCGAACGGGACACCAGCTCAAACCCCGCGGCGTTTTCATCCTGCTCCTGCTGCAGGATCATGCTGGTGTAAGCGCGGGAGAACAGGACCGTCAAAAGGGCGACGACGAAAAGCGTCATGGCGATTACCGGCAGCAGCATCCGGAATCGCAGGGAAGAGAGTTTCAGCTTCATGGCACGACCTCCTCCGACCCGGCCCCATGGTTTTTATACTGCTCCGGCGTATAGGGCTGGATCCCGTTGGCGATCTGCGCCTCGCGGACAAGGGGGACGATAACGGCCGCCGCGGCGTCCCATTGTTCCCTGTATGCTTCGAATACCTCCGGTTCGCCCATTTCGATCAGCTTACGAATGGCGTCGTCCCGCAGCGCGTTGAATTCATTGTCATCCTCCGCCAGGCACAGATCTACGCAAACGTCGCTGAGAAGAGCTTCCGCCTCGGAGAGGACGCGCAGCTGATCCCTGTCGAGACCGCTCATGCAGGAGGTGATCGCCTCGCCGCAGTCGTTGCGGAAATCCAGCCCTCCGGCCTGATACCAGGCGTCGGTAGGCAGTTCTACCCCGTAATGCTCGCAGATATCCAGCGAAACATTGTTGGTCATGGTCGCGGCCTTGTATTCGCGTGACAGCGTGACAAAATCCAGGGGATACCCGTCCGGATGGATTGTATTATCCCGCAGGAGCGGCCAGCAGCCGGAGAAGTAGCCGTAGGTTCCCCAGCGGTAATAGTAATTATCGGTGGAATAATGGCCCGCGGTATATTCGGCAAGCTGATTGCGGCCGTACTCGGTCATCCGGGGCGCGCCGTCGGCGCCGTATTCCCAGGTCACGCCCTGCTCGCCCATGATCGCATCCCGCAGAAAGTAGGGATCGCACATATAGTTGAACAGCCTCAGCGCCTGCTCCTTATGCGGGCTGTTTGCGGAGATGAACCACATAAACCTCGACCCGTTGCCCAGCAGCTGATAGACGTTTGTGTACTGATTGGCCGCAGCGGTCGGGACCGAAGCGTATCCCGCCAGCGTGTCCGGGTCGGCTTTTACCTGCGTGTTATACAGCGAGGTTTGCCCGTTGATCAGCCCCAGATACTGCCCGCGCCTGCATTTGGCGTCGTACTGCTCCTCTGTCTGGGTAAAGATATCCAGGTCGAACGCGCCGATATCCATCCCGGCGCGGTAGAGCCTGTTGTACCATTTCATGGTGCTCCAGAACATGGAGTGGGCCGGATCCGTATAACCGTCGAAAACCTCATTGGTAAAGATGTTGTTCTGATACTTGTACGATGCCCAGTAGTCCAGGCTCAATTCGGATCGGAAGGCGGTCGCGTACCCCTGAAAATTCGTCGAGCCGTACAGATAGGTGGGATAGCCCTCCTCCGTAAAGGGGTGGTTTAAGTGCATCTGCATAAGAATGTTCAGATAATCATCCTCGTTGTTGATGGGCGGATACCCCAGCTCTTTATAATAGTCCCAGCGGACGATATATCCGCGGTTATAAGGGCTGTTGCTGTAGCCGATGCCGTTGTACCCGATCTTCTGGGGGAAGAAATAAAACCCGTCCCCCTGATAACCGAGCTGCTTAAAGACGTCATAGGCAAGCTTCGCGTCCCCTTTCAGGAGATTGGGGACGTATTCCTCAAGATAGGGATCGGCGTTGAACGCAACGCCGTTTTCCAAAATCGTGGCAAGGTTGTTTTTGGTGGCGACGATGTCCGGCAGATTGCCGCTCGACAGCCCCATGGCGTAAGCCTCGGCCGTCAGATAGACAAACTCGATCTCCACGTTCAGCTGATCCTCCAGATACTGCCACATGCCCAGCTGATCGTCTCCGTCCATGCGGGAGCCCGAGCGATCCTCGACGTCGCCGATTGTCAGTACGACGCGGTCCTCGGCAAAGGCCCCGCCCGGCAAAAGCAGAACCAGGAGGATGGACAATGCCAGTATAAAGGAAAGCGTCCTCTTCAACGCGCCTCATCCTTTCTCGTTTTTATCTATACATCCGGGTTCCCGGACTGCGATCCGTTCCCGCCGACCCGTCAAAAGAAAACTTTTTTTCATTGTAATCTAAAATCGCGGTAAGTTCAAGAAAAAGCCATGAAAAAACTCTCTTGTCCCGAAAGACAAAAGAGGATTTCTTGCTGATGGGGGAAGATGGATTCGCCCTTCTGCGGACGGGCCACCTCGCGGCTCTGACATGCCACCGGCATGTCATTCACTTCCGCTCGGCTTCGAATCCATCTTCACAAAGACCCATACACAGCAAGAAGCACCATCCGTTTGGATGGTGCTTCTTGCTGGTGGGGGAAGATGGATTCGAACCATCGAAGGCATTGCCAGCAGATTTACAGTCTGTCCCCTTTGGCCACTCGGGAATTCCCCCATATGAACTTGTGCCTGCGGAAACAAGGTGTTTTACGATGGAGCTGGTGGACGGATTCGAACCCCCGACCTGCTGATTACAAATCAGCTGCTCTACCGGCTGAGCTACACCAGCGTTTCCGTTCAGCCCGCTTATAATAGCAAATACTGCATCGTTTGTCAACAAAATTTTTTCAAAAAATAAGAGCTGGAAAGCAGTGTTCAACTGTGAATTGAAATCGCTTTCCGGGTATGCTATGATGTACGAGATCAGAGAAACAGATAGGTGGTCAAATGAGCAGACAGATAAAAAAACTTGTTGAAGGCGTTGTGATTCTTCTCCTTGCGCTTGCGCTTGTCCTCACGCTCGGCAGACATATCGTCCGCTCCGAGGAAGAGAAGGTCGACCCGCACGAGGGCCAGGTGCTGATCAACGACGGCTATAACGACGTCTGGATCACGCCGATCGAGGGCATTGAGGTCAACGAGCTCAAAGAGGATGATTTTGAAAAGACCGACGGCCGGGTCGTCTACACCGGCGAGGATTACGATACCGTGCTCGGCGTCGACGTGTCGGAGCATCAGCATTATATCGACTGGGAAGCGGTCGCGCAGAGCGGGGTCAAGTTTGCCTATGTCCGCTGCGGCTATCGCGGCTATACGCAGGGCGGTCTGAACGAAGATCCCTGGTTCCGCACCAATATTGACGGCGCGCGCGACGCCGGGCTGGACGTCGGGGTATATTTCTTCTCCCAGGCCATAAACGTGGCCGAAGCGATCCACGAGGCAAGATTCGTCCTCCGGCAGATCGAAGGCTACGATGTCACGCTCCCCGTCATGTACGACTGGGAAAAGCTTGAAAACATCGAGGACGCCCGCACGAACGACCTCGATCCCTCCATTATCGGCGACTGCGGCGTTGCCTTTTGCGAAACGATCCGTGCCGCCGGCTATGACGCGGGCATCTATTTCAACCGCCAGCTCGGCTATTACAGCCTTGACCTCTCCCGTCTGAAGGACGTAAAGTTCTGGCTGGCCGTCCCGGGCGACTATCCCGATTTTTATTATGCGGGCAACATCTGGCAGTATACGCACGAGGGCGAGGTGCCCGGCATCGAAGGGGAAGTGGACATGAATCTGATGTTTACGAAGCGCCCGGAGCCCACGCCGGAGCCGGAAGCCTCTCCGACGCCGTAATAGGCTCTGACTCCCGCCTTGCCGCAATGCCGTTTGCGCTCTTCGCAATAAAAGCTCGGAGACGCAAAGCGGCGCGGCTGCGGAAATTGCGGCTCCGCTTTATCCGCCCCCGGCGGCGCGAAACCGCAATTCCCCCGGCGCTCCATTCACTCCCGCTCCCGTTCGACTCCCTCCCAGACAAAAAACAACAGCCTCATCCGAAACAAAATCAAAACCCGGCACAGCGAAAGGCCGAAGTTGTCGACGAGGCCGAAAGCGGCCGTGCGGTTTTGATTTTGAAAGGAGGAGCGACGAAGTGAATGAGCGAAGACGAAAAAAACGTCGTCGCGAACGATACGAAGTCCGCGACGACGTGGAGCGGATGATGGGAGTCGAACCCACCTTACCGGCTTGGGAAGCCGAAGTTCTACCGATGAACTACATCCGCGTGTAGATGCAGTATAACACCTCAAAAGAGAAAATTCAACAGAAAAATGAGGGGCGAAGAGAAATGAAACTGATCATCGCATCCAACAACGCTCACAAGCTGGAGGAGATCAAGGCGATCCTGGCCGATTCGTTTGACGAGATCCTGTCTCTGCGCGAGGCGGGGATCGAGCACGAGACGATCGAAGACGGCAAGACCTTCATGGCAAACGCGCTGAAGAAAGCGCGTGAGATCGCAGAGCTCTCCGGGTGCTGCGCGCTTGCGGACGACAGCGGTCTTTGCGTCGACGCGCTCGGCGGCGCGCCGGGGATCTATTCGGCCCGCTACGCCGGCGAACACGGCAACGACGCCGCCAACCGGAAAAAGCTGCTCAAAGAGCTTAAAGGCAAAGAGAACCGCAACGCGCACTTTACCTGTGCGATGGCGCTTGTCCGCCCCGATGAAAGCGAGATCACGGCGGAGGGCTATGTCTTCGGCCAGATCGCGTATGAAGAGGCGGGTCAGTTCGGCTTCGGGTATGATTCGCTGTTCTATCTGCCGGAATACAGCCTCACGATGGCGCAGCTGCCGCCCGAGGTGAAAAACGAGATCAGCCACCGCCACAACGCGCTGCAGGCGCTGCTTGAAAAACTCTAAGTAAAAAGATCCCCGACAGGGGATCTTTTTTATTTGGAAAGAAGAATAAAGATTATCCCAAGCAGACCGAGATGCACCGGATAGAAGGCGTAAAACGCCGTGCGCATCTTTCTGCCCAGCTTCCCGTTATACAGCGCGATCGGGACAAGCGCCGCCCACGCGCCGATCAGATAGTACGTCGAGGCGTGATATTCCGCCACGCACCAGAGCGCCGCATAGACGATCTGCGCCGCGCGCCGGCCGCGCAGAAAGTACAGACCGATGACCATCGCCACGCCGAGCAGCCCATAGTCCGCGTTTCGCTGCAAAAAGTACAGCTCGACTCCAAGAGCCGCCAGACACAGCAGCGCCTTCGGCCACGAACGGCCGGCCGAGCGCGCGTATTCCAGCGCCATCATCAGCGCCAAAGAGACGGCGAGCGTATAGAACACGTTCATATGCCCGTCCATAAAAAGCGTGATCCCGCCCAGCGTAAGGCGCAGCCCGCTCAATGCGAACGCGGCGGCGAGGATGAAAAACGACTTGTCAAATCGTTTGTCTGACAGCGCGAAAAAGCTGACCGCCAGCGGAAGCAGAAGCGGCCAAACGGCCGCCGCGTCATAGGCGACAAGCGTCACGTCCGACGGCCGGTAATTCCCGCCCGTAAAGGCAAGCGTGAACGGCAGCTGGGAAACAAGGGCGTATAAGATTTGCCGCGCAAGATATTTTTTGCGGTCGCTTGTTTTCTCAAAGCCGTTGACAAGCAGAAAGGTGAAGATGATAAACGCGATCCGCCCGACCGCGCGGCCGAGACGGTACCACGCGGCGGAAGGGGACAGAAAGCCCGAAAGAGCCGAGACATAGGTCAGGTGGTCGATAAACATCGTCCCGATCGCCAGCAGCTTCAGGACAAACACGCTCACGTTTTTTCACATCCTTATCCGACAGATGCAACGATTTTATCATACCCTCGGTCTTCTGCGCAAGAGCGCGGATAAGCGAGATAAAAACCAACAAGACCGCTGAAACGGTTTGTGTTTCAGCGGTCTTGTTTTCGCTATTAATGAGATTTGATTTAAAGAATGAAGTGGTATATACTAAAAATAAATATGCAGTGATTTCCATTATCATAAGGTCGTGTAATATGAGCAAACTGATACCTGGGGTTAATGACCTTGAAACCTTATATCCGAAAATAGCAGCACAATGGCATCCAACATTGAACGGAAAGCTGTTGCCTAAACAAGTTGCGGCGCATAGTAATAAAGTGTTTTTCTGGGTTTGCGACAAGGGACACATATTCGATGCAACAGCAGATAAACGTGTTAATGGAGAGAATTGTCCATTTTGCAATAATCGGAGATTGTTAGTTGGCTTCAATGATCTTGAATCAACGTATCCCCTAATTGCAGAGGAATGGGATTATGAAAAAAATGATGGTTCCCCTAAGGATTATACATTTCGATCGACGTCCAGAGTCAACTGGAAATGTTCTCATTGTGGGAATGAATGGACAGCAGCAATAAGAGATCGAGTCGATTCAAAATATCAATTATGCCCGAAATGCACTGCGGTAAAGCGAGGCGAAGAAAAGCATAGGCAGGCATTGGAAAGAAGTGGAGGAATAACGGACCCACTCCTCTTAATGGAATGGGACTACGAGAAAAATGAAAAAGGACCTGAAGACTACACACCAAAAAGTAATAAGATTGTTTATTGGATATGCTCAAAATGTGGGCATCATTTTCCAGCAAAAATATGTAACAGAACAACAAGAAAAAGTTGTGCCTGCTGTTCAAATAAAATAGTTGTTGCGGGAATAAATGATCTATTAACGACCCATCCTCAATTAGCAGCCGAATGGCATCCGACAAAAAACGGAGAACTTAAACCGACAGAGGTTTCGGCTGGCCAAGCAAAACGTGTTTGGTGGATTTGTCCAGAGGGGCATGAGTATCCTGCGACTATCCTTCACCGAAGCGCTGGAACAAATTGCCCAATTTGCAATTCTGGGAGACAAACTTCCTTTGCAGAACAGGCCGTGTTTTATTATATAAGGAAAGTTTTCCCAGATGCAATAAATCGGTATACTGGCTTTTTCAAGAAAGGTATGGAAATAGATATCTACATTCCTTCGATTAAGCTTGGTATAGAATATGATGGTGAAGCATGGCACAAGAAGGACAAACTTTCCCGGGAAATAAAGAAATACAATATTTGCAAACAAAACGGGATCCGACTTTTACGTGTGATGGAAAAGCCGCCAGAAAACGGCATTTTATTAACAGCAGATGAAAGTCTGAGTATAGGAGACGGCCCGCTATATGAGAAAAAGCAGCTTGCAAAAGTTATTCGTTTCCTTATAGATGAGATTGATCCAGAGACCAATAAGTGGACTAGGCGAAAGCCAGTTTTCAACAGCAAAGTCGATATTGATTTGGAGCGAGATGAAGCAGAAATCCGTAGATATATGACAAAAGTTAATAATTCATTCGCAGAGCTGTATCCAGAACTTGCAACGCAATGGCATCCTACTAAGAATGGACAAATGACACCAGATAAAGTCAAACCCCATTCAAACATTAGAGTTTGGTGGATTTGCCCGGAGTGCGGTAACGAGTATCCAGCTTCGGTTGGACACAGAGTAAGCGGAACAGGATGCCCTAAATGCGGAATCAAGAGAAATGCTAAATTGAGAATGAAAAAAGTCATAATGATTGATCCGGATAGCGCAGAGGAAATTCGTATGTTTGAATCAATTAGTGATGCGGCAAAGGAAATGAAGATTAATCCCAGCAACATTTCAACCGTTTGCAAGGGTGAAAGAAAAAAAGCAGGCGGATATATATGGAAATATAAAGAAGATAACTAGAACCAAAAAAGCACAGGGAATCAAAAGATTCCCTGTGCTTTTTTGGTCGGAGTGCGGAGATTTGAACTCCGGGCCTCTTGGTCCCGAACCAAGCGCGCTACCATCTGCGCTACACCCCGATAATACAATGAAATGAAATTGTGGAGAGTGGGGCGCGTCACGCGCTACAGCCGACTAAAGTCGGCATACACGATCCGTAAGCCTCGCTTTGCTCGGCAACGGTTCGTAGTACATCTGCGCTACACCCCGAAATATTGAACTGCCCGTCGGACAGCTTTTACATTATATGTACGCGGGCGGAAAATGTCAAGCAGAACTTTTTCTCAATCTATTGTCGGAAAAAAAGTTTTCCTTTTTCCCGCCGCGGGTGTATACTGTACTCAGCTTTTGACAAAATACGACCCGGCGGCCGCACAAGGCCGCGGAAAGGATGAAACATGCAGACCAAAGAAGCTATCGAAAAAGTACTCGACGCGCTCAATGACGATCCCAAAGTCGTCGAAGGCATGGAAACCGATGTGGAAGGCACGCTGCGCACCCTCGTCGGCAACGACGTCAGCGAGCAGGACTTTGCCAACCTCACCAAGGGCACGAGCAAGCTCTTCTCCGATAAGGCGATCGCCGCGCTCTTCCTCAACCTCCTCAAGAAAAAGGCCAACCGCAGCGGTCTTGTCAAGCTGCTGCTCAAGGTCGGCGGCGTCTCGCTGCTCATCAAGCTCCTCGGCAAGAGCAAAAAAGAGGACGACGATGACAACTCGCTGCTCTCCTCACTGCTCGGCAGCTCCGTCGGCACCAACCTGCTGCTGGGCCTGATCGGCAAAAAGACCGACGAGATCCCGGCGCTCGATCTGCTGCTCGGCGCGGCAAACGGCAAGGACGACAAAGACGACAAGACCGGCCTTCTCGGCACGCTTCTCGGTTCTGTCCTGAAATAAGCACATCAGCCCGGAATTGCCGGATAAACGGCAACCCCTCATGTCATTCTGAGGCCGCAAGGCCGAAGAATCTTTCTCTGATAATCGCAAGAAGAGAAAAGATCCTTCGCCTGCCCTCAGGATGACTTTTTTATTTCCCGTGGCTGTGCTTTCAATCAGGGAATATGAGCGCCGCCCGCGCCATATAGTTTGGCATGGGAGGTGGGCGCATGGACAAGTTGAGACTGTATATCGCCTCGGCGCTCTTCCTTTTGCTGACGGTGTTCAAGCTGCTCTTTCCCGCCCAGCTGGACACGCTCCGGCAAAAGGCGGAACGTCTCGAAGGAGACCAGAACTATAAAGGCGCGGTCGAGGCGATCGGCCGCTGTCTCAGCGACCGGGACTTCGGCGAAAAGCTTGTCGCCGTGTTTCGCGAATACACGCAGGAGGAGAAGGAAGAGATCACATGAAACAGCAGCATTTTGCCATCAGCGCCGGGGCGATCCTGCTCGGCGCGCTCCTGTATTCCGCCATGAATTATACCGAGCTTGCCGCGCTCCTTACGCCCGTGATCGTGCATGAGCTGGGGCATATCGTAACGCTTCGGCTCTACGGGCTGCGCATCCGCCGCTTTTCGGCCGATCTGCGCGGGCTGTGCATGGAATACAGCGGCCTGTGCACGCCGCTTGCCCATGCCGTCTCCGCGCTGGCCGGGCCGGCGGCGGGCCTTGCTTATGCCTTTGCCGCCTCCTATTTCGGCCGCCGCACCGGCAACGGCGTGCTCACGCTCTCGGCGGGGATCAGTCTGCTGCTTTCGCTCTTCAATCTGCTTCCGGTCCTGCCGCTTGACGGCGGCAGAGTTTTTGTCCTCGCGGCGGACGAGCTGTTCGGCGGCCGGAAAGGGGACAGGCTTACCAGAACGGTGGGCCTTGTTCTTTCCACCGTGCTCCTCATGGCCGGCACCTGGCTTATGTGGAAGGGGAAGGGGGCTGCTCTTGCGCTCGCCGCGATCTGGCTCCTTGCCGCACAGCCGGACAACGCCGCACTTGTAAAACGCAGGGAACTATTGTAAAATAGGGAAAACTCTGAAGAAAACGGAGAACGCCATGGATAAACGACTGGAACGCATCCTGCCGCGCGTGCAGAAGCCCGCACGCTATACCGGCGGCGAGTATAACCAGATCATCAAGAACAAGGACGAGGTCGAGCTGCGCCTTGCTTTCTGTTTTCCGGACACCTACGAGATCGGCATGTCCAACCTCGGCATGAAGATCCTGTATAAAACGATGAACAGCCTCCCCTTCGTCTGGTGCGAGCGCGCCTTTGCCCCCTGGGGCGACATGTACGAGGAGATGAAAAAGGCGGACATGCCCCTCTACGCCCTCGAAAGCGGCGACAGCCTGGACAAGTTTGACGCGCTGGCCTTTTCCATCGGCTACGAGATGGCCTATACCACGGTGCTGGACATGCTTGCCATGGCCGGCGTCCCGCTGCGCAGCGCCGACAGGCACGACTTGCTGCCGATCGTGTTCGCGGGCGGCTCTGCCTGCGTCAACGGCGAACCGATGGCCCCCTTTATGGACCTCTTTGTCATCGGCGAGGGCGAGGAGATGAACAACGAACTCCTCACGCTCCTGCGCCGCGCCAAGGCCGAGGGCTGGAGCAAAAAGCAGTTCCTGCGCGAGGCCGCGCACATCGGCGGCGTCTATGTGCCCGGCCTGTACGAAATCGACTATAACCCCGACGGCACGGTCAAGTCCATCACGCCCACCGACGGCGCGCCCGAAAAGGTGCAAAAGCGCATCGTCGAGGATCTCGACGCCGCCCCGTATCCCACCGATCCCATCGTTCCCTCGACCGAGGTCGTGCAGGACAAGGTGGATATCGAGCTGTTCCGCGGCTGCGTGCGCGGCTGCCGCTTTTGCCAGGCGGGCCATATCTACCGCCCGATCCGCGCCAAAAAGCCCGAGACGCTGATCCGCCAGGGCATCGAGACGCTGCAGAACACCGGCTACGAAGACGTCACGCTCCTCTCGCTTTCCACAAGCGACTACCGCCATCTTACCGCGCTTTGCGACGGCCTTCTGGAATACTGCGAGCCGCGCAGCATCGGTCTGGCGCTGCCTTCGCTCCGCGCCGACAATTTTTCGATGGAGCTGATGGAACGCCTTCAGCGGGTGCGGAAAACGGGGCTGACCTTTGCCGTCGAAGGCGGCAGCCAGCGCCTGCGCGACGCGATCAACAAAAACGTGACGGAAGAGGAGCTTCTTCACACCTGCGCCATCGCCTTCGCCGGCGGCTGGAACAGCGTCAAGCTCTATTACATGCTCGGCCTGCCCACCGAGACGGACGACGATATCCGCGGCATCGCGGACATGGCCGACCAGGTGCTGCACTGCTGGCGCGAAAACGCCAAAAACAAAAACCGCGGGGTGCGCATCACGATCTCCACCTCCTGCTTTATCCCCAAGCCGCACAGCCCCTTCCAGTGGGAGGCGCAGATCAGCAAGGAGGAATACCTCCGCCGCGTCAATCTGCTGCGCACGTCCATCACGGCGCGCAACGTGACCTACAACTGGCACGACGCCGAAACCAGCGTCATCGAATCCGCCCTCTCCCGCGGCGACCGCAGGCTGGGCGACGTGCTCGAAGCGGTCTGGCGCGCGGGCGGAAGGCTCGACGCGTGGAGCGATTATTTCAGCTTTGAGCGCTGGGAAAACGCCTTTGCCTCCTGCGGGCTCGACCTTGCGTGGTACGCCTCGCGCGAGCGGGGCCTGGACGAGGTCCTGCCCTGGGATATGATCGACGTCGGCGTGCGCCGCGCGCACCTCGTGCGCGAGCGCGAGCGCTGCTACGCTTCCGAGCTGTCGCCCGACTGCCGCAAACAGTGCTCGGCATGCGGCGCGGCCAAAATGCTGCACGGGAGGAAATGTGATGAATAAACTGCGTATGCGCTTCTCCAAGACCGGACGGGCGATCTATATCTCCCATCTCGACCTGATGGCGACGATGCAGCGCGCCTTTTCCCGCGCCGGAAACCGTCTGAAATACTCCGAGGGCTTCAACCCCCGGCCGCAGATTTCGATCGCGCTGCCGCTTTCCGTCGGCTGCGCAAGCGTGTGTGAGCTGATGGATTTTCAGCTGCTTGAGGAACAGGTTGACATAACATCATTAAAGGATCGTCTGAACGCCACGATGCCGGAGGGCATTGAGGTACAGGAAATCTATGAACCGACGCGGAAAAACGCGGAACTGAAGTGGCTTGCGATCGAGGGCGTGTTTGAATACGACGACCGATCGGTTGACATAATGTGCAATCAGCTCGCGGCCTTCTTTTCCCGTGAGAGCATCGTGATCGAAAAAAAGACCAAGCGCGGCTTCGGCGAGGTGGACGTCCGTCCTTCGATCCGCGAGATCTCCTTTTTCGCCCGGGCGGGGGGAGCGGTCGCCCTGGCGGCAACGATCAGCGCCCAGAATCCGACGCTCAATCCCGATCTTCTGCCCGCCTCGCTGCGCGCGCTCTGCCCGGAAATCGCGCCGGACTTCGCCAAATTCACCCGGATCGAACCATATGATGCGGAAATGAAAGTTTTTCGCTGATTTTGCGATAAAAAAGACTTGCAATCTGCCATTTCGTATGGTATCATATCAAAGCTTGTGAAGGTCACAGGCATGAGAAAGGCGGTCCGCTGCCGCGGCGCGCAAGGCGCCCTCCGGTCATGAACGTCTATATTAGGAAGGATTGGATTGTTATGGATCTGGTCAAAATTCTCAGTGACAAGTACATGAAGGCTGAACTTCCCGAAATGAACGTCGGCGACACCGTGCGTGTTCTCGTCCGCGTCAAGGAAGGCAACCGCGAGCGTACGCAGGCTTTCGAAGGCACGATCATTGCCAAGAAGCACGGCGGCATCAACGAGACCATCACCGTTCGTCGTATTTCCTACGGCGTCGGCTGCGAGAAGGTATTTCCGGTACATTCTCCCTCTATCGTCTCCGTGACCACCGTCCGCAAGGGCAAGGTGCGCAGAGCAAAGCTCTACTACCTCCGCGACCGCGTCGGCAAAGCCGCCAAGGTCAAAGAGCGTCTGTGATTTTTCGTCACGAAAAAAAGGAAGCCTTTCAGGGCTTCCTTTTTTTATGTTGCCAGAAACGGGCAAATCGGTGTATAATATCTCGGAACATTTTCCGCAGTCTAACTGCCGGAAAAACAAATTTGCTCAACAGGAGGCAAGCTCTCCATGAATCAAAATAAAACGACAAAAAAGAAAAAAGAAAAAGTATCGCCAGAGGTTCAGGCGCGCCGCGAGGCTTACGACTGGATCCAGTCGCTGATCTCGGCGCTTCTGATCTGTGTGCTCGTGTTCGTGTTCGTCATCCGCATCATGGATGTGAATGGCAGTTCCATGTCGCCCACACTGATCAACGGCGACAAGGTGCTCGTTTCCGGCTTGTTTTACGAGCCGGATCGCGGCGATATCGTTGTGTTTAAAAAGGACAGCTATAATGACAACAAGGCGCTTGTCAAGCGCGTGATCGCCGTCGAGGGCGATGTTGTGAACATCGACTTTGACAACGGCATCGTCTATGTCAACGGCGAGGCGGTCGAGGAAGCGTATCTCAGCGTCTCTACCAACACGAAGCTGGATTTTATCGGCCCACAGACGGTACCGGAAAACTGCCTTTTCGTTATGGGCGATAACCGCAACGCTTCTACTGACAGCCGTGACAAGCGCATCGGCATGGTGGACAAACGCGTGGTCATCGGCAAAGTACTGATGGTTGTATATCCCTTCAGCAGCTTCGGAACGGTGGAATGATGGCGGAATCTTTTGAAAAGCTGAATATCCAGTGGTTCCCCGGCCACATGACCAAGGCCCAGCGCATGATTGAGGAGAATATTGGCCTTGTCGACGCGGTCTGCGAGCTTCTTGACGCCCGTATCCCGCGCGCCAGCCGCAATCCTGACATCGACCGGCTTGCCGCCGGCAAGCCCAGGCTTGTGATTCTCAACCGATGCGATCTGGCGGATCCCGCCGTGACAAAGCAATGGAGCGAGGCCTTCCGCGCCCAGGGGCTTGCGGTGCTGGAAACGGACGCGCGCTCGGGCAAGGGCATTAACGGTTTCGTCCCCGCAGTGCGTGCACTTTTGGCGGACAAGCTTGCCGACTATGAGCGCAAGGGGCAGAGCGGACGGGGCCTGAAAATCATGGTGCTCGGCATCCCCAACGTGGGAAAATCGACTTTTATCAACAAGGTCGCCGGACGAAAGGCCGCTGCAGCCGGGGACAAGCCCGGTGTGACGCGCGGACGGCAGTGGATCAACATCGACCGGGGGCTCGACATGCTCGACACGCCCGGCATCCTCTGGCCAAAATTCGACAGCCAGGAGGTCGGCGAAATGCTGGCTGTCACGAACGCAATCAAAAGTGACGTGCTTGACCGCGAGACGCTTGCCGCCAACTTTATCCTGCGCCTGTGCGAACTCTATCCACAGGCGATCGAGAGCCGTTACGGCATTAAGCCGGCGGGAGACGAAAACGGATTTGAGCTGCTGGAGCTTGCGGCAAAACGCCGGGGCTTTCTCATCTCGCGCGGCGAGTATGACATCGAACGCATGGCGAATACGCTGCTGGACGAATATCACAGCGGCAAGCTGGGCCGTCTGAGTCTGGAGAGACCGGAATGACAGAACTCTGGAACATTGAAAACGAGATCTATGAAAGCGGCGTCACGCCGCTTTGCGGCGTGGACGAAGCGGGCCGCGGCCCGCTGGCCGGGCCGGTTTGTGCTGCGGCGGTCATCCTTCCGCGAGGCACGGTGATCGAGGGCCTGAACGATTCCAAAAAGCTCAGCGAAAAAAAGCGCGAACTGCTCTATGACGAGATCGTCGAAAAGGCGATTACCTATGGCATTGCTTTTGCAACCGTTGAAGAGATCGAGAAAAAGAATATTCTCGAGGCGACCTTTCTTGCCATGAACCGCGCAATCGAAAAGCTATCCGTCCGTCCGGCGCTTGCGCTGATCGACGGCAACCGCGACAAGGGCATTTGTGTCCCTTCCCGCTGTGTCATCGGCGGCGATGGCAAGTGCGCCGACATCGCAGCGGCCAGCATTCTGGCAAAGGTGACGCGTGACAGGTATATGCTTGAGATGGCGGAGCGTTATCCGCAGTACGGCTTTGAAAAACACAAAGGCTACGGAACGGCGGCGCATTACGCCGCGATCCGCGAATATGGACCAAGCCCGCTGCACCGAATGAGCTTTCTGAGGAAAATGCACTGATGGAAGCAAGAGAACTTGGCCGCTTCGGCGAAAAAGAGGCGGTGAAATACCTGCGTCGTCACGGCTATCGGATTGTGGAGACAAACTATTCCTGCCGCGTTGGAGAGGTCGACGTGATCGCGCGAAAGGGACGTTATCTCGCTTTTGTCGAGGTAAAGCTGCGCAAAAGCGCCGAATTCGCCTCCGCGCGCGAATTTGTCACCAGAAGCAAACAGCAGCGCATCCTTTTGACCGCCGCGCTCTACCTGGCCCAAAACGAGACAGACCTCCAGCCGCGCTTTGACGTGATTGAGATCTACGCGCCGCAGGGGGAAAAGGGAAAGCTTACGATCCATCACATCGAGGACGCTTTTTCGTAATACCGGTATGTAGGGGAGGGGCTCGCCCCTCCCGCTGTTTCAAAGAGAAAAGACGGTCAGCAGCAGCCGCGCGGGCAGAAGGTAGAACAATAGGTCTCGCCCTTTGTCTCGGCCTTCTCGTTGCGGACGTGAATCGTCTCGGCGCTGCAGCGGCGATCGACGGTGTTGTACTTGCACCCCGTCACACTGCAGCCGACGCCGGGCAGAATCTCGTGCTTTTGTTCAGACATGACGCTTCTCCTTTCCAAATAGTATGCAATCCTATTTTCTGAAAACCGAAATCTGATTATACGAGGAAACGACATGGCACTTTACGCGATCGGCGACACGCATCTTGCCATCGGCAAGGACAAACCCATGGACGTGTTTGGCCCGGCCTGGGACAACCATACCGAAAAGCTGCGCGCGGGCTTTTCCAAGCTCGGCAGTGACGACGTGTGTGTGCTGTGCGGCGATCTCAGCTGGGGCATGGGGCTGGAGGATTCGCTGGAGGATTTTCTGTTTATTGATTCGCTGCCAGGGCGAAAAATCATACTCAAGGGCAACCACGACTACTGGTGGAGTACGGCTGCAAAGACAAAAAAGTTTTTTGCCGCCCACGGGATCGGCTCGATCGACATCCTCAACAACAACAGCTTTCTCTACGGCGACGTGGCGCTGTGCGGCACGCGCGGCTGGTTTTACGAGGAAGAGACCGGGCAGGCGCACGATAAAAAGATCATGCTGCGCGAGATCGGGCGGCTGAAGACCTCGCTGGAATCGGCGGGGGAAAGGGAAAAGCTGGTCTTTCTGCATTACCCGCCGCTCTTTCTGAAATACCGCTGCGAGGAGATCCTGTCTCTGCTTCGCGAGTACAAGGTTCGTCTTTGCTGTTACGGCCATATCCACGGTAAGGGCGGCCGGATGAGCTTTAACGGCGTGCGCGACGGATGCGAATTCCGCCTGGTCTCAGCCGATTTTGTAAACTTTGAGCCGGTGCTGCTTCTGCCGTGACGAAAAATGCTCAATAGCGGCCGGCAATTCATGAATTTGTCATTGATTTTACAGGAATAATCTGATATGATAACCGGGTCTGCATAGATAATATAGGAGGGCAAGCAACCATGATCGTAAAGAACATCGAGAAAAAAGAGAACAATACCGTATCGTTTCAGGTAAGCTGCGACGCGGCTGAATTTGAAAAGGCCATCAACAGCGCCTATCTGAAGGCGAAGAAGAATATATACATTCCCGGCTTCCGCAAG
Source organism: Oscillospiraceae bacterium (assembly GCA_017444665.1). GTDB lineage: Bacteria > Bacillota > Clostridia > Oscillospirales > Oscillospiraceae > Limivicinus. The sequence goes on from JAFSWC010000015.1 coordinate 18,523, forward strand.
GGTAAGGCGCCCCGTGCCATTATCGAGGGCATGTACGGCTCCGAGGCCTTTTATCAGGAGGCGATGGACGAGCTGGCTCCCGAGGCCTTTGATCTGGGCGTCAAGGAAGGCGAACTGAAGGTTGTCGGCGCACCGGCTATCACCGATGTGAACGTCACCGAGGAAAAGGGCGTCGAGTACACTTTCTCCGCGGAAGTGTATCCGGTTATCACGCTCGGCCAGTACAAGGGGCTTGAGGCCGAGCGCCCTGTGCGTGAGATCACCGAGCAGGACGTCGTCGACGAGCTGGAAAGCGCCCGCAAGCGCAACGCCCGCAAGGTCAGCGCCGATGACCGCGAGGCCAGGATGGGCGACATCGCCAACATCGATTTTGACGGTTACCTCAACGGCGAGCGCTTCGACGGCGGCAAAAGCGAGGGCTATGACCTCACGCTCGGCTCCAACTCCTTTGTCCCCGGCTTCGAGGACCAGATCGTCGGCATGAAGGTCGGTGAGGAGAAGGACGTCAACATTACCTTCCCCCAGGAGTACACCCCCGAACTCGCGGGCAAGGACGTCGTGTTCAAGGTCAAGCTTAACAGTCTCAGCTTTGAGGAGTTGCCCGAGCTGGACGACGAGTTTGCCGTCGACAACGGCTTTGACACCCTTGACGAGTACAAGGCCGACATTCGAGCCAATATCGAAAAGCGTTTCAGCGAACAGGCCGACAGCGCCTTCCGCAGCGAAGTCGTCAAAAAGGCTATTGACAACATGACTGTTTCCGTCCCGTCCTCTATGATCGCCGCCAAGGTCGAGGACATCCTGCGCAACTATGCTGCCAATTTCGGCATGACTGACCGCAGCATGCCGCTTGATAAGCTGCAGGAGATGCTGGGCGTGGACGAGAACATGATGAAGCTCAATATCCGTCCAGCAGCCGAGTATCAAGTCAAGAACGATCTGTTGCTTGACGCTGTTGTCGAGGCAGAAAAGCTGGAAGCCACCGCAGAAGAGATCGACGCCTTTGTCGCCAAAATGGCCGAGGGATTCGGCGCCACCGCCGAACAGCTGAAGGCCTACTTCGGCGAGGAGACGCTGGCCGAAGAGGTCAAAAAGGACAAGGCCGGTAAGCTGATCGTCGACAGCGCTGTTGCCGTTGCGCCCGCCGCCGAGGAAAAGGCAGAGGAGAAGACGGCCGCCAAGAAAAAGACCGCGAAGAAGGTCGCACCCAAGGCTGAGGACGGCGAGGAAAAGCCCAAGCGCACCCGCAAAAAGGCCGAGCCGAAGGCTGAGGAAGAGAGCCAGAGCGAAGAGGAAAAGGCCGAATAATTCCCTCGGGATTAGGATATGCTCTCTTGGACGCTGATAAATGGAAGGAGAGTTTCATACAATGAGTTTAGTCCCTTATGTCGTTGAGCAGACGAGCCGCGGCGAGCGTTCATACGACATTTTCTCCCGACTTCTCAACGACCGCATCGTAATGCTCAGCGAGGAAGTCAACGACACTACGGCAAGCCTGATCGTCGCCCAGCTCCTTTACCTTGAGGCGCAGGACCCCGACAAGGACATTCAGTTTTACATCAACAGCCCCGGCGGCAGCGTGACGGCCGGTCTGGCGATCTATGATACGATGCAGTACATCAAGCCGGATGTCTCCACGATCTGCATCGGCATGGCCGCTTCGATGGGTGCGTTTCTTCTCTCGTCCGGTGCAAAAGGCAAGCGCATCGCGCTGCCAAACGCGGAGATCATGATCCACCAGCCCTCCGGCGGAAGCCAGGGCCAGGCGACCGATATTCAGATCCAGGCCGAGCAGATCCTGAAGATCAAGAAAAAACTCAACGAGATCCTGGCCGGCAACACCGAAAAGGATATCTCCGTGATCGAGCGGGATACCGAGCGCGACCACTTTATGACAGCCGAAGAGGCGCGTGAATACGGCTTGATCGACAAGGTCATTTACAAACGCTGAATTTCTTAAAGGGGGGAACTGAAAAAACGGTTCCCCCTTTACGTTCCTTTTATGAAGGAGTTTCATTATGCCAAGAAATGAAGACAGAAAAAGCATCCGATGCTCTTTTTGCGGCAAGCCGCAATCGCTTGCCAACCGGTTGATCGCCGGTAACGGCAGCTATATCTGCGACGAGTGTGTCCGCATGTGCGCCAGCATCATCGGAGATGAGCCCGCAAACGTTGCGGAGGGCTACGATGGCCTGCCGCTCGCGCTTGACAAGCTGCCGAAGCCCGTGCAGATCAAGGCGGGTCTTGACGAATACGTCATCGGCCAGGATCGCGCCAAGATCGTGCTGTCCGTCGCCGTCTATAACCACTACAAGCGCATCCTGCACCAGGCGAAAGACGATGTCGAGCTGCAAAAGAGCAATATCCTGCTTGTCGGTCCCACCGGCAGCGGCAAAACGCTTTTTGCCCAGACAATGGCCAAGATGCTTGACGTACCCTTTGCCATCGCCGACGCCACAACTCTGACCGAGGCCGGCTATGTCGGCGAGGATGTGGAAAATGTGATCTTAAAGCTGCTGCAGGCCGCCGACTTTGACGTTGAACGAGCGCAGCGCGGCATCATCTATATCGACGAGATCGACAAAATCGCGCGGCGCAGCGAAAACCCATCGATTACGCGCGACGTCTCCGGCGAAGGCGTGCAGCAGGCGCTTTTGAAGCTGCTGGAGGGTACGATCGCAAATGTCCCGCCCAACGGCGGACGCAAGCATCCGCAGCAGGAGTTCATTCACGTCGATACCACAAACATCCTGTTCATCTGCGGCGGCGCATTCGATGGCCTTGACAAGATCATCGAAAAGCGTATGGATAAAAAAACGATGGGCTTTGGCGCCGAAATCAAGGGCAATACCGAGCGGGACGTGGGCGAGATCCTGCGAAACGTCCAGCAGCATGACCTGCTGAAATTCGGCATTATTCCGGAACTGATCGGCCGCCTGCCGGTTGTCGCCACGCTCGACTCGCTTGACCGCGGCGATCTCGTCCGCATTCTGACCGAGCCGAAAAACGCCATGACGAAGCAGTACGAGGCACTGCTCGGCTACGACGACGTCGAGCTTGCCTTTGATCCGGAGGCGCTTGAAGCGGTGGCCGACAAGGCTATTGAAAGAAAGATCGGCGCGCGCGGACTGCGCAGCGTGATGGAAAGCATCATGACCGACATCATGTATCGTGTTCCCTCCGATCCCTCGATCTGCCGCGTCGTGATCACGCCCGAGTGCGTACGGAACGGAAGCGAACCGACCGTGGAGCACCGCAAGGGCGAATAATTAGCATAAGATAAGGCCCGATCTCCTCGAAAGGAGGAAAAACACATGAGTGAAATCATCGAAAATGAAGTAATCAGCCTGCCGCTGCTGCCGCTGCGCGGACTGAATGTTTTTCCCGGCATGCTGCTGACCTTTGACGTCGAGCGTCCGGCCTCTGTCGCCGCTCTCAGCGCGGCGGTCAGACGCAACAGCCTGATTTTCCTAAGCGCGCAGAAGGACATTTCCATCGACGCGCCGGAGGAGGACGATATCTATCGTATCGGCACGGTCTGCCGGATTCGCCAGCAGCTGCGCCAGCCGCGCGCCAGCGTCTGCCGCGTAATGGTCGAGGGACTGTACCGCGCCCGGGCGCTGGAGATGAGCACCGAAGGCAAGTATTACACGGCCAGGGTCGAAAACCTTCCTGACAAAGCCGAGCGTGTGCGCTCCGAGCGTAAAGAGGCGCTGGTACGCAACTGCCTGACGCTCTTCAGCGATTATCTGCATCTCAATCCGGATATGATGAACGAGCAGCTGCTCAACGTCATTTCCAACCCTGACCTTGGCTTTGTGATCAGCTATATTGCGCAGAATGTACGCTTTTCCGTTGAAAATAAGCAAAAGCTTCTTGAAGAACTCTATCCCAGCCGGAGACTTGTGATGCTGGGGAAAATGCTCACGCGCGAGATCGAGATCCTGAATATCGAAAAGGAACTCAACGAGGCTACGCAGGAAGAGGTCACCCGCTCGCAGCGTGAATACTATCTGCGCGAAGAGCTCAAATTGATCCAGTCGGAGCTCGGCGGCGAGGGTGAGAACGATGACCTTGATACATACCGAACAAAGATCAGCGCCCTCCCCGTCAGCGACGAAATTCGCGAAAGACTGCTTAAAGAAGTTTCCAAGCTGCAGAAACAGCCCTTCGGCTCGTCCGAAGCGGCGGTCATCCGCGGCTATCTTGACACCTGCCTGGAGATCCCTTGGGGCGTAAAAACAAAAGAGACCATTGATATCGACAAGGCGCGAAAGGTGCTGGATAACGACCACTACGGCCTCGAAAAGGTCAAGGAGAGGATACTGGAGTACCTGGCCGTGCGTCAGCTGACGCCGGAGGTAAAGGGCGGGCTTATTTGCCTCGTCGGACCTCCGGGCACAGGTAAGACAAGTATCGCCATGTCGATCGCCCGGGCGACCGGCCGCAAATGCGTGCGTATTTCGCTTGGCGGCGTGCATGACGAGGCCGAGATCCGCGGCCACCGCAAGACCTATATCGGCGCGATGCCCGGCCGCATTATCTCCGGCATCATCCAGGCCAAGAGCTGCAATCCGCTGATGGTCCTGGACGAGATCGACAAGGTCGGTGCGGATTATCGCGGCGATCCTTCAGCCGCACTGCTTGAAGCTCTTGACGGCGAGCAGAACGGCACGTTCCGCGACAACTTCCTGGAGATCCCGTTCGATCTCTCCGGCGTGTTTTTCATCACGACCGCAAATACGACTGACACGATCCCGCGCGCGCTCCTTGACCGTATGGAGGTCATTGAGATGTCCAGCTACACCGACGAGGAAAAGCTGCAGATCGCAAAGCGGCATTTGATCCCCAAGCAGCGGAAAAAACACGGCCTGAAGGCTGCACAGCTGCGCTTTGACGACGCGGCGATCCGTGCTGTGATCAGCCGCTATACGCGCGAATCCGGCGTACGTGTTTTGGAGCGGGAGATCGCAAGCATCTGCCGAAAGACGGCCTTCGCGATCGCCCAGGGCGAAACGAAGAGCGTTTTAGTTCGTGCGGACGGACTTGAAAAGCTGTTGGGAACGAGAAAGTTTGTCGATGACGAGCTGCGGGCACGCGACGAGATCGGCCTTGTGCGCGGCCTGGCGTATACCTCTGTCGGCGGCGAAGTGCTTGACGTCGAGTGCGCGGTGCTGGATGGCACCGGCCGCATCGAGCTGACCGGCAATCTTGGCGACGTGATGAAGGAATCGGCGCGCGCTGCCGTTACCTGCCTGCGCAGCCGCGCGGAAGCGCTCGGCATTGACCCGGACTTTTACAAGAACAAGGATATCCACATCCATTTCCCGGAGGGCGCGATCCCCAAGGACGGTCCCTCGGCAGGCGTAACGGTCGTTACGGCGCTGGCGTCGGCGCTGACAGGGCGTGCGGTGCGGCGCGATATCGCCATGACGGGCGAAATCACGCTGCGTGGGCGCGTTCTGCCGATCGGAGGACTGAAGGAAAAGACAATGGCCGCTTTCCGCGCCGGCGTCAAAACGGTGATCCTCCCTGCGGAAAACGAGCGGGATCTGAACGATATCGACCGGACGGTACGCGCTTCGCTGCAATTTGTTCCTGCGGCGAGTATCGACACCGTGCTGCAGACGGCGCTGTTGAGCGACGAGGAGCAGGAGCGCGAGTTCGGCGTTCCGCCGCTTGGCGCAAAAGAGCTGTGCGCGGCTGTTAGACAGTAGGTGCAAGATGTCAAGACCCAATCTGAACAAGGCCGAGTTTGTCAAGTCCGCTGCCGCTCCGGCGCAGTTTTTGCAGAGCGCGATGCCGCGCATCGCCTTTGCGGGGAAATCGAACGTCGGAAAATCCTCGGTCATCAATCGGCTGCTCAATCGCAAAAATTTTGCCCGCGTCGGCGCCGAGCCAGGCAAAACGATCCATGTCAATTATTTTCTGATCGACGGCAAGGCCTATTTTATCGACCTGCCCGGCTACGGCTTCGCCAAAGTTTCCCGCGCGGAAAAAGAGCGCTGGGCAAGACTGATGGAAAGCTTTTTCGCCGGCAAGGATCTGTATGACCGCGGCGTACTGATCGTCGACGCGCGGCACAAGCCGACGGCCGACGACGTGACGATGGCAGCGTATTTCAAAAGCACCGGCGCCGATTTCATCGTGGTGGCAAACAAGCTGGACAAGCTGAAGAAAAGCGAGATCGAGCCGAATATCGCCTTGATCCGCGAGACGCTGGCGCTGGATGAGAGCGTGCCGCTGATCCCGTTCTCCGCTGAAAAGGGAGCGGGACGGGACGAACTGCTGCAGGCGATCTTTCCCGAGTGATCCGATCAAAAAGACGGAAGCAAAACTGCTTCTGTCTTTTTTTACGTCTTGTGTCTTGTCTCTTGTAATTTCTCTGCGCGTTTGGTAAAATACATAAAAAGGGGTGAGTGTGATCGACGCGCTGAGGGAAATATGGGAAGGCTTTGATTTTACGCTGATCCTGGGGATATTGCTCAGCGTCATCCCCTCGCTTGTGTGTATCACGCTGCACGAACTGAGTCACGGCCTTGTCGCATACGCGCTGGGTGACGACACAGCCAAACAGGCCGGGCGGCTGACCTTGAACCCGATCCGCCATCTCGATCTGATGGGCCTTTTGATGATGGTCGTGGCGCATGTCGGCTGGGCAAAGCCCGTGCCGGTGAACATGATGAATTTTCGCGATCCCAAGCGCGGCATGGCTGTGACGGCGCTGGCCGGTCCGGTGAGCAACGTGCTGATCGCGTGCTTTTTCTTCTTCCTCTACGGCGTTCTGTATCTGCCGCTTTCGATTACCGGCTCCCCGGCCGCGGACTATATGCTGCAGATGGTGGAGCTTACCGCTGTCATCAGCGTGGGCTTTGCGGTCTTCAACCTGATCCCGATCCCGCCGCTTGACGGGTCAAAGGTGCTGTTTTCACTGGTCAGCGACGAGGCGTATTACAGGCTGATGCGCTATGAGCGCTATGGCATGATCCTGCTGTATGTGCTGGTTTTCACCGACGTGCTCGGCTCGCCGCTGCATGCGGGCATTGCTTTTTTGACGGACAAGCTGTTTATCTTTGCCCGATGGGGCTTTTCTCTGGCAAAATTGTTGTTCGGTTAAGATAAAATGGAAAATCCCAACTTTCATCTGGAAAGCGTCGTGCGGGAAAAGGACGAGCTGCAGGACTTTGAAGGTCCGCTCAGCCTGATCCTGATGTTGCTTTCGAAAAACAAAATAGAAATCCGCGACTTGAAGATCGCCGATATCCTTGACCAGTACCTGGCCTATCTCAACGAGATGCAAAGCATGGATCTGGAGATAGCAAGCGAATTCGTCCAGATGGCGTCGCACTTGCTGTATATCAAGACCAAGACATTGCTTACCGCCGATGAAGAGGAGCCGAGCGAGCTTGAACTGCTGATGCAGTCGCTGGAACAGCTCAAGGCGCGCGATGCCCTCTCTGCGATCCGCACGCTGACGCCGGAACTGAAAAGTGCGTCGGAAAAGGGTATGCTGTATTTCGTCAAGCAGCCAGAGCCGCTGCCGCGTACGGCGGGAGAATACACTTACCGCCACGAGCCGGTGGATCTGCTGCGCGCGATGGCCCAGCTGTATGCCCGCGGCTCGCGCACGCCTGATACGCGCGAGGTAGTTGAGGCCATGCCGAGCCGAATCGTATACAGTGTGCGCGACAAGAGCCGCGAACTGATCGAGCGGCTGAAAAAGGCGCCCTCTACGATGCGCGAACTGTATGCTTCCTGCACCTCCCGAAGCGAGGTCGTCGCGACCTTTATTTCCGTGCTCGAACTGTGCAGCATGGGCAGCATCCGTCTGCGGCGCAGGGGAAAAGGCTACAGCGTGGAATTTGTCGGCGGAAGCGTCGACGAAATCCTGGAAAAGATTGTTGAGTGAGAGTGACGATGGCAGATTTCACAGCGGCCCTCGAGGCCATTTTGTTCGCCTCGGGCGAGAGCATGCCCGTGGCAAGACTTTCGCTTGTCCTCGGCGCGGAGGAGGAAGAGATCCTGCGCTGTGCCGACGAACTGGCGGAGGGATATGAAAATGAAAAGCGCGGCATCCGGCTTCTTCACCTGGGCGATAAGCTGCAGCTTTGCTCGGCGCCGGAATATGCGCCGTACATCACAAAAGCACTGGAGCAGCGCAAGCCGCCGATGCTGTCGCCAAGCGCGCTGGAGACGCTTGCGATCGTGGCATATTTCCAGCCTGTGACGCGCGCTTATATCGACCAGGTGCGCGGCGTGGACAGTTCGTATACGGTCTCTACGCTCCTCGAGAGGGGACTGATCGAGCCGGCGGGCAAACTGGACGTGCCGGGACGGCCCTCACTGCTTCGCACGACGGACGTATTTCTGCGCACGATGTCCGTCAGCTCGCTTGATGAATTGCCGAAACTGCCGGATATGAGCGGCGGCGAAGGCATGATGGAACTGCAGCGTAAGATCGAGCAGCTGCAAAACGCTGAAAACGGCGGTGAACAATTGAGCCTTTCTGAAATACAAAGCAGCGGGGAGTGATGAATTTTGGCTTTCCTCCATATCCTGGGAATCATCCTCAAGATCCTTGGCTTTTCGTTGCTCGGCGTGCTGGGACTTGTACTAGTGCTTCTGCTGGTCCTTCTGCTTATCCCGATCGGGGCGGATGTGGAATACATCGGCGGCAATACAAAGGTGTCGGCCAAGGTGTGCGGCATTCTGATCCAGCTTATTCCGAGGAAAAAGAAAGACAAGGATAAGCCTCCGAAGGAGAAAAAGGAAAAAAAGAAGAAGGAAAAGAAGCCGAAACCGGAGAAAGAGACCGGCGAAGACAAGCCAAAGGAAAAGAAAAAGCTTGATTTTACGGTCGAAGAGATCTTTGAGGTGGTCAAAAAAGTCCTCGGCAGTCTGAAAAAATTCGGCAAGCTGACGGTCGACCGCTTCCTTCTGCACTACACGGCGGCGGGAAAGGATCCCTATACGACGGCCCGGACCTTCGGCGCGGTCAATGCCTCGCTCTGCGCGCTTGAACCGATCTGCTCGCGCCAGTTCAGGGTCAAGGATTATGACGTCTGGACCGACTGCGACTTTACGGCGGACAAAATGAACGTCGACGTTGCGGTTTGTATCACATTGCGGTTGTGGCAGTTCGTTCACGTCGGCCTTGCGGCCGCATTTGGGGTGCTGGGCGTACTGATCCGCCACAAGCGCCGGATCCGGAGAGAAAAAAGAGCAGCAAAGCGCAGCGCCGCGAACGGCGGTATAAAAACAGAAGAAAACAACGAAACTATAAAGGGTACAGAGGAAAGGAATGACAAAAATGGATAAGAATCCTATCGGCGAACTCATGCAGAACACCATGGAGAGCGTGAAAAACATGCTCAAGGTCGATACCGTTGTAGGCGATCCCATTATCACGCCCGACGGCATCACGCTTGTTCCCATCTCCCGCATCAGCGTTGGCTTCGGCGGCGGCGGAGTCGAGTTCAGCAACAAAAAGCTGGGCGAGACAAGACCCTACGGCGGCGGCAATGCGACCGGCGTCAAGATTGATCCGATCGGATTTCTTGTCATCAAGGAAGGCGTCGTGCGCATGATCAACGTCGCGCCTCCCGCTTCCAATACGGTCGACCGCATCATCGACCTCGTCCCGCAGGTCATGGACCGCGTCGACGCCTTTATCGAAAAGCAGAAGAACTGATAAAGACAGAAAAAATGCAGATAATAAGCACCACCCGAGAAAGAAAAAAGGGTGGTGCTTTTCATGTTTAGAGGAAGAAAAATAATTCTTGCTGCAATACTCTGCAGTATGGTATATAATATATTTTCAGATCATACCGCGATCAGCGCCGATTTTGAAGGAGAAATCAGCGCCGCATCGGCCGTCGTGATGGCGGAGGACGGCAGCTGCGTATACGAGAAAAATGCCGACGAGCCGCGATTGATCGCCAGCACGACAAAGCTGATGACCGCACTTGTTGCGATCGAGTCCTCCGCCCCGGATGATGCAATCGAGGTGAAAGAGGGATGCTGCGGGATCGAAGGGACGAGCATGTACCTCTCTCCGGGTGAGATCCTGACGGCGGACGAGCTGATCGAAGGGCTGCTGCTTTCCTCCGGCAACGATGCGGCCGAGGCGCTGGCTGTCGGTCTGTGCGGCAGCGAGAAAGCCTTTGTGGACCGGATGAATGAAAAGGCCGCGCAGCTTGGGCTGGGGCATACGTCGTTTTCCAATCCGCACGGTCTGGACGCAGAAGGACACTTTTCCACCGCGCGCGACCTGGCAAGGCTGATGCTTTGCTGCATGCAAAACGAGCGCTTTGCCCGCATCACCGCAATGCGGCAGTGCGTAATCGGGGATAAATTTTATGTAAACCATAATAAGCTATTGGAACGATGCGAAGGGTGCATTGGCGGCAAAACGGGTTATACCCGCGCCGCAGGGCGCTGTCTGGTAAGCTGCTGTGAGCGGAACGGTACCCGTTTCGTCTGCGTGACGCTGAGCGATCCGGACGACTGGAACGATCACTTGCGCTTGTATGAGACGGCGTTTGCCGCATGGGAGACTGTGTTGGCAGTAAGTTCGGAGGAACGCTTTGAGATCCCCGTCGCTGCGGGTGATAGGGACTGTGCCATAGCCGCACCGGAGGGCGAATTGAAGCTGTTTTTGCCCAAAGGCGAGGAACTTGAATACCGATACGAAATGCCGCGCTTTGTCTATGCGCCGCTGCGGCAGGGCGACTGTGCCGGGCGCGTGGTCGTGCTGTGCGCGGGCGAAGCGGCGGGAGAAATAAAGCTTGTCTTTACCGCGGACGTGGAGCGGGCGGCAAGGGGAGAATAAATGGAAGAGAGACTGCAAAAGATCATAGCCGCCTCCGGGCTGGCGTCGCGCCGAGCGGCCGAAGAGTTGATCTCGGCGGGAAAAGTGCGCGTGAATGGCGCGGTGGCCGCGCTCGGCGATAAGGCCGACGCGGCGAAGGACCGCATCACGGTAGAGGGCAGAGCACTCCCTCCGCAGGAGGAAAAGGTTTACATAATGCTGAATAAGCCAAAGGGCTATGTCACGACGCTCAACGACGAGAAAGGGCGGCGCACGGTTGCGGAGCTGGTGAAGGACATCGGTCTGCGCCTGTTTCCTGTCGGACGACTGGACATGTATTCCGAAGGTCTGCTGATCATGACGAATGACGGAGCTTTTGCGGACAGATTGATGCACCCGCGCGGCGGCGTGGAAAAATGCTACCGCACGACCGTGACAGGGTCTGTTTCTCTCTCTGTAATCGAACGTCTGCGCGAGCCGATGATGATCGACGGATACCGGACGAACGGCGCGGGGGTCGAGCCGGAAAAGCTGACAGAGCGGGGCGGTGTTTTGCTTGTGACGATCTGCGAGGGAAGAAACCGGCAAGTGCGTAAAATGTGCGAGCAGGCCGGGCTGAAGGTGACACGGCTGCAGCGCATCAGCGAGGGCGGCGTGCGTCTGGGCGATCTGAAGACAGGAGAATGGAGACCGCTGACGCGAGCAGAGATCGATCGATTGGAACATACGGTATAAGGGAATGAAAACAAATCATTGTGATCTTGTTGTCATCGGCGGCGGGCCGAGCGGCATGATGTGCGCGATCCAGGCTGCCGAAAGAGGGAAAAAGGTCGTTATTCTCGACGACAACCGCCAGCTCGGACGCAAGCTGCGCATCACCGGCAAGGGCCGCTGCAATCTGACGAACAACTGCGACGTGAAAACCATCATGCAGAATATCCCGGGAGACGGGCGGTTTTTATACAGCGCGCTCAGCCGCTTCGGACCGCAGGAGACGATGGCGTTCTTTACCGGACTCGGCGTGCCGCTGAAAACCGAGCGCGGCAACCGGGTTTTTCCGGTGTCGGACAATGCAAACGATATTGCCGACGCACTTGTACGGCGCTGCGGCGCGCTTGGCGTCAGGACGGAAAAGACAAGGGCGAAAAAGATCCTGACAAAGGACGGCGCCGTCTGCGGCGTCGCCTGCGCCGACGGCGAGATCGCCTGCCGCGCGGCGGCGCTCTGCACGGGCGGCCGGTCCTATCCGCTGACAGGGTCGAACGGCGCGGGATATGAGCTGGCGCGAGAACTTGGCCACACGATCGTGCCGACGCGCCCTTCGCTGGTACCGCTTGAAAGCGGCGACGAATACTGCGCCGAGATGCAGGGCTTTGCCCCGAAAAACGTGGTGCTTTCCGCGTTCGAGGACAACAAGCTGATCTATAAGGAAATGGGCGAAATGCTCTTTACGCATTTCGGCGTTTCCGGGCCGCTTGTGCTTTCGGCCAGTGCGCACATGCGGAAGATGGGAAGCGCGTCCTACCGGCTGGAGATCGACTTTAAGCCGGCGCTGGACGAGAAAAAGCTGGATGCGCGTATCCTGCGCGATTTCGAGAAATATGCCAACAAGGAATTCAAAAACGCGCTCGGCGAGTTGGTGGGGCATTCGATGATCCCTGTGCTGGTGCGGCTGTCGGAGATCGAAGAGAACAAGATCGTCAACAGCATCACGCGCCAGGAGCGGCAGCGGCTTGTCCGGCTGCTCAAAGCCTTTCCGGTCGGCATTTCCGGCTTCCGACCTATCGACGAAGCGATCGTGACCGCGGGCGGCGTTTCGACAAAGGAAGTCAATCCCCGCACGATGGAATCAAAGCTCGTTTCCGGCTTGTATTTTGCCGGTGAGATTATGGATCTCGACGCCTATACCGGCGGCTTTAATCTGCAGATCGCCTGGTCGACCGGTCACATGGCCGGATGCGCGGTCTGCCCCGATGACTGAAAAAAGGAAAACCGATAAAGGAGAGATAACGATGAACGGACATTACGCGATCGCGATCGACGGCCCCTCCGGCGCTGGCAAGAGCACGCTTGCACGCCGCGCGGCAAAGGAATTCGGCTTTTTGTATGTGGATACGGGCGCGATCTACCGCACGGTAGGTCTGGCTGCGCATCGCCGCGGCATCGAATGCCATGACGAGAGCGCGATCCGTGAGATCCTGCCGGAGCTTGTAATCCGCATGGCCTATAATGACGAAGGAGAGCAGCGCATGTATTTAAACGGCGAGGACGTCTCCGCCGCCATCCGGGCGCCGGAGATTTCGATCTGCGCCTCTGACGTGTCGTCGCTTCCGGCCGTACGCGCCTTTTTGCTGGAGATGCAGCGTAAATGTGCGCGCGAGGACAGCGTTATCATGGACGGGCGCGACATCGGAACTGTCGTGCTGCCGGACGCAGAGCTGAAGATTTACCTGACTGCCTCGGCCGAGGCAAGGGCCGAACGCCGCCTCAAGGAGCTGCTGGCAAAGGGCGTTGAGACCGATTTTGAGGCAGTGCTGAAGGATATCGAATACCGCGACTATCAGGACACACACCGCGAGATCGCGCCGCTGCGGCGTGCGGATGACGCCGTGCTGCTCGACACAAGCGAGATCGGGCTGGAGGAGAGCTGCGAGCTGCTGTACGCGACGATCCGTGAAAAACTGGGGATCGACTGATAAGAAACGATGAAAGAAATCAGAGTCGCAAAGTCCGCGGGCTTTTGCTTCGGCGTAAGGCGGAGCGTGGAAATGGCGGAAAAACTGCTGGAAGAAGCGGGGAGCGGGCGCAGCCTCGGCCCGATCATACATAATGAGGACGTGGTAAAAACGCTTGCCGACCGCGGCCTGCGCATTGCGGACACGATCGACGAGATCGAACCGGGCGAGCAGGTGATGATCCGTGCCCACGGCGCGGCGCCGGAGGTGTATGCGCAGCTGGAAGCGCGCGGCGCCCATATCACCGACGCGACTTGTCCGAAGGTACAGATGATCCACCGTATCGTCAGCGAGGCGGCGGCAGAGGGCCGCTTTGTCATCGTCATCGGGATGAGAAAGCACCCGGAGGTCGAGGCGATCTGCGGCTGGTGCGGCGAGCACGTTGTGCTGGAAAATCCTGCCGAAACTGCTGACTGGGTGGGAAAAAACCCCGATTTATATGACAAAATGATCACAATTGTGGTCCAAACGACCCAGACAAGCAGTAATTTTACCGAATGTTGTGAGATCATAAAAAAAAGATGTACAAATTTAAGAATATCTGATACAATATGTCTTGCTACGTCCACGCGGCAAGAGGAAGCGAAACAGCTTTCCTCTGAATGCGGCGCCATGGTGGTCATCGGCGGGAAACACAGCGCAAACAGCCTGCATCTTGCCGAGATCTGTTCCCTTGCGTGTCGAAATGTTCAGTTTATCGAGAGAAGCGACGAGCTGGATCTGGACAAGCTGCGAAACATCGACACGGTTGGGATCACGGCCGGCGCATCCACCCCCGCCTGGATAATTAAGGAGGTAAGAAACAAAATGAGTGACGAAATCAAAGTTGAAGAATCCACAGTAGAGAAGGAACAGTCCTTCGATGAAATGCTGGAGGAGACTTTAAAACCTATATATAATGGAGATAAGGTCTGCGGCGTCGTTGTTGCCATCACCGGCACCGAAGTCAGCATCGACCTCGGCACGAAGTATTCGGGCTTCATCCCGACGACCGAGTTCACCGAAGACGGCACCAAGCTGGAAGACGCCGTTAAAGTCGGTGACACCATCGAAGCGATCGTCGTTCGTGTGAACGACGTGGAAGGCACCGCTCAGCTCTCCAAGAAACGCCTTGACGCCGTCAAGGTATGGGATACCGTCGAGCAGGCCGTTGAGAGCGGCGAAGTGATCGAAGGCGTCGTCACCGAGACCAACAAGGGCGGCGTTGTTGTCAGTTACAAGGGCGTGCGCGTATTCGTTCCCGCTTCTCAGACCGATCTGCCCCGCGAGGCTGATCTGACCGAACTCGTCAAGAAGACCGTCCGTCTGAAGCTGACGGAGGTCAACAAGGCCCGCAAGCGCGTTGTCGGTTCGATCCGCCGCGTTGCCCAGGCTGAGCGCCGCGCCGCCACCGAAGCGATCTGGAACGAGATCGAGGTCGGCAAGAAGTATCACGGCACTGTCAAGTCCCTGACCAACTACGGCGCTTTCGTCGACATCGGCGGCATCGACGGCATGGTCCATGTCTCCGAGCTGAGCTGGAACCGCATCCACCAGCCCGCCGAGGTCGTTGCTGTCGGCGACGAGATCGACGTCTACGTCATTTCTTTCGACCGCGAGAAGCACAAGATCTCCCTGGGTTACAAGGATCCGGACGCCAATCCCTGGAGTGTATTCACCAGCAGGTATTCCGTCGGTGACGTTGCGCCTGTCACTGTTGTCAAGCTGATGGACTTCGGCGCGTTCGCCACCGTCGTTCCCGGCGTGGACGGCCTGATCCACATCTCCCAGATCGCCAACCGCCGCATCGACAAGCCGGGTGACGTCCTCACCGTCGGCGACGTCGTCGAAGCGAAGATCACCGCGATCGACGAAGAGAAGCACAAGGTCTCCCTGTCTATCCGTGCGCTGTCGGCTCCGGCTCCCGCCGCTCCTGTTGAAGCGGTCGAGGAAGAGAATGACGGCGAGGACGCCATGGTCTACAGCCTCTCCGAGAGCGGCGAAGCCACCGGCGAAGCTCCTGCGGAGAGCGATGAGAAGTAATTCTTTCCGCTGCAACTTGAATTGAACAAAAAAGATCCCCGGTCATCCGACCGGGGATCTTTTTTGCATGACCGGCGTCAGCCGATCTTTTCATTCAGCCAGGCAAGGATATCGCGGTAGACGTCAGCACGGTTTATTTCATTGAGCATCTCGTGGCGTCCTTCGGGGTAGAGACGGATCGTCACGTCTTTCATCCCGACGTCACAGAACATCTTGTAGGCCTTGTTGACGCCCTTGCCGTATTCTCCGACGGGGTCTGCCGCGCCGGACATGAAATAGACCGGCGTATTTTTGTTCATCTTTGCAGCGTTGTCCTTGCCGGAGATAAACTTGATGCCTTCCATCATATCGCGGTAAAGGCTGCATTTGGCCACAAAGCCGCAGAGAGGATCGTCGATGTATTTCTTTACATTTTCCTCATCGCGGGAGAGCCAGTCGAATTCGGTATAACGGAACTTGATCTTGTCGTTGTAAGAGCCGAAGGCGATGTCATTGAGAACCTTGCCGTCGCCGCGTGGACCGTTCTTTTTTACAAGCATGCCGGCCATGAACAGCCCGGCGTTTACCATCAGCGGGCTCTGTTGGCCGGTGCCGCTGATAATGGCGGCGTCACAGTCGTCAGGATAGCGGATCAGATAGGTGCGGGCAAGAAAGCTGCCCATGCTGTGACCGAAGAAAACATAGGGAACGTCGGGATACTTTTCCTTCATCGTGTCGTGGATCGTCTTGAGATCGTCGACGACGCGCCACCAGCCGTCTTTTTCGGCAAAAAAGCCCTTGTCCTCTTCCTTTTCGATCGAGGCGCCGTGACCGAGATGATCATCCGCCGCAACGACGAATCCGTTTTCGGCAAGAAAAGCCATGAAATCGGAATAGCGCGCGGCGTGCTCGGCAATACCGTGGGCGATCTGAATCACGCCGCGAACTTTGCCGTCCGGCACGCAGGTTTTTACATGGATATGGTTGACGCCGGTGCTGGAAGTAAAAGTGAAATCATCAAATACTGGCATGGCACGTACCTCCGTAATAGTTATTCGGGATCAATTATAGGCGGATTATGATTCTTCACCCCGGTTATAGTACCAGGTCTTTGCTTTCCAGTAGGGCACCTTGTAATAGCTGGACTGGTGACCGCCGATCGTAACCTCCTTGAATTCGATCTCTGTATCAAAGATGTACGGTTCGCCGTCAAATTCGATTTCCACCCAGCCATGCGGACGCTTTGTGGGGTCGATCGTGCCGCTGTAGATCACGGCGTCGTATCCGATCGCCTTGGCCAGCACATAGAACTCGGCCGCATAGTTGTAGCAGTTGCCCTTGTGCGTGCTGAGCATCTTGTATGCCTCTTCGTTTTCCCAGCCCGTTTCACCAACGGCATGGATATGGTTTCCGTCACGCAGATAGGAATTGTGATAGGTAACGTAGTTGAAGATCATATGGAGCATCTGCTCACCGGTCATCGTCTCAGGCTTGAGCTTGAGCATGACAAGCGTGTCCTGCACAAGCTGGTCCAGCTCCGGCATGCCGGTCGTGATCACGCCGTCCGGGCCAAAGTCAAAGTTGCCGTAGGAGCCGTTTATCACGACGCCGCCCCGCTCGTCGATGCAGTGCAGCGCGGTTCCGATAAAGAACAAACCCTCTTCCCGCAGGGGAAGAGCCTCGCTGGATGTCCAGATCTCAGCGCCGTCTGTCCCTTTGATATCATGGGCAATGGCGGCCTCGGCAATATCGGCAAAATACGGATCGGAAAACGAGACGTCCATGATCGTTCCGATCTTGGAATAGTCGACGTCTGTCATCACAGTGCGTCCGCGCAGCAGATTGAAAATATGCGCCGCCTCGGCTCGCGTCAGGTCGGCGTCGGGCGCGACGGAAAGATCGCTGATCCAGCCGCGGTCCATTGCCAGGCAAAAGGCGCCGTAACGCGGATCGCTTTCAGAAATCGATGCGAAGGCATAGCTGCTGTGACTTGCGGGGAAGAAATGGGCAAGCATATCAAAGAACTCGGCATGGGTGATCGGATCGTCGGGGTGGAAGCGGCTTTCGGAAAAGACACCGAGATCTTTGAGCGTGGCGGCGGCTATGTAATAGTCGGCTGTGGGATCTACGTCAACAAAGCTGCCCGAGCCTTCGACCGAGGTGTCAAGGCTTTCGTAAAGCAGCCAGACCGTCTGCGCGCGGGAAACCGGAGCAAAGGGGCGAAAGCGGCCCTCGTCATCGATCAGAAAAAAAGGACTGTGATGGGAAATATGCCCTTCGTCCAGAAACGCGATGGCATATTCGGCGCTGTACGCCGCGTCTGAATAAAGAGTCTGCGTGCTGTTTGCGACAAGCTTGCCTTCGCTGTCACGCCAGCCGATAAAGGTGTAGCCGCTGATTTCCGGACCGTCCGGAAGGATAAGCGTGCCGTCTTCATCGGCAGTAACGGTGATCGGCTCTTCAAGGGGCGTATAGCACCAGGCCGTGTAGGAAACGACTTGCTTTTCCGGCTGAAAGAGCATGCCCTTAATGGAAAGATGCAGCAATACGCCAAGCGCGATCACCGCAAGCAGAAGAGCGCTGCCCGCAATGCGCCAGAAAAGCAGCTCGCCCCGGACTTCCGTTTTTTTCTTCACCGGAGCCGGAGCAGAAGCAGTCTGCTCGACAGCGGGCTGCTCGGCGGCTTCCGAGTCCGGTTGTTGATCAACGGTTTCTATGGTCGGTTCCTGATTGACAGTATCCTGATTATCCAGCATTGACAAACACTTCCCGTACAGTTTCTTTCTCGCCCTCGCGGTAGGTTTCAACGGTGAAACCGTCATAATAAAGATCACCGTCGTCGCCTTTGCCGAGACAGCTGGGAGCGTAAACAGAATCGGCGGGCTCGCCGATCGCGTTATACAGGGCGGAAACGTCCTTGCCGACGCATGCCTGCGCGGCGGCAAAGGCTTCCTCGTCATAAACCGCGGCGGCTTCGGCTTTTACCTCAACCTCGGGAGAGGGAGCAGCCGTCAGGCCGCTGCCGGGAAGCGTAGAGGTTATCGAAGGGGGAGTGGGGGCAGGGGCGGAGGGAGTCTCCGTCTGCTGTCCGCAGGCGCAGAGGGTCAGGACCAGGGAAATCAGCAGAGCTGACAGAAGCATTTTTTTCATCGTGTGTCTCCTTGCATGATTCAGGCACAGACGGAAAAGCGCCATGCGCCAAAGCTAACAGTTATTTTATCTCCTCAAGGGCGTAAAGTCAACAGATACCGACAGGATAAGAAAAAGCCGGGGCAGGAGATTTCCTGCCCCGGTATGAAGAAAGATCATTCAGCTTTATCCTGCGCGGTGAAGGGCTTGCCACAGTCGGGGCAAAAGCGCGGAGGATGGCTTGGATCGGGGTTGGTCCAGCCGCAGTGATCACACATATAAGCAATGGCGTCCTTCGGCTTTACCGCCCCACAGGCCTTGCAGTTGTGGCCGCGGTTAAAGGTACCGCATTTTTCACAGTACCAGCCGTCAAGGACGAAATCCTCGGGGCTGACGGCGGAGGCTTCCGGAGAAGCGGTTTCCGCAGCGGCAGCGACGATCGCAGCGTCCTCGGCAAGCTCTTCCGCGCTTTCGGAGGTCTCATCTTCAGAGGCAGCTGTCTCTTCGGCCGCTTCGGCGACGGACTCGGCCTTCTGCGCTTTGGGCATCAGCGCTTCCTTGGCTTCGTCGAGCGAAGCGCCGTGATAGGCGGCAGGAGCGGGCGTTTTGCTCTGGGCGGCGCCGCGCTGCTTTTCAACGGTTTCTTTGGCCGCAGCGGCGCGCACGGCGCGCTCGTCTGCCTCGTCAAGCTCTTTTTCCCGTTTGGAGATGATCACAAGCGACACGGCCGCGGCGACAAGCGCAAAAATCAGCACGCCCATCAGAATCAGAAGAAAGCGGCTGGCGCTGTTTCGCTGGGTCGAGGCGCGGCTCGGCTGGGCGGGTGTGGGGGAGACGTCATCGGTCTCTCCCGACGGTTCGGCGATCGGGGCAACGGTCGGCTCCGGCGTGGCTGCCGCAGCATGCGTGACGGCGGCGACGCGGGAATAGGATTTTTCGCTCTCTTCGCCGTCCTTGACGCTCCACACGCCGCAGTAGTAATAGACGGTGCCTTCCGTCTCGGGAGGAACGTAAGTGGCGGAGGTCGCGCCGGTAATGGCGACGTCAGCGCCGTCGGTGTTCATATTGCTGTTGTTCTTGCTGCTGTACCACTGATAATACAGCGTTCCGCCGTTCGGATCGGTGGCGCTGACGGACAGCGTGTCGGAATCAGAGGTAACAAAGGGATCTCTTGTGATCGACGGACGCATCAGGCCGCTCTTTTCCACGGTGATCAGCGCGCCCTTCGAGAACACGGAGGTGTTTCCTTCGCCGACAAATTTGCACACAGCCTTCCAGCCGTTCATCTCATAGGGAATACCGCTGAGCTGCAGAGTTTCATCATTATATCCGTCGGCGCTGGCGCCGCTGAAGTGCGTTCCGACGGTTTTGGCGTCATAAGAGGTCTTGCCGTCCGGGCTTTCGACGCGCCAGATGATTTCAATGGCGTCATCCGCACGGGCGATGAAATAGCAGGTGCCGCCCTCCATCACAGTCTCGGCTGTCGGGTCCTTGGTGATGGTCGGCGCCACAGGCTGAGGCGTGGGGGAAGGCGTGGGAACGGGCGTAGGCGAAGGCGTTGCGGCCGGTGTCGGTGTGGGGGCCGGCTCGGTCACGCTGATGGTGAAGGAATACTCTTCGGCGCCGTCGGAGGTCGTGACGCGAAGCTTGAAGCTGTAATTGCCGGAGGCGGTCGGCGAGCCAACCAGCTTGACAGCTCCGTCGGCAAGGGTCGGTTGAATACCGCCGGGGAGCGTTCCGTCGATGATTTCAAAGCCCGTGGCGGAAGAACCGGACGGAAGCGGGACCGTATAGTTCAGCGCCGCGCCGAGATCACAGGAGATCTCCGGCAGATCCACGGCAAACGCGCCGGCGGACAGAAACGCCGCGAACAGGCTGAGGATCAGCAGAAAAGACAGCAGACGCCTCGATGAAAGTTTCATTCTATTTATCTCCTTTGAAAAAGGTT
The DNA here is from genome assembly GCA_017444665.1 of Oscillospiraceae bacterium. Taxonomy (GTDB): domain Bacteria; phylum Bacillota; class Clostridia; order Oscillospirales; family Oscillospiraceae; genus Limivicinus. The sequence goes on from JAFSWC010000015.1 coordinate 39,146, forward strand.
GCGTGGATTATGTCACCTTGCGTCTCATCATAGCAAATTTCGGCTTAATTTACAAGAAGATTCCCGATATTTAAGCAAAATTTATAATTGGGAAAAAAGGAAAAACCGGAGCTTTTTCAAGCTCCGGTTTATGTTTTTTACACTCTTTCGCGGTGGCTGCCGATGCGGATCAGGCGGACGATGATCGGGCTTAGAATGATGTTGAACAGCAGCTCGAAAAGGAAGTTGCCGCCGACGAGACCGAAGATCATAAACTTGCCCGCACTGGGAAAACCCGCGCCCGCGGCCCACTCGTTGATCGTGGGCATGAAGAACAGCAGACAGCCAATCAGAAACAGGCTGGTATTCACCACCGGTGCGGTGATCGCAGCGCAGACCGCAGCGGGCAGTTCCGACTTTTTAGAAATGAAGCGGTAGACCGTGCCCGCGCAGAAGCCAGACAGCGCGCCCTTGAGCAGCACCGTCAGTACGGTGCCGAGGGGGTTGACTGTCAGAAATGCGCCGGTATCGGGTTGGAAGAGGACGACCATGCCGAACACGAAGCCAAGCCAAGCCCCGGCCCAGGATCCGTACAGAGCCGCGCCGACGACGATCGGGATCAGAACCAGCGAGATCGAAAACGGACCGAAGCGGACAAAGGAGCCGAGCAACTGCAAAACGATGACAACGGCCGTAAACAGGGCCAGACCCGTCAGCGTGCGGGTGGGGATGCGTTTGTGTTCCATATTCAATTCCTTTCTGCTGTCGCTCCGGTCAGGCCGGATGCGGCGCAGCTTTATGATAGTACCCTCGGCGGGGCTTGTCAACTGTCAGTTTCCGTATGGGCGTCAGAGAAAAACAGGCGTCGCAGCGTTTTAAGCAGCGGCGGAAGAAGAAAGGAAAAGAGAACGGCCGTGATCACACCGGCGGCGATGCGCAGCAGCAGCGTGGGCAGCGCGGCAGCATAGGAATAGGAATAGACCCAACTGTCAACATAGAGAAAAAGGGTGTTGAGCGCCGTGACAAGAAGGGCGGTCGCCACGGTAATGAACACCGTTTGCGCGGTGGTCATGGCAAAGCCGCGGTGTTTGGCATACAGCCCGACAAGAAGCCCGCGGATTCCGGCAGGCAAGATCCAAAGGACCGTTGTGGCAGAAAAGCCGTAGGTGATCATCTGGTTGAGAAAGCTGCCGACGAGGCCGACGGCAAGCCCGTCAACCGGGCCGAGCAGCGCCGCACCGATCAGGATCGGAAGCGAGTCGAGCGTGATCTTCATCCCGGGCAGATTGATCGAAAACAGGCTGAGCACAACAAACATGGCAGCAAGCATCGCATCAAGGGCCAGGCGTTTGGTTTTTGTGATTTTCATGAGGGACACATCCTTTCGTCTCTCAAAATCCAAGCGAAGCGGCGACCGCGTCGCAGACGGCGTCTGCCCGCGCGGAATAGGCGCGCTCTTTTTCCTCCAGCTCTGCCGACAGTGCGTCGGCGTATTCTCTGTCGCGCATCAGCGCGGTGTTGACTTTAACGTTGATAACGGCGCCTTTGAGCGCGCCCCTGGCCAGCGCGGCGGCTGTGGCGGCGTCAGACAGGACAAGACGGCTGCCAATGGCGGCATAGTCCTCCGCAAGCTCGATCACGCCGCAGCAGGCCCCGGCAATCTTTTGCGGCGCAGAGGCGGCCTGGCGCAGGCACTGCTCGAGGATCTGCGCGCGGTCCGGCGCATCCTTCGGAAGAGAATAAGCGCGCGAGAGCGGGGCAAAGGCCTCGGCGTCGGCGTCGATCAAGGCCAAAAGCTCCTGCCTTGCCTTTGCGGCACGAGCGGACAGCTCGCTAAGCTCCTCCTCATGGGCGGCACATTGCTTTTTCCCGATACTGAGCGCCCCTACCATCGAAGCAAGCCCGGCAGCAAGCGCGCCGCAGAGGGCCGCGGCGCCGCCGCCCCCCGGAGAGGGGAGCGAGGAGGCAAGATCGGAAAGAAAAGCGTCTATGGTTTGATCCCTGGCAGACATGGCAAACGCTCCTTTTTCAATACAGTCCAAGCTGATAGCGTACGCTTCCCGCGAGATAGACCGAGCCCGCGGCACAGACCATGCCCTCGCTGCCCGCAAGCTCCCTGGCAGTAAACACGGCGTCAGCAATGCTCGAACAGACCGTGACGGGTTTGCCAAAGCCCTTCAGAACGTCGGCAAGCGCTTCCGGCGGCAAGGCGCGCGGGCTTTCCGGCGCGGTGCAGACATATTCGTCCGCGGCGCGGTCAAGGATCGCGGCCATGCCGGCATAGTCCTTGTCGCGCAGAACCCCGAGCAGCAGCACGCGGCGCGTATCGGGGAAATAGTGGACAAGACTTTCGCACACAGCCTCGGCACACTGGGGATTGTGGCCGCCGTCGACAATGAAGTACGGCTCGTCGGCGCATACTTCGAAGCGGCCGGGCCAGCTTGCGGCGTACAGACCGTGCTCCAGCGCACCCTGATCAATGTTCCAGCCGCGGGAAGCGAGTACCCTTGCGGTCTCGATCACAACGGCGGCGTTGCGGCGCTGATGCGCGCCGAGAAGAGAGAGAGCGTACTGATCGCCGCAATAAGAAAAGACCTGCCCCTCAAGACTGTCAAATTCCACTTCCAGCGCATCAAAGTGCGGCACCGTGAGAGAACAGGAAAGCTCGTCGCAGCGGCGGCGGATGACGTCAAGAACGCTGCCGGACTGTTCATAGGCGACGCAGGGGGCCCCGGGTTTGAGAATACCGGCTTTTTCTGCGGCGATCGCTTCGAGCGTATCGCCAAGAATGCGCGTGTGGTCAAGCCCGATGTTCATGATGACCGCACATTCCGGAGATTCGATGACGTTTGTTGCGTCAAAGCGCCCGCCGAGACCGGCTTCGAGCACGACGATATCGCATGCCTCTTCCACAAACCACAGCATGGCCGTGGCTGTGATCAGTTCAAATTCGGTGGGGTGCTCGCCCATCTTTTCGGCCTTGTCCCGTACGGCGGCCACGCAGCGGGAAAGCGCGTCAGGCGTGATCTCCTCACCGTTTACCTGCATGCGTTCGGAAAAACGATAGAGATAAGGAGAGGTATAAAGCCCGGTGCGGCAGCCCGCGGCGCGAAGGACCGAGGCGAGCATCGCGGCACAGCTTCCTTTGCCGTTTGTACCGGCAATATGGACAAATTTCAGTTTTTTCTGCGGATCGCCGAGCGCGGCGAGCAGCTGTTGGATCCGACGAAGCGAAGGCTCGGCGCCAAACCAGCGGGCGCCGTCGAGATAGGCAAGTGCTTCTTTATCGTCCATTTCAATCACTCCGTCATTGCTTCCGCCGCCTCGACGACGTGCGAGGCGAGGATCGTCGAGGTGACGGCGCCGATCCCGCCGGGGACGGCGCTGATCGAATCGACGATCTGTTCGGCCGCGTCGTGGTCCACGTCGCCGCACAGTTTCTGCCGCACTTCGTCATAGTTGATGCCGATGTCGATGACGATCTGACCGGGTCTGAGATGCCCGGCCGTTACCGTGTTGATGTGACCGGTAGCGGTGACGATGACGTCCGCCTCGCGCGTCAGAGCGCCGAGGTCCGCGGTGCGCGTATGGCAGACGGTAACGGTCGCATGCTCGCGCAGCAAAAGCAGCGCGGCGGGGCGGCCCGTGACAAGGCTGCGGCCGATCACAACGGCGCGCTTGCCGCACACGGGAATGTCATAATAGCGCAGCATCTCGATCACGGCCTGCGCGGTGCAGGGGAAAAAAGCGTGCTCCTCGCCTGCATAGACGGCGGCCATCGAGCGGGAGGTGATTCCGTCCACGTCCTTTTCAGGCGCGATCGCGTCACACACTTTGCGCGCATCCATCCCTTCAGGCAGTGGACGGAAAAAAAGAATGCCGTGGATCGCGCGGTCACTGTTCATCTGCCGGATCAGCGCGATGATCTCATCCTGGGTGACGGAGGCAGGCAGCACATGCTTTTCGATCGCGATCCCAAGCGCTTCACAGCGCCTGGTCGCACTGCGTTCGTACGACAGATCGCCCGGACGCTCGCCGATGCGGATCATCCCCAGACAGGGGACGACGCCCCTTTCCGACAGCGCAGCAACGCGTATTTTCAAGTTTTCACTGAGCGCTTCGGCGACCGGAGCGCCTTTCAATACTTCAGCCGGCATAGCTTTCACCTTTCGGCGTGCCGCGTGGGCACGCTTTGCATATCATTACAATTTTACAGTATAGCATAAACAGCAGGGTAAAAGAAAGAGGTTTCTTACAGGAAAAAGCGGTATGCCGCAGCATACCGCTTTTTGAAGAAACGTGCTTTATTCTTCGCCGCGCTCTTTTCTGGCCAGATCGTTCGTGTCGATCGAGTCGCGGAAAACAAAGAAGCGCTGATAGAGAAATTCCGTGACAAAGTTAAGCACCATATTGATCGCCGTGACAAGATAGCCGTTCCAGCCGAGCGAGTCGGCAAGCGTACGCTCGAGAAGGGTGCTCAGCGGCGTGAAGACGGCGTAATAGCAGGCGACCTTCAGCATCGCGATCGGAACGTTGTTGGCAGATTTAAAGGTGAACTTGCGGTTGAGCGTAAAGTTCCAAAGCACGGACAGCACCAGCGCAAGCAGATAGCTCAGCCAGTTGGGCCAGTGGAGCAGCTCCTTGAACAGGGCAAAGCTGCTCATCTGGATCAGGCCGGCCGAGATCGAGAACAGCAGGAATTTGATCGAGCGGATCAGCTCTTTTTTCTTTTCCGATTTTTCCATGACTTGTTTTCCTTCAACAAATAATAGGGCTGGAGAAAACTCCCGCCCTATTATATCAAGTTTTTGAAGCATGTCAAGGAGAGGAGACGATCACAGCTCGGCAATGACCTCGCATTCAAGCAGCACGTCCTTCGGCAGCCGCGCGACCTCAACGCAGGAACGGGCGGGGAAGGGGGCGGTGAAATACTGGGCGTAGATCTCGTTGATCTTGCCGAAGTCGTTCATGTTCTTGATGAACACCGTGGTTTTGACGGCTTTGGAAATGTCGCTTCCGGCGGCGGCGAGAAGAGCGGCGATATTACGGAACACCTGGTGCGCCTGCGCTTCGAGCCCTTCTGCAAGAAGACCGGTTTCGGGGATGATGGGGATCTGGCCGGAAGCAAAGACAAAGCCTCCGGCGATCTGCGCCTGGGAGTAAGGACCGATCGCGGCCGGTGCTTTTTCGGTAGAAACGGTTTTCATGTGTTATCCTCCTTATAAACGATCCGATCAGATCTCAGATTCTACAAGATAGCCTTTTTCACGCAGCGTGCGGATCACCGCGTCGCCGTGCGCCTCACCGCCGACCTCGAGCGAAACATGCACGTTCGTCTCGTTGGGGTTCAGCCCCTCGCTGAGCTTATCGTGCTCAAGCTGAAGAATGTTCGCGCCGGCCGAAGCGATTACGCTGAGCATCTGCAGCAAGCTGCCCGGCCGGTCGATCAGCGTGACGACAAATTTGATCCGGCGGTGGCGGGCGACAAGGCCGCGCTCGATGATGCTTTGGATAAAGCTGACGTCGATGTTGCCTCCTGACAGGACGCAGACCACGCGCTTGCCCGCAACATCCAGCTTGCCGCTTAAAACCGCGGCCAGCGGGGTGGCGCCGGCGGGCTCGACGACCTGCTTGCAGCGTTCGAGCAGGAGCAGGATCGCATCGGCGATCTCGGTGTCGGAGACGGTCAGAATCCCGTCTGCGTAACGGCGGATCAGATCGACCGTGATATCGCCCGGCGCTTTGACGGCGATACCGTCTGCGATCGTAGAGGCGGACTCGGTCGTGACGAGGCGCCCTTCGCGATAGCTTTGCGCGATGGCGTCAGCACCCTCGGCCTGCACGCCGTAGACCTTGACGCGCGGGTTGAGCTGCTTGATTGCGGCGGAAACGCCGGCAAGAAGCCCGCCGCCGCCCGCCGGGACGATCACGATATCCACGGCAGGCAGATCGCCCAGGATCTCCATACCGAGCGTGCCCTGACCGGCAATGACTTCGAGATCGTTGTAGGGATGAAGGAAGGCCGCCCCCTCGTCCCGGCAGATCTCGCAGGCGCGGGCATAGGCGTCGTCATAGCAGTCGCCGGCCAGGACGACCTTGGCGCCGTAGCCCTCGGTTGCCTGGACTTTGGCGATCGGGGCAGCCTTGGGCATGACGATCGTGGCAGGAATGCCGAATTTCTTGGCAGCATAGGCAACGCCCTGCGCGTGGTTGCCGGCCGAAGAGGCGACGACAGAGCATTTCTCGCCCCGTTCGACCATGGCGGCGATCTTGTTGCTGGCGCCGCGGATCTTGAAAGAGCCGGTTTTTTGGCGGTTTTCGCATTTCAGATATACCTTTCCGCCCGTCATGGCGGAAAATGTGGAAGAGAGATCCAATTCGGTGTGATGCAGGATCGGCTTGAGACGCTCCTGCGCCAATTCAAATTCTTTCAGCTCGAGTTCCATATGCGATCCTCCGATGAAAAGATTTCAGATCTAAGTCGTATTGTACGCCGACGGCGTACAAAAAACAAACCGGGAAAAAGAAAAACGTCATTCGGCACAAAACGGAATGACGTTTTTTGGAGATTTTACCGCTTGGGTACGATCTCGATCCAATACCCGTCCGGGTCCTCTATGAAATAGATGCCCATCGCGGGATTTTCAAAGCAGATACAGCCCATCTTTTCATGCTTTTCATGCGCGGCGGCCATATCTTCGGTGACAAAAGCAAGGTGGTATTCCTGCTCGCCGAGATCATAGGGCTCCGTCCGGTCGGTCAGATAAGTCAGCTCAAGCTGAAAGCCCGTCACGCCGTCGCCGAGGAAATTGATGATAAAGCTGCCGTCGGCGGCTTTTTTCTCGCGCACGACCTTCAGACCGAGCGCCTCGTCGTAAAACTTCAGCGAGCGTTCCAAATCAAGGACGTTGAAATTAAAATGGTTAAAGGCAAAGGACATTTTTCTCGTCTCCTCTCATGTAAGCTGTCTGACAGCATGTTTATAAGGAAATCGTCTCGCGCGTCTCGTGCCGGTCGTGGGAAAGCAGGATCGCCTCACAGCCACTTTCCGCATGCAGAGAACACAGATAGGCAAGCGCTTTTTTCCCCAGCTCCCGATCAAAGTAAAAACCGGGCGGCGTCCGGGTTTCCAGGTTTTCACGGCAGAGGGCGGCGTCTGAGGCAAGCAGCGCAAAGCGGCCGCCGTTTCGGACCATAACAGCGCAAAGCCCGTCGGTGTGACCCGGAAGATTGATCAGCATAACGCTCTCGTCATCGAAAAGATCATATGCCCAGCGATTGGTACCCAGCGGGGAACCGCGATACCAAAAGCGCTCGATCGGCATATCCATCCACAGCGCGCAGGGCTGACGGAGCTTATACACCGCGCGGCAGGACCAGTAATACTCGTCTTCGGAAAGCAGAAAACGCTTTGCTCCGCGCAGCTCGTGCAGGCCGCCCACATGATCCGCATCAAGATGCGTCAGCAGGACGAGATCAAGATCCTCCGACTTAAGGCCGCGCCTCGAAAGCTGCTCGGAAATGCTCATCCCGTTTTCCACAGACGGATGAAGATAGGCGGTAAGCGGCGCGCCGATCAGCGAGGCGGAAGCTTTTGCATCAAACACGCCGGATGGGGAAAAAGCCCGGCCGACCCCGGCGTCGACCAAAATAAGACCTTTGGGATGCTCAATCAGATAGCAGTAGCAAGGGAGCGGGACGCGATCCGTCAGCGGCGCAGCGGCACCACGCAGAGTGGAAACGAGGCCGGTCTTCCCGCCGAAGAGGGCATCGTGGGAAAGGGAGATCGTTCCGCAGCGCAGAAGATGGATCTTTATCTCGGGCATAAGCGCCCTCCTTTGTTGATTCCTTTTTTTAATATTGTATTCCCGACGGAAAATGCTGTCAATAGACATCGGTCGTTCTCCTGAGAAGAACAAAACAGAAAGATAATATTATGTAAACCGCTTTTGCGCATCGCGAAAGAATCATACGAAGCCTTGCCTGATTGCGGCAGATGTGGTAGAATGCGTTCACCAGATGAAAAAAGAGGAGGAGAGCGGGATGCCGAGAGATATCGGAAGCATGACCGACCACGAGCTTTTGGAAGAACTTGTCCTTCAGGGCCGCCGCGCCGAAAGGGCGAACACGATTAAAACCTGTGTGATCGCCGGCTTGCTGCTGGTGATCATCATCCTGGCGCTGGTTTATATCCCGAAGATCATGGCGCCGATCCGCCAACTCAGCGAGAGCATGGACGAGATTCGCAGCACGGCGGAGCAGGTCAAGTCGGTTCTTGAAAATTTTGACCAGGAAACGATCGACAAATTCAAACAGTCTATGGAAAGCTTCGGAGAGACCTCGCAGCAGGCGCGGGTCTTTCTGGAAAAGCTCAAGGATAGCGGGATCGAAAACTTTGCCTCGACCATTGAGGAGCTGAACAAAGCCATTGACGGTTTGGTGAAGTTTTTCCGCCGATAGAAAGAAGCAATACGCCGCCGTTCGACCGGAAGATCGGACGGCGGCGTATTTTTGCGTAAAGACGTAAGACAAAGGGCTTCAGGACTCGGTCGTTTCCGCGCTGTCTGTCAAAGAAAGAAGGGTCTGCGTAAAGCCGTAGGTTTCGGCCAGCTCGCGGCAGCGGGGCAGATTTTTTTCACGCGGGGCGCGGCGGCGCTCGGCGCGGATCATGAGATTTTTGGGGGAGTGCTCAAAGTCGATGAACTCGATCAGATCGACGGCATAGCCCAGATCCTCCAGCACGTCGGCGCGAATCGCGTCCGTCAGAAGGGCGGAAAGACGCTCTTTGAGGATGCCGTGCTTGAGCAGAATGTCAAGATCGCCGCCCTTGCGGATGGAAGAATTGATCTCGTGCTGGCAGCAGGGAACGGAAAAAATGTATTTCGCGCCGTGCCGCACGGCATAGTCGAGGGCATAATCGGTGGCGGTATCGCATGCATGCAGCGTGACGAGCAGATCGATCTGCCTGTCCGCCAGCTTATCCCTGGAAACGTCCGCCACTTCAAAGCGGAGAGAGCTATAGCCGTACTTCGCGGCAACGGCGTTGCAGCGCTCGACCACATCGGCCTTGAGATCATAGCCGATCATGTCCACGTCAAAGCCGCGCTTGACGGCAAAGTAATAGTAAAGAATAAAGGTCAGATACGATTTGCCGCAGCCGAAGTCCATGACCGTCAGCTTGCCCGGCTCGAGCTTGGAAAAACTGTCGTCGTTCAGTTCGACAAAGCGGTTGATCTGGCGGTATTTGTCATATTTGGCCTTGACGATGCGCATATCAGGGGTGAAAACGCCCAAATCCACCAGCGCCGGAATGTTTTCCCCTTCGGCAAGCAGATAGCGTTTTTCCCGGTTGTGCGCAAGCGCGGCGTCGCCGCCGGGGCGGGGGACGGATGACTTGCCGCTTTTCTTATAAGTCCCGTCGCGGCGCAGGACATACTGGGCCGCGCCTTCTGACTGCATCAGCAGGATCTGGCGATAGCGGCCGTCGAGCGTATTCGCGGCAAAGCGTAAAAGGGCGCCGGAATCGAAATTGAAATGGAAAGCTTTGTTGTCGCGTATCCCCTCGGCTTGAAAAGCGGTGTCCCGTCCGATTTTGACGGGGCGGATCGTGACGCGGGCATATTCCGCGCCCTCCATCGGCTGGGAAAAAACCGCTTTGACAAGCTGCGGCAGCGCGGCAGAGAGCTCGGTTTGCAGTGCAGGCATGACAGCCCCTCCCGTCAGAACAGTTTTTTCAGATTCAGAAGTGCGGCCTTCAGCTCGTTTTTGCTGTAAGAATTGTTCTCGTCCGCGAGAACGGCGGCGACGGCGTCCTTTCCGCTGACGCCTTTGGCGACCATCGCATCGACAAGCATCGCCTCGGCCGAGACGGTATGCTCGGTCTTGGTGAAGAGATAGCTCTCGTCGATCTCGATCACGACGGCATATTCGCCCTTTTCATAATTGCCCTTGGCAAGCAGCTTTTCTTTTACCTCCGCGGGCGTGCCGCGAAAGCTCATCTCGTGCAGCTTTGTCAGATCGTTGCAGAGACACATACGCACGCCGGCCTCGCTGTCGACAAAGAAATCGACCAGCTCCATGATGCGCTTGGGGCTTTCGTAAAAGACAAAGGTGCGCGTGTCGCCGCGGCGAAGCTTTTCCAGCAGCTTTCTTCTGTCGGCGTTTTCCCGCGGAAAGAAGCCGTAAAACAGAAAGCTGGAAAGATCAAAGCCCGAGACGGACAGTGCAGTCACGGCAGCGCAGCAGCCGGGTACGCCGATCACGTCGATCCCGGCTTCGACCGCGGCGCGGATCAGCTCGTTCCCCGGATCGGAGATGCAGGGCGTGCCGGCGTCGGTGATGACGGCGACGCTTTTTCCCGCAAGCATTTCGTCGACAAAATAACGCGCTTTGCCGTATTCGTTGAATTTGTGGTTGGAGACCAGCTTGTTGCGGATCTCCAGCTTGCCGAGCAGCACCATCGAACGGCGCGTATCCTCAGCCGCGATGATGTCGACTGTGCTTAAGATCTCACGGCCGCGAGGGGACATGTCGCGCGAATTGCCGATCGGCGTCGCTACGATATAAAGTTTTCCCGTATTTTTCTCATCCATGGCGATCGTCCTAAAAATCCTCGGTGTATTTTTTGAGCCTCCGCGGCGCGGTCAGATCATAGCTGTCGGAAATCATGCGGCGGATCACGTCTTCATCCACGCTGCCGTCAAGAATAATGCCGCTCCAGTGCAGCTTGTTCATATGATAGGCCGGAACGACGGAGGCAAATTCCCTGCGCCAGAAATCGCCCCAGGCCGGGTCGTTTTTTACGTTGATCCAGATATGCCCGTCGTACTCAAAGATAAGGGCAAAGATCTTTTTGTTTGAGCTGTGGCGCATACAGGTATAGTTCATGTCGTCGAAAGGATAGTCTTCGTACGTGCCTGCAAGCTCAAGACAGGCGTCGATGGCCTGTTGCCTTGTTATCATTGGAGATAGACCTCGTTTATTCGTTTTTTTCCAGTATACCACGCGTACGGGAGATTGTCATCAAAAAGGAAAAGCGAAAATGAAAAAGAAAAGCTTGAATTCTTCCACGATTTAAAGTAGTATTTTACTAAAAATATAAGGGAGGCCAGCAGATGGTTTTTAACGTAAACAGCCCGATCCTGTTCGTTGTGGCGGGGGTCGCCGTTGCAGTCGTACTGGCACAGTCGATCTGCTTTTTACTTAAAGCCTGGCGGCGTGCGCAGGAGCTTGGGATGGATATGAAAAAGCTGAGGCGTACGGCGCGCACAGCGGCGGTCTTTACGATCGCACCGGCAGCGGCGATCGTCATCAGCGTCATCACGTTATCAAAGGATCTCGGTGTACCGCTTCCGTGGCTTCGACTGAGTGTTGTGGGCAATCTCTCTTATGAGACGATAGCGGCAACGAACGCAGAGAGCGCAATGGGCCTTACTTTCGGTCAGGTCAGTGCTCTGACGGCTCAGCAGTACGTCACGATCGCCGCGGTCATGACAGTCAGCATTTTAATCGGAATCTGGCTTGTTCCGCTGATCGGAGAGAGACTGCTCAACGGCATGATCACACTGGAAAACCGGGATAAGAAATGGGGAGAGATCTTTTCCGCCTCTATGTTTATCGGCATGATCTCGGCCTTTATCGGCTACGTTTTCTGCGATTTCTCCGGCGTTTTCCATGGGGATTTGGCCGGACTGGTCCCTGTGTGCGTTATGACCGTATCTGCTCTCGTTATGACGGCGCTCGGTCTCACATCAAAAAGGAAAGGGCTGCGTGTGCTGGCCGATTATGCATTGCCCGTCAGTCTGATCGCTGGCATGGCAAGCGCTGTGCCGTTTACGGCTTGGCTGGGCTGAGAGGAGGAGAGAAAGATGAGACAAGAATCCGCTTATCTCCGCTCCGTCCACCGCGAGGGACGCATCTGGAATATTTCCGTGGCCGTGATCCTGCTGCTGGTGCCGGTTGCGGTCGGACTGATCTACCGCACGATGCCGGATTGGCATGGCTTTGCACTTGGCCTGCTGGCGACGGCGCCGATGTATTGGGCTGTCGGTGCGATCGAGACGGTGACCTATGTGCCGATGCTCGGCGCGGGAGGTTCCTACCTGTCGTTTGTGACAGGCAATATTTCTAATCTCAAGCTGCCGGTCGCGCTCAACGCGCTTGAGCAGGCGGGCGTCGGCATTAACTCGGAGGAGGGCGAAATCGTATCCACAATCGCGATCGCCGTGTCAAGCATCGTTACGACGTTGATCATCATTCTCGGCGTTGTGCTCATCACACCGCTCACGCCGCTGCTGAACGCACCGGCTCTCGCACCGGCTTTTGCGCAGATCCTCCCTGCACTTTTCGGTGCTCTTGGCGTTGTGTTCATTTCGAAAAACTGGAAGATCGCGGTAGCGCCGGTCCTGCTGATGCTGGTGCTGTTTATTGCCATTCCGGCGCTCAATGCCGGCACGGTCGGCATCATGGTACCTGTCGGCGTGCTCTTTACGCTTGGCGTTTCTCGCATTCTGTATAAAAGGGGGATCCTGTAATGCTTGGATGGATCGTTCTTTGCGTATTGATCCTGTTTGTGGCGGTCATTCTAGTCCGTACTGCGCTTTTCAGACCGAAGGCGGCGGCGCCGGCGCCGGCTGAAGACGTTTCTTTCGAGCGGGAAAAGGCTCTCAGCGCCCTGGGCGAGTTGGTCCGATGCCGCACCGTTTCCAGCTATGTCCGGGAAGAAGAGGACGATGCGGAATTTGAAAAGCTCATCAGCCTGCTGCCCGTGCTGTATCCGCATGTGAACGCATACTGTCCGATGCTTCGTCTGCCGGACAGGGGGCTGCTCTTCACCTGGAAGGGAAGAGGGGACGGGAAGCCGGCTGTGCTGATGGCGCATTACGACGTCGTCCCGGTGGAAGAGGAAAACTGGGACATGCCGCCGTTTGAGGCCGTCATACGCGACGGTGCGATGTGGGGCCGCGGCACGCTTGACACAAAGGTCACCTTCAACGGGATCCTCTCTGCTGCGGACAACCTGATTGCACAGGGCTTTACCCCGAAAAACGATATTTATTTTGCTTTTTCCGGCGGGGAAGAAGTCAACGGCGACGGCGCGGTGCATATCGTCGAGTTCTTCAGGGAACACGGGATCGAGCCGGAATTTGTCCTGGACGAGGGCGGAGCGGTCGTGGAAAACGTTTTTCCCGGCGTCAGCGAGCCCTGCGGGCTGATCGGGATCGCGGAAAAAGGCCTGATGAACCTGGAGTTCTCGGTCTCTTCCGGCGGCGGGCATGCCTCGGCACCGGCACCTCACACGCCGATCGGAAAGCTGTCGGCGGCCTGCGCGCGGATCGAGAAACACCCTTTCAAAGCACATTTTACAAAACCGGCGCTTGAAATGTTCGACACGCTCGGACGGCATTCGACTGTTCTTTATCGCGTGATCTTCGCAAACCTCTGGTGTTTCGGGTGGGTATTGGATCTGCTCTGCAAGAAGCAGGGCGGAGAATTGAATGCACTTTTGCGCACGACAGTGGCGTTTACCCAAATGCAGGGGAGCAAGGCGCCCAATGTGATCCCGCCCTCGGCAGCAATGGTGGCAAATCTGCGGCTCAACCCGCATGACAGTGTGCGCGGTGCGCTGATGCGGATCCGCGACACGATCAAGGACAAGGATATTTCGTTGAAGGTGCTGCAATCTTTCGAGCCAAGCCCGATCTCCCGGACGGACTGCGAGGGTTGGCAGCGTGTGTCGCGTGCGGTGTACGGGACCTGGAAGGGCTGTCTTGTTGCACCGTATTTGATGGTCCAGTGCTCTGACAGCCGGCACTACCGGGATCTGTCCGACCGGGTGTACCGCTTTTCAGCGATGGACTTGACAAAGGCCGAACGCGGCTCGATCCACGGCAATAACGAGCATATTCGGCTTGAAACGGCGTGCCGGGCGGTCGAATTTTTCATCCGCGTTATGAAGCAGTGCTGAGACGAAAAAAAGACAAGGCTGTGCGCCGTTCCGGGCGCACAGCCTTGTCTTTTGGGATCGGACAGGATCAGGTTTCTTTTTGCGCTTCGGCTTCCTCCAGATAGGAGCTTCCACCCATAGCCGCGTATAGTGCATCGTGGATCGCAGAATAGTCGGCAGGGTCGATCCGGTCAAGCTCGGCAAACATGGGGGAGAAGTGCCATCGCAGGATATCGCGGGAATAGGCGTCGTAAAGCTCGCGCCCCAAGGCGTTGACCGTGATTTTTACTTCCTTCCGGCTGCCCGGGAGATAGGCCTTTTCCAACAGCCCCTTTACGACAAGACGGTTGACGATCTTGGTAAAATTGCTGCGTGTGATGCCGAGACGTGCGGCGATAGCCGACATGTTCTCGTTGCGCTCCTCGTTCTCCAGCAGATATTCCAGCACCTGGATCTGAGAATAAGAGTAACGCACGCCGCGGTATTCCATTTTTTCAATTTTATAGGCGGCGGCATAAATGTTGCAATAGTGGATCAGCGCGTCGACGACGTCGCGGTACTGCCCCATCCAGGAAAGCTTCATGGGACGACCTCCCTTCGAATATAATCTATTTTAGCAGAAAGAATGGAAAGGGGCAACAAAAAAATAACGGTGAAACCTCTTGCATTTTGTTAATTGTGGCGATATAATACAGACATAGTTTCCAACGGAAACAAACGGAAGCCCATCTCTGATGGGAAAATGAGAAAGGAAGAGTGAAATGAAGCTAAGCAAAAAAACAAAAACCCTGCTTTGCGTCGCACTTGCTTTGATCCTGCTCGGAAGCGCGCTTGCCGGACTGTTCAATACGGGCGTCGGCGCGACAAAGGTGACGCGAATCTCCTTTGACGGGGGACACGGCCGGCTCAGCGGATTGCTGTATATGCCGAAGGACGCCTCGGCCGATAATCCCAAGCCCACGGTCATCGTGACCCACGGCTATCTCAACTCTGCGGAAATGCAGGACGCGAACGCGATCGAGCTTTCCCGCCGCGGTTTTGTCGTTCTGGCGCTTGACCAGTATGACCACGGCCATTCCGCGCTTGACCACAGCGTGTATTCCGACACCAGCTTCTTCGGCGTTTGGCTGCCGTTCTGGGCCAACTCCATGAACGACG
Organism: Oscillospiraceae bacterium; assembly: GCA_017444665.1. GTDB lineage: Bacteria > Bacillota > Clostridia > Oscillospirales > Oscillospiraceae > Limivicinus. The sequence goes on from JAFSWC010000015.1 coordinate 54,228, forward strand.
CCGTACAGTATATGTACGCCCAGCCCTATGTGCTTAAGGATGCAAACGGCAACGGACTGATCGGCGTGACCGGCCACTCGATGGGCGGCTTCTCCAGCACGCTCGCTCTCGCCTTTGATGAAATGCAGGCGGCGGAGAGCGGCGTACGCAAGGTGGCCTGCGGTCTCTCCGAGGGCTCTGACTTTATGTATACGGCTTTTGTCGGCGTCGACGCCGCAACGGCTGACGCGCTCGGCGGCGGCCGCACGATGGGCAAGGTCTGCGCCCAGTACGACGAGTTCTTCTTCAACGATCCCACCGTCGAGGGCGGCACGGTCCGCCACAAGGACTATGTCTCTACGCCCGACGGCATGACCTTCCTGCAGCAGAGTGCCCCGGCCAAGGCCAACACCTGGTACGACACCGCGGACGGTGGACGCCGCATCGTTTACGAACCGGCGCAGACCCACCCGTGGAACCACTTCTCGGCGACCACGACGGCATATGCGATCTCCTTCTATCAGACCGCGTTTGCCGATTACGCCTCGATGCTGAAGAACATCGCCCCCACAAGCCAGGTGTGGCAGTGGAAGGAAGGCTTTGAGTGTGTCGCACTTGTCGGCTTTATCATGCTGATCGTCGTTCTGGCCGGCATTCTGATCGACCTGCCGTTCTTCAAGCTTGCCAAGACCGGCGAACTGGCCGTTGCCAAAGCGCCGCAGGGCGGCAAGCGTATCGCGACATGGCTGATCCTCCTTGTCGCGATCCTGCTGCCTGCGATCTTCTTCACGCCGCTGATGGACGGCGGCGCGGGCAGCCCAGCCGTCATGGTGCTGTTCTATGCCGGCATCGTCGCTGCGGTCGGCGGACTTGCCGCACTCGTCCTTGCTATCGCAAAGAAGCAGGGGAAGGGCGCTGTCATCGGCGGCATCTGCCTGACGGTCAGCGGCGCGCTGCTGGCGCTTATCGCAAAACTTCCGATGTATCAGGATTATGCCGTCTGGACTGCCCCCGGCGTCAACAGCATCGCCTACTGGACGATCGGCTGCGCGCTGATGAGCCTGACGATCCTCTCGGCCGTTTATGTCTGCATGAAGCGCGGCGATGGCGCGCGCTTTGCCGATTACGGCATCAGCTTCAAGCCGACGGCGATCATTGCGGGGCTTTGCACAGCCCTTATCACGATCGTGATCGCCTATGCTGTGCTCTGGCTGATGGATGCGCTGTTCAAGGCAGACTTCCGTATCTGGACCTTTGCCTTCAAGACCTTTGATGCGTCCATCATCCCGGCGATCCTGCGCTATCTGCCGACCTTCCTGCTGTTCTACATCGTCTCCACGGCCGGCATCACCGTCAACACCAACACCGAGCGCCTGCAGGGCGGCAAGGGCTATCTGCTTGCCATCCTGCTCAACGCGGGCGGCCCGATCCTCTGGCTTGCGGTGCAGTACATCACGCTCTTCTCCACCGGCGTTGCGGCTCAGCCCGGCTCCGCGCTCTCCGGCATCGTCCTTGTCGCGATGGTGCCCACGCTGTCTATTGCGGCGATCATCTCGCGCAACCTGTATAAGAAGACCGGCAACATCTGGACGCCCGCCTTCCTCAATGCGATCCTGATGACCACGATGACGATCGCCAACACGATGGTCGCGTTCAAGTAAACAAAAAGATAAGCAAAAAAAGGTGAGATCCGATGGATCTCACCTTTTTTTGCTGTTCGCCTTGGCAAAAAGCGGATGAACTTAAGCTGCAAGCTCCGCCCAATAGCCGGAACCGCGCCCGCCGTGGACGACGATCCGGACGGTATCGCCAAAATCGGCGCGGATCGTGACGGGATCCATCGCAACGGTCAGCGCAGCGGGATACAAGTTCTCATAATTCGGATCCACATATTCCGTCACGACGGAAAAGCGCAGGGTAAGCTCCTTCGGTCCGGCGGGGTCGGAAAACTCCCAGCGGGAGAAGCTGTCGTACAAAAGCTCATCGCGCCGGATCGGCGAACGGTCGGCGTTGGACTGCCCGCCGGCAACATGAAAGCCCGGCGCCTCGGCCTCGCGCAGGAACAGGCCGATATCCTCCTGCAAATCGAGCTGGATCTGCAGCGTGATCGTATCCTCTTTCGCTTCAAAGCCGGGAACAAAGCCTGCGCGCCGGAGTGATCTTTCTGCGACAAAGCCGGAGAGCGTATGGCTGAAAAAGGGGGCGTCTTCCCGGCCGCGGTCCTCCAAAATAACAAGCAGTCGCTCATAGGAGCCGTCTTCAAAGTTGTACCAGTCATACCCTTCGACATCGGGGCGGATCCCGCCGTTTTCGCCGCGCATAAACCTCTCAAGTCTCAACAGTGCAGGGATCGCGTCGTCACCGAGACGGCTGAGCATGTCGACGTCTATTTCGTCAGTCTTGCCGGCGAGGTAGCGGTCGACGTTATATGCGGCGATCCAACGATCGGGACCGGAGAGGGAAAAGAGCAGAAACAGCGCGACCGTAACGGCCATGGAAATCGGCAGCGTCTTGAACACGGGAAAGAATTGTCCGATGACCATCAGGATGAGCAGTAGCGCAAGCAGGCACATAAACCAGGCGGCATAGACGCGGTCGGGCGTCAGACCGTAGCGGGCGATATACAGCCACAGCTTGGACGCGGCCGTACCGAGCAGGATCAGCGTGAAGAGGGAAAGAACAACACACAGCACACGGAGCAAAACAGGCTTTTTGCGGTTTACATAACGCAGCAAGCAGAGCATGATGATAAAATTCATGCCCGCAACGGCGCAAAGCTGAAAGAAACCGTCGCGCGCGTAATCGGCATAGCTCAGTCCCTGCGGCAGCGCGCCGGAGAAAGCCGAAGTATAATAGGCCCACTGAGAGCAGAAGAATACGCCGTAGACAGCAAGCAGAGGCAGTACGGCCGCAGCAGCCGTCGTAAAAGGCAGGATGCGGCGATGCTCGGTTCGTGCGCGGTAATCCTCGACAGTCATTCTCACCCGGGGTTTTGCCGTGAAGGAGGAGACATACAGGCCAAACAGATACATGGCGACCGGAATGCCGAACACGAGGCGCAGCAGGTTTTCGATCAGCTTTTCGCTGTCGAAGGAAAACAGCTTTTCAAGAATGGAGGAAAAGCCGCTGTCATAGGAAAGAAGAGATAAAGCCAAATAGGTCGGCAGCACGGCGAGAAAAAGCCCCAGGAGAACCTTCAGAACAGTTTTCCATACGCTTTTTCCGCGGCCGAGCGACAAAGCGGGAAACAGTCTTCCGAACGAGGTGAAGGGATAGACGAACCAGGCGCGGACAAGATCGGCGCCGACAAATGTGCTGAGGCCGTCTTCAAGCGTGTTTCCTGCCGCGGCATAAACGAGATAGACAAAGGCAGCCTCCAGATAGAGGAAGCAGAAAAAGGATAAAAAACCATTGTCCCACAGCAGGGCAGCAAGCGCCGCGAGCACAGCGGAGAGAAAAACAAGCTTTTGCACGATGCCGAGACGTGACCTGCCGCGCAGAACGATCAAAAAAGTCAGCGCATAAAGAGATAAAAGGTACACCACAGCGCCAAGCGGCTTTTGCGACATGGGAAATACGCGCCAGAAGAGATAACCGGCGGCGAGAAGCAGCCAGGCATAGGCTTTTTCCTTCGGCGAAAAGCTGCGTTCCGGCGAAGAAGCCGGTACGGCGTCCGCCGGGGATAAGCCGGGAGAGGGCGGAGCGGGCGAAGTCTCGTCCGCCGCATTGAGAGCAGGAGAGAGGGAAGAGAGGTCTTCCATCAGAGATCCTCCTTATATTCGAGAATATCCTCCACGTTACAGTCGAGCGCCCTGCAGATCGCGTCGAGCGTGGAGAAGCGGATGGCTTTAGCCTTGTTGTTTTTCAGGATCGAGAGATTGGCCAGCGTAATACCGACTTTTTCGGACAGCTCGCCGAGCGACATTTTCCGTTTGGCCATCATGACGTCGAGATTGATCAGGATCATACTGCCACCTCACACCGTCAGGTCGTTTTCAGACTTGATTTCCGTGGCCTCTTCTATCACGTTTTTCACCACCCGCAGGCACAGCCCGAGAAGCACTGCCGTGAAGGCCAGCACGAGAGCGACAAGATAATACCAGGTCATGGCCAGAAAGATCGCGCTGATCGCAAATGCGCACCAGCTGACGCCGCGTATGAGAGAAACAGCCATTGCCGTAAAAACGCGGCCGCTGCGAACGAGCAGCAGCAGCCGGATCAGCATCACGGCGGCAAGCAGCGCGAAGAGAAGGATACCATAGCCCGAAACAAGCACAAAGATCCCGTCGCGAAGCCCAAGCGGATGCAGCGCAGCAGACGCGATCATATGCACAAAGTCAGGCAAAATGAAGGCGGCAGCGAGCAAAACTGCGCAGAAAAGAGATGAAAGAACGATCGAAATCGTGACAGAAGCGTTTTTGGATATCCGAAGCATAAGACCATCCTCCTTTTTGCATGCAAGATGAGAATAGCACACGAATTATCGAAAGTCAACTAAAATTTATCGAAAAACAATAAAACACGAGCAAATCATTCTCTTGACATCTGCTGGAAAAGGCGTATAATGATATTTGAACAAATGAACGGATGTTCATATGATAGATCAGGAGGAAACCGTTATGAAGAAGAGCTATAAGATCGAAGTGGACTGTGCCAACTGCGCACAGAAGATGGAGGACGCCGCCAAAAAGACCGAGGGTGTGAAGGATGCCGTTGTCAATTTCATGGCGCTGAAGATGACGGTTGAGTTTGAAGAAGGCGCTGCCGTCAAGGAGACGATGGAGCGCGTACTGAAAAATTGCCGCAAGGTGGAAAGCGACTGCGAGATTGAATTCTGATTTGCGAATAATCTTTATTACGGGAGGCGAGAGGTGTGAACAAAAAGCAGAAAAAGATGCTGTGGCGTATTCTCGCCGCGGCGGCGCTTGTCCTTGTGCTGCTTTTCCTGCCTCTTGACGGATGGCTGCGTTTCGCCTTGTTCATGGCACCGTATCTGATCGTCGGCTATGATATCCTGATCAAGGCGTTCAAGGGAATCCGGAACGGCCAGCCGTTTGACGAAAACTTTTTGATGGCGATCGCCACGGTCGGCGCGATCGCGCTCGGCGAATACACCGAGGGCGTCGCGGTCATGCTGTTTTATCAGATCGGAGAGCTTTTTCAGAGCTATGCCGTCGGCAAAAGCCGCCGCAGTATCAGCGCGCTGATGGACATCCGTCCCGACAGCGCCAATCTCCTCGGCGAGGACGGCGAGATCAGCGAGGTCAATCCCGACGAAGTCCCGGTAGGCTCGCTTATTATCGTACGGCCGGGAGAAAAGATCCCGATCGACGGCGTGATCGTAAAGGGCGAGACCTCATTGGATACGGCTGCGCTTACGGGCGAGAGCATTCCGCGCGAGGCAAAAGAGGGCAGCGAGGTCATCAGCGGCTGCATCAATCTCTCCGGCGTCGTGCAGATCCGCACGACAAAGGAGTTTGGCGAATCCACGGTTTCCAGGATCCTGGATCTTGTGGAAAACGCGACCTCGCGCAAGTCCAGGTCAGAGAACTTTATTTCTAAATTCGCGCGCATTTATACGCCGGTGGTTTGCATCGGCGCGCTGGCACTGGCCCTGGTGCCGCCGCTTGTCGGGGCGCTGATCGGGCATCCGACGCCGTTTACGACCTGGCTCTACCGTGCGCTGACCTTCCTGGTCATCTCGTGCCCGTGCGCGCTTGTCATCTCGATCCCGCTCAGCTTTTTTGCGGGGATCGGCGGAGCGAGCGCCCAGGGGATCCTGATCAAGGGTTCAAACTATCTTGAAACGCTCTCTGAGGTGCGGACGGTCGTCATGGACAAGACCGGTACGCTGACAAAGGGGAGCTTTGAAGTCAGCGGTGTGCACCACTCGCCGCTGGCGGAAAGTGAACTGATCGAATACGCGGCGCATGCCGAGGCCTATTCCACCCATCCGATCAGCCGCAGTCTGGTTGCGGCCTATGGGAAGGAGCCGGACACGGAGCGGATTTCCGACGTGCGGGAGATCAGCGGCAAGGGCGTGATCGCGCGCGTAGACGGCAAAGAGATCGCCGTCGGCAACGACAAGCTGATGCGCGACGTCGGCTGTGACGCTGTGGAGTGCCGCAGCGTCGGCACAATCGTCCATGTTGCGATCGACGGGGCGTATGCCGGACATATCCTGATCTGTGACGTTGTCAAGGACGGCGCGAAGGAAGCGATTGACGCGATGCGCGCTGCGGGCGTAAAAAAGACCGTGATGCTGACCGGCGACATCCGCGCGGTGGGCGAGGATGTGGCGAAGCGGCTCGGCCTGGACGAGGTTAAGAGCGAGCTGCTGCCGGGCGATAAGGTAAGTGCGCTGGAGACATTGCTTGCGCAAAACGCCACGGGCGAAAAGCTGGCTTTCGTCGGCGACGGTATCAACGACGCACCGGTCCTCTCACGCGCAGACATCGGGATCGCGATGGGTGCGCTCGGGTCGGATGCGGCAATCGAGGCGGCGGACGTCGTTCTGATGGACGACGACCCCGGGAAAATCGCCAAGGCGATCCGTATCTCACGAAAGTGCCTGCGCATCGTAAAGGAAAACATCTGGTTTGCCATCGGCGTAAAGATTGTGTGTCTTGCGCTCGGCGCGCTCGGCCTGGCCGGGATGTGGGCTGCAATCTTTGCCGACGTCGGCGTAATGGTGCTGGCTGTGCTCAACGCCGTGCGGGCCCTTAACGTCAAGAGCTTATAAGGACTTTTCAATTCCTGCAAAGAAGTGTATAATAAAATCGCATTTGCAAAAGAGGTGAAGGAGATGCAGGAAAACCGACTTGCAGAATGCTGCGAGAGCAGGGAAGTGCATGAAGATCTGCTGAAAATCGTGTGCGAGCAGCTTCCGTCTGAGGAGGATCTGATGGATCTTGCCGAACTGTTCAAGGTGTTCGGCGACTCTACCCGCATCCGGATCCTGTTTGTGCTTCTGGAGGCCGAGGTGTGCGTCTGCGATTTGGCTGAGGCGCTGAAGATGACGCAGTCGGCCATCTCCCACCAGCTGGCGATCCTCAAGCGCAACAAGCTGGTCAAGAGCAGGCGCGAAGGGAAAAGTGTATTCTATTCGCTTGCCGATGACCACGTACGCACGATCATCAGCCAGGGTATGGATCATATCAGCGAGTAATTAGTTTACATAATATTGGCGGAGCCGAAGCTCCGCCAATTTGTCGTCTGGAGAGAGCATGAAAGAAAAAGTGTATCCAAAGGCACAAGCCGTTCTGTCGGCGTGCGGTCTGGCTGTACTGGGCCTGCTGTTCACGCTGTGGCTTATCAAAGACCGTCACGGCGCAGCGGAGGTGGCTGCGGCGCTCGCTTGCCTTGCGCTGTTTGCGCTTGTGTGTCTGCGCTTTGTACCGGTATGGTTCCGCCTGTGGTTTGGAGAACCGGGGATAGCCGAGCGGGTTGACGAAAAAGAAAAAAGAATCCCGGCCTCGACGTTGTTTGCCGCGGGGATCCTGTGGGCGGTCTGCAATTATCTTGCCGTCTGGGGTACATTATATTATGTAAACCCGGAGATCACGACGGAAGAGTTCCTGCAATTCTGGAAATCGGCAGATGCGTTCCATTATCTCTGCATCGCACGGGACTGGTATCTGTCGGAAGGGGAGCTTGACCGCATCGTGCAGTTGGTCTTCCTGCCGGGCTATCCGATTGTTGTCAGGCTTGCTGCGACCGTGATTCGGAATTATGTTTTGTCCGGACTGCTCGTCTCGACGCTTTGCTTTGCCGGCGCGCTGTGCGTCTTCTACCGGGTGGTGCTGACGGAGTACGGCAGCGGTACGGCGGCAAGGGCGGCTGCGTTTTTGTGCTTGATGCCCGGCGCATTTTTCTTCTTCGCACCGATGAGCGAAAGCCTTTTCCTGCTTCTCTGCGCCGCCTGTCTTGCAGCGCTGCAAAAACGAAGATGGCTGCTTGCCGGGCTGTTCGGCGCGCTTGCTTCTTTTACGCGCTCACTGGGGCTGATGCTGTTTGTGCCGCTCTTTTTCGAGCTTGTGGGGGATCTGCTGCGTGAAAAAAAGTGCTCCTTGGGGGCCGTCTGCGGATTACTGCTTGTTCCGACGGGCTTTGCCGGCTATTTGCTTGTCAATTATCTCGTTTCCGGCAACCCGTTCCAGTTTATGATCTATCAGCGAGAGCACTGGTATCAGGGCCTGGGGCTCTTCTTTAATACGGCGGCCTACCAGACGCGCTATGCTCTTGCCGCGGCGGCAAAAGGAGACAGCAAAACGCTGATGGGGCTGTGGCTGCCGAATCTTGCGGCTGTGTTCGGCGCGCCTGCGATCCTGTTTTTCGGTGCGAAAAGGCTGCGGGCAAGCGAGACGGCTTGGGCGATCGCGTACTATGTGATTGCGATCGGCGCGACCTGGCTTCTCAGCGCGCCGCGCTATATGGCGGTGCTGCTGCCGCTGCCGACTGCGCTTGGAGTTGTGAGCGAAAGGAAAAACGTTCGGGCGCTGCTGTATCTGTTCTTTGCGCTGGCAAACGCTTATTACCTTGTGATGTTCGCACTGCGCCGCAGCGTGTGGTAGGTCTGATAATCGGTTGATGCAGCCGGCTTGCTTCTTGTTGACAAGGGGCGCGAGATCGAATAATATATTCATATAGTTAAAATTTTCGAAGAAATTGGAAGTGGTACAATGACCGGTCAGATGAGTTTCTGGGATGCTGAGGTTTGGTCCTTTGTCGTCACGCTTGCCGTGCTTTTCGGTGCGATGCTGCTGGCAAACGCGCTGCGCCGCCAGATTCCGTTCCTGCGCCGCAGCCTGATCCCAAGCTCGGTGCTCGGCGGCTTTCTGGTGCTTGCGGCGGATGCGGCGTTCAAGGCGATCTTCGGCCGTTCGATGTTCGTCACTTCCACGCTTGAGGCGCTGACCTTCCACGGCCTGGGACTGGGCTTCGTGGCGATGGCGCTGCGGCATACGGAAAAGATCGGCGGCAAAAAGGCGCGGCGCGACGTGTTTGCGACCAGCACGGTCGTCGTGGGATCGTATCTGCTGCAGGCGCTGCTGGGGCTCATCATTACAGTGGTACTGTTTTATGCGATCGGCAGCTATGCCGCGGGCGGCGTACTTTTGCCGATGGGCTACGGCCAGGGGCCGGGACAAGCCTATAACTGGGGCAGCATTTATCAGAATTATACCGAATACCCCGCTTTCAACAACGGGGCAAGCTTCGGCTTGACGATCGCGGCGATGGGCTTTGTGTCTGCCTCGGTCGGCGGCGTGTATTATCTCAACAGACTCCGCCGCGCCGGCGACAAGCGTGCACAGATCGAAAACGCCGAGGAGATCGAGGATCTGTCTGCCGAGAAGGTCACAGGCAAGAACGAGATCCCGCTGTCGGAGTCGCTTGACAAGCTGTCTGTCGAGCTGGGCCTTGTGTTTGTTTCCTATTTCCTTGCCTACGGGGCGATGGCGGGCGTGACCGTGCTGCTCGACCGCGCGGGCGGATTTGCCGTCAATACGGTCAAGCCGCTGATCTGGGGCTTCAACTTCCTGATCGGTACGGTCTTTGCCATTTTGGTAAGGAGCTGTTTGGAAAAGGGGAAAGCTAAGGGCATCGTCAAACGGGAATACATCAACAACTTTATGCTCAACCGCATCTCCGGCACGATGTTCGATATCATGGTCGTGGCCTCGATCGCGGCAATCAATCTTTCCGCCTTTCGTTACAAAGAATTCTGGATCCCGCTGATCCTGCTCTGCGTGCTCGGCGCTGCGGCGACGTATTTTTACAATCTGCGCATCAGCCGTGCTCTGTTTCCGGACTATGCGGACGAGGCCTTTCTCTCACTCTACGGCATGCTGACCGGTACGGCCAGCACGGGCGTGATCCTGCTGCGTGAGATCGACCCGCTGTATGAGACGCCGGCCTCACACAACCTGATCTATCAGAACCTTTGGGCCATTGTGCTCGGCGCGCCGATGCTCCTGCTGCTCGGCTTTGTGGCGCGGAGCATGAGCTGGACCTTCATCGGCATGGGCATCATCGCTGTGCTGCTGGGGATCATGCTGCTGATCCAGGCAATCCTGATCCGGCGGGCAAAGAAGAATAAATAAGAAGAATCATCCGCCCGCTAAGCGGGCGGATGATTCTTATCTGATCGTATATTCCGGGAAATATTTTTCGACAAAATCGACCTTTTCCACACGAAACTCCCGTCCTTTGAGATAGTTGAGAATCCCGGCGTCGGTGGGGAAGTCAAAGACAAGACGGTAGGAATAGAGCGCCTGCCCCTTTTCGTCATAGCCGCGGTTGAAGCGCTCGCTGCCGTATTTCCCGTCGCCCAGCAGCGGCCAGCCGGCGTGCGCCATTTGGGCGCGGATCTGATGGGTGCGCCCGGTCAGCAGGTGGCACTCGACCAGGGAGAGCTTGCCCGCGGAGCACAGAACACGGTATTCCGTGACGGCTGTCTTGGCGCCGGGCTCGCTTTTCTGTTTGACGTAAACCTGGTTTTTGACCGCATCCTTGAACAGATAGTCTTCCAGCTTCCCGGAGGCGGGCTTCGGACGGCCCTGGACGGCGCAGAGATAATACTTGTCGATCTCACGGTCACGGATCTTGTCATTTAGGATCCGAAGCGCCTCGGCGTTTTTCGCGGCGATGACGATGCCGCCGGTGTTGCGGTCGATCCTGTTGCAAAGGGCGGGAGCGAAAGCGTTCTCTTCACGCGGCTTCCATTCGCCCTTCTGGGCCAGGTAGGCTTGAATGTTGGCGATCAGCGTGTTATAATCCCACACGCCGGCGCTGTGACACAAAACGCCGGGCTTTTTATCGACGAGAAGGATGTTTTCGTCCTCATAGACGATGTCGAGACGCGGCGTGCCGACCTTGAGATAAGAATTTTCCTCTCGCGGCTGCTCAAAAAATTCGTCGTTGATATAGAGCTGGAGCGAATCGCCTTCCTGAAGACGCGTGTCGCGCTTTGCCCCCTTGCCGTTGAGTTTGATCCGTTTGAGACGGATGTATTTCTGCAGCAGAGATTCCGGCAGCAGCGGCACGGCTTTGGACACAAAACGATCCAGACGCTGACCGGCGTCGTTCCTTTTGACAGGCAGCTCTTTCATGGCTCCTCCTTCCGCAGATTTTTTTCGTTTTTGTGATTATACAATATAAAAATAGTGTTGACAAGTCTTAAACTCTCAACTATAATATCAAGGCTGACATTCTCGCATATTGTTTGCGGGAAGGTCGGCAGGCGGCCAAGCGAGGTGCTTTTATGAAACTGAATCTGCGCGAGATCATTGAGATCCCCGGCAGCAGCGTGCCGTTTTCGTGCGAGCTGGATACCGAGGGACTTGATTTTCCTTCGATCGTGAGATACGAATCTGCCCCCCGGGCGGCGGGACGGGTTTACAACGAAGCGGGCGTCCTTCGGCTGGAGGGCGAGATCAAAACCGATCTCCTGTGCGTCTGCGATCGCTGTGCCAGTGAATTTGAAAGCACCAAAACAACACCGCTCTCCGCGGTTATCGTCGAACAAAACGACGATAACGCCGAAGATCCCGAGTTGTTCTTTTTAGACGGCGACGAGGTCGACCTGGACGAGATCCTTTCCACACTGTTCATCCTGGACATGGATACCAAATTCCTGTGCCGGGAAGACTGCAAGGGCCTGTGCCCGCGCTGCGGAAAGAATCTCAATCTCGGGCCGTGCGGCTGCGGAAAAGAAATCGATCCAAGATTTGCTGTGCTTGAGCAGCTTTTGGATACATGACCTAAGCGACTATAAAACAGAGCTGCTCATAAACAGCTTATCAGCAGGAGGTGTCAACATGGCAGTCCCGAAAGGAAAGGTATCGCGTCAGAGACGTGATAAGAGACGTTCTTCCACCTGGAAGCTCACGCCCCCCAGCATCGTTAAGTGCCCCAACTGCGGCGCTTTCTGCATGCCTCA
>JAFSWC010000016.1 GCA_017444665.1 Oscillospiraceae bacterium
CGCTCGACCCCAGCCACGTGCTGCTGTCCATCGGGCTGCCGCACGAGGTGGCGCACGGCTCGCTGCGGCTTTCGATCGGCGAATACAACTCGATGGACGAGATCGACCACATCATCGAGGTCGTGCCGAAGGTCGTGGCGTATCTGCGCAGCATCTCTCCGGTGTGGGACGAGCTGGAAAAGGGCACGCGCCCGCATCTGATCTGACAATTTCCGTTTGAATAAAAAGAGGAGGAAACAACAATGGCACTTTACAGCGACAAGGTCATGGACCATTTCCAGAATCCGCGCAATGTCGGCAAGATCGAGGATGCGGACGGCATCGGCGAGGTCGGCAACGCCAAGTGCGGCGACATCATGCGCATGTATATCAAGGTCAGCGACGGCATAATCACCGACTGCAAGTTCAACACCTTCGGCTGCGGCAGCGCGATCGCGACGAGCTCGATGGCGACCGAACTGATCAAGGGCAAGCCGATCGAGGAGGCGATGGAGCTGTCGAACAAGGCGGTCGTCGAGGCGCTGGACGGGCTGCCCGCCTATAAGCTGCACTGCTCGGTTCTGGCCGAGGAGGCCGTGAAGGCGGCGGTCAAAGACTACTACGACAAAAACGGCATCGCCTACGATCCCGAGCTGTTCAAAAATATCGAGGACTGCGAGCACTGCCACGAATAAACCGCGATGGCAGCGAAAAAAAGGCCTCCCCGGCGGGGAGGCCTTTTTTACTGTTCTTTCAGTTTATCTTCTTTTCTTTTTCTTGCCCGGGGCGACGAGCGAGAGGATCATCAGCCCAGCTGTGGCGACACCGAGACCGATCAGCAGCTTGCTCTTGAGGTTCTGCTGCGGGTCGTTGGCGACGATGCGGCTTTCGGTATAGCCGCAGACGCTGCAGGTGCCGATCTCTTCGTTGCTGTTTTCCACCTGCTTCCAGACGAGGCTGTGCTCGCCCTGCGTGAGGACCTGGCCGTTTTCGTCCGCCTGCCAGTGGCCGGATTCGTTATGCTCCCAGACGACGGGCCGGGGCGTGGGCTCCGGCGTGGGTTCCGGGGTGGGCTCGGGCGTGGGCTCGGGCGTAGGCTCCGGCGTAGCCTCGACAGGCTCGGGCGTGGGCTCGAGCGTAGGCTGAGGCGTAGGAGTCGGCTCCGGCACCTTGACATTGATGACGGCGCGGTTGCTGTCGGTGGTGTAGGTGCCGGTGCTTTCATAGAAGCGGCACAGCAGCTCCCATCCGTTCATCTCGGCCGGGACGTTGTAAATGATGATGCGGCCGACGCCGGCATCGTCGATGCTGATCTTGGGGAATGTGGCCATCAGCTCGTTCGGCTTGAGCGGGCCGTCGCCCTCCGGGCTGTAGAACAGCCAGATGCTGCTCGTTGCGAAGCCGGCCGTGGAGACATAGGAGACAAGAGAGCCCGGCTCGACGGCGGGGTCGCTCAGCGGGTGCTTGTAGATGATCGGCGACCAGATCGGCGGCTTGATCTGGCGGCGGAGCGAGGCCGTTTTGCCGTCGGCACTGACGGCGATGTTGGTGTTGGCCACATTATTGTACAGCACGCCGACCGCGCTCTGGGAGAAGTAGTAGCCGTCCCCGGCTGTAAGCGTGACCGTCAGCGTGTAGACGTCGTCCTCGAATGCGTCGGACGGGCCGAGATTCTTTCCCTTGGAATCCGTCCAGACGACGGAGGTAATGCTGGCGCCGGCGGAGCTGGTGCGGAACGCGATCTCGCCGGCGGTACGCATGACGACGGCTTCGGTGTCCGAGGTCGCCATGACCCTTGTGATCTCGACGTCTTCCGCGAAGACCGCCGCGCTCATCGTCGAGACGAGCAGGCAGATCGCCAGCAGGAAGGTCAGCAGTTTGGGAAGCCTGCGGTACATGGAATTGCACCCCATTTCATCAATACAGGATATAGTTGCCCTTTTATCAGGATTATACAACGGCTTGTTTTTTCGGTCAATGCTTTTTTCGCCCTTCCGCGCGGTTTTTCTGTTTTCTGCCGGCGCGGACACGCGCCGGACCGGCTGGCGGCAAAGCAGAGAAAAAGATTGTTTTTCCGCGCCGATCTGCTATACTGTTGTCGATTGTTTTACTTAGTGATGGAAAGAACGGAGCGGAGAGGATCCCATGAGATACGACGCCGGAAAATGTGATATCGCCGTGATCGGCGCGGGCCACGCGGGCATCGAGGCCGCGCTGGCCGCCGCGCGGCTTGGGCTGGACACGGTGTGCTTTACCGTCAATCTTGACAGTGTGGGCAACATGCCGTGCAACCCCGCGATCGGCGGCACCGGGAAGGGCCACCTGGTGCGCGAGCTGGACGCGCTGGGCGGCGAGATGGCCCGCGCCGCGGACTTATCCTGCATCCAGTACCGCATGCTCAATCTCGGCAAAGGACCGGCCGTGCATTCGCTGCGCGCGCAGGCCGACCGGCGGCGCTATCAGGAGGTCATGAAGCACACGCTTGAGCGCCAGGAAAACCTGCGCGTCAAGCAGGCCGAGATCGTGGACGTCGGTGTAGAGGACGGGCACGTCGTGTCGGTCACGACGCACACCGGCGCGATTTATCGCTGCCGTGCGGCCGTGATCGCCTCCGGCACCTATCTTGACGGGCGGACGATCGTGGGCGAGGTGCTGCGCTCCTCAGGCCCGGACGGGCTGGCCGCGGCCGTGCCGCTTGCCGGAAGGCTGCGCGCGCTGGGGCTTTCGATGCGCCGCTTCAAAACCGGCACGCCGCCGCGCGTCAACCGCCGGAGCGTGGATTTTTCGAAAATGGAGATCCAGTACGGTGACGAAGATCCGCAGCCCTTTTCCTTTTCCACCGAAAAGGCGCCGGAAAACCGCGCCGTGTGCTATCTGACCTATACCAACGAGCGCACGCACGAGATCATCCGCCGAAATCTTGACCGCAGCCCGATCTATGCCGGTGTGATCGAAGGCGTGGGGCCGCGCTATTGCCCCAGCATCGAGACCAAGATCATGACCTTTCCCGACAAGCCGCGCCACCAGCTGTTTATCGAGCCGATGGGACTGGAGACGGAGGAGCTGTATATCCAGGGCTTTTCCTCCTCGATGCCGGAGGAGGTGCAGGTGGAAATGCTGCACACAATCCCGGGGCTGGAAAAGGCCGAGATGACGCGCTGCGCCTATGCCATCGAATACGACTGCATCGACCCGACGGAGCTGTATCCGACGCTGGAGTGCAAGAAGATCGAGGGGCTTTACGGCGCGGGACAGTTCAACGGCTCATCCGGCTATGAGGAGGCCGCCGTGCAGGGCTTTGTCGCCGGGGTGAACGCGGCGCTGAAGCTGCTTGGACGCGCGGCGCTGATCCTGCGGCGCAGCGACGCCTATATCGGCGCGCTGATCGACGACCTGGTCACGAAGGGCACGAACGAGCCCTATCGCATGATGACCTCGCGCAGCGAATACCGCCTGATTTTGCGCCAGGACAACGCGGACGAACGGCTTTCCGCGATCGGGCGGGAGATCGGGCTTGTTTCGGAGGAGCGATACGAGGCCGTTTTGAAAAAATACGAGACAGTCCGGAAAGAGACTCTGCGGCTGGAGCGCACGCATCTCGCCCCCGGCGAGGCGCTGGGCGAGCTGCTGGAAAGCCGCGGCACGGCCCCGGTCGCATCCGGGGTGTCGCTGGCGGATCTGATCCGGAGGCCGCAGCTTTCCTACGCCGATCTTGCGCCCTTTGATCCGGAGCGTCCGGCGCTCGACCGCGCCGTCACCGAGGCGGTTGAGATCGGCCTGAAATACGAGGGCTATATCAAACGCCAGCTAAAGCAGGTGGAGGAGTTCAAGCGTCTGGAAGGACGCGCGCTGCCGCGCAAGATCGATTATCGGACCGTGCCCGGGCTGCGGATCGAGGCAAGGGAAAAGCTCGAAAAGATCCGGCCGGAGAATTTCGGTCAGGCGGGACGCATCTCCGGCGTCTCCCCCGCGGATCTCGCCGCGCTGATGATCTATGTGGAGAACAGGACATGAGCAAGATCGTTCTTGGTTTTTCCGGCGGAGTCGATTCCGCCGTGTCCGCCGTGCTGCTGCAGAAGGCGGGCTTTGAGGTACACGGGCTGTATCTTGACAATACGGATGAGAAAACGCGGCTCGAGGCGATCGCGTCGGCCGAGCGCATGGGCATCGAGCTGGCGGTGTACGACGTGCGCGCGGAGCTGGAGGAAAAGGTGTGCGCGCCGTTTTGCGAAAGCTATCTGCGCGGCGAGACACCCAACCCCTGCATTCTCTGCAACCCGGCGGTGAAATTCCGCGCGCTGCTTGCCGAGGCCGACCGCGTCGGCGCGGAGCTGGTGGCGACCGGGCATTATGCGCGCACCGAGCAGGGCGCGCTTTATAAGGGCCGCAGCGCCAACGACCAGAGCTATATGCTGTGCCGCCTTGTGCGCGAGCAGGTCGCCCGCGTGATGCTGCCGCTTGGCAGATACGAGAAAAAAGAGGTGCGCGCGATGGCGGAGGACTTTTCGCTGCCCGCAGCGCACAAGCCCGACAGCATGGAGATCTGCTTCGTGCCGGATAAAGATTATGTAAGCTGGATCGCGCAGCGGCGCAGTCTGCCCGGGCCGGGCGACTTTGTGCTGCACGGCAAGGTCGTCGGACAGCACGAGGGCATCTTCCGCTATACCGTCGGGCAGCGCAAAAGCGGGCTGATCGACGGGAGAAAGGTCTATGTCTCACGCATCGACCCCGGCCGCAACACCGTTGAGCTGGCGCTGTGGGAGGAGCTTTTCCGGCGCGAGGTCGCGGCACGCGACTTCAACTGGCTGATCGACGTGCCGACAGGGCCGATCCGCGCGAGCGTGCGCGTGCGCCACACCAAGTGGGAAGAGCCGAAGTGCACCGTCACGCCCCTGTCGGGCGGCGGCGTGCGCATCGTGTGCGACGAGCCGGTGCGCGCTCCGGCACCGGGCCAGTCCGCCGTGCTGTATGACGGCCAGCGGGTCTTGGGCGGCGGCTTTATTGCTGATTCCAAATAACAAAAAAAGCAGGACCCGACGGGTCCTGCTTTCAATGTGTAGGCAAACCTATATTTTGTCATCCTGAGCGGAGCGAAGCGAAGTCGAAGGATCTTAAAAAGTCCACAATTTCAGCTGAACAAAAGATTCTTCGTCACTTCGTTCCTCAGAATGACACTTCTGTATTGGGTCGTTATTCCTGCACGAAGCCGGGGGTGGAGAGATAGCGCTCGCCGGTATCCGGCAGCAGCGCCACGACGGTCTTTCCCGCGTTCTCTTCGCGCCGGGCCAGTTCGATGGCCGCGCAGAGCGCAGCGCCGGAGGAGATGCCGACCAGCACGCCCTCGTTTTTGCCGAGCAGGGCCGCCATGCGGTAGGCGTCCTCGTCCGATACCGCGATGACCTCGTCATAGACGGCGGTGTCCAGCACCGCCGGCACAAAGCCCGCGCCGATGCCCTGAAGCTTGTGCGGTCCGGGCCTGCCGCCCGAGAGGACGGGCGAGCCCTTCGGCTCGACCGCAATGACGCGGACGGCGGGGTTTTGCTCCTTGAGATAGCGCCCCGTGCCGGTGATCGTGCCGCCCGTGCCGACCGTGGCGACAAAGAGATCGACTGTGCCGTCGGTGTCGCGCCAGATCTCCGGCCCGGTGGTGTCATAGTGGGCGCGGGGATTGGCGGGGTTGACAAACTGGCCGGCGATGAAGCTGTTGGGGATCGCGCGGTGGAGCTCCTCGGCCTTTTCGATGGCGCCGGCCATGCCCTTTGCCCCTTCGGTCAGCACGAGCTCGGCCCCGAGCGCACGCATCAGCAGGATCCTCTCGCGCGACATGGAATCGGGCATGACGATCATCAGCCGATAGCCGCGCGCGGCCGCCACGGCCGCCAAGCCGATGCCGGTGTTGCCGGAAGTGGGCTCGAGGATGACCGTGCCCTCCCTGAGCAGGCCGCGTTCCTCGGCGTCGTCGAGCATCGCCTTGCCGACGCGATCCTTGGCGCTTCCGGCGGGATTGAAGGATTCAAGCTTTAACAGAAGCCGTGCTTGCAAGCCAAGCTTTTGTTCCAGGTTTTTCGCCTCCAGCAGCGGCGTGCCGCCGATGAGCTGGTCGACCGAGGTGTAGATTTTCACATTGTGTCCTCCCGCGCAAATCATGTTTTCGATCGGATTATAGTCCTCTTTCCGGCGCAATGCAAGCGCGGTTGCATTCCGCCAAAGCTTCCCTTATAATAATCATAAATCAAAACAAAAGCGCTCAAGCTGTGTATCAGAAAGAGAAAGGAAGATTTTTATGAAGCTGACCGAATTTGTGCTGGCCGGATGCCCCTATTGCAAACAGGCGCGCGAGGTGCTCCGCGAGCTGTACGCCGAGCGGCCGGAGTTTGCCGCGATCGAAATCGACGTGATCGACGAATCCGTAGAAAGCGCGCTGGCCGACAGCTATGACTATTACCGCGTTCCAAGCTTTTTCGACGGAAAGAAAAAGCTGTATGAGGCAAACCCCCTCTGGCCGCGCAGCGAGGTAAAGCGCAGGCTGGAGGAGATGCTCGCCGCGCTCCTCTAAAACGGCATAAGTCTCTCTTTCATCATATTTCCGCGGCCGAATGGCCGCGGAAATTTTTTAATTCCTTGCTTGACAATAGGAATTAACTGTGGTATAGTGGCATTAGTTAGCGAAGGCTAACTAATGGAGAGCCACCTGCTCTTTCCCTGATTTTGGCCCCTCTTTTTTGACGGCTCCCCAGCGGAGTAAAGGCGATTCTCTCCCGTCTTTCTCCGCCGGGGGCCTTATTATTTTCCCGGCCGCGTTTCTTTTCGGTTTCAGCTGATCCGTTCTCTTGAAATCCCATCAACCTTACGGTATAATAGCTTTATCTTGATCACGGAGGCGGCTGATATGATGATCTCGACGCGCGGGCGCTATGCGCTGCGCATCCTTGTCGACCTGGCCGAGCACTGCTCGGAGGAATATGTGACGCTCAGAGAGATCGCCGAGAGACAGGAGATCTCGGAAAAATATCTGGAGAGCATCGTCAAGCTGCTCGTCCGCGCCGGTTTTCTGGAGGGCCTGCGCGGCAAAGGCGGCGGATACCGTCTCGGCCGCAGGCCGGAGGAGATCGGCGTGCTTGACGTGCTGCGTCTGACCGAGGGCACGCTGGCCCCCGTTGCCTGTCTGGAAGAGGGCGGGCGGCCCTGTGCGCGCGCCCCGCATTGCCGCACGCTGCCGCTGTGGAAGGGTCTGAACGACGTGGTCACCGCGTATCTCGGCGGCTTTACCGTTCGCGATCTCATGGGAAAGGCCGAGGACGGAAACGACTATATCATCTGACTGTTCGAATAAAAAGACAGGCTGATTTCACAATCAGCCTGTCTTTTTATATCGGAAGCCGGTCAGTCAGCGAACAGCGGCGTGGAGAGATAGCGGTCGCCGGTATCCGGCAGCAGCGCCACAATGGTCTTCCCCTTGTTCTCCGGCCGCTTTGCCAGCTCGATGGCAGCCCAGACCGCGGCGCCGGAGGAAATGCCGACCAGCACGCCCTCGCTGCGGCCGATACGGCGGCCGGCGGCAAAGGCCGCGTCGTTCTCGACCGGGATGATCTCGTCATACACGGCGGTGTCCAGCACGTCCGGCACAAAGCCGGCCCCGATGCCCTGGATCTTGTGCGCGCCCGCCGTGCCCTTGCTGAGAACCGGGGAGGACGCGGGCTCGACCGCAACGACCTTGACGGCGGGGTTCTGCTCCTTGAGGTAGGCGCCGACGCCCGTGATCGTGCCGCCCGTGCCGACGCCGGCGACAAAGACGTCGACCTTGCCGTCCGTATCCGCCCAGATCTCCGGGCCGGTCGTCGCCTTGTGGACGGCGGGGTTGGCGGGGTTGACGAACTGGCCGGGGATAAAGGCCTTGGGCAGTTCTTTTTTGAGCTCCTCGGCCTTGGCGATCGCGCCCTTCATGCCCTTTGCCCCCTCAGTCAGCACCAGCTCGGCGCCGTAAGCGCGCATGAGTTGACGGCGCTCGACGCTCATGGTCTCGGGCATGACGATGATGATGCGATAGCCCCTTGCCGCCGCCACGGAGGCAAGACCGATGCCGGTGTTGCCGGACGTCGGCTCGATGATGACGGTGTCGGGATCGAGCAGTCCCCTGCTTTCGGCGTCGTCGATCATCGCCTTGGCAATGCGGTCCTTGACCGAGCCGGCGGGGTTGAAATATTCAAGCTTGGCAAGCAGGCGCGCCTGCAGGCCCTCTTCCTTTTCGATGTGGGTCAGCTCCAGCAGCGGGGTCTTTCCGATCAACTGATCGGCGGAAGTAAAAATAGCAGACATGATAAAATCCTCCTTATTCTTCAGTCGTTGTATGTTCGTTTGCGTCTTTTTCAGCGGCTACATCGTCTTTCCAGAAGGATCATACCGGTCGCCTCGCCTTTCTTTTATATTTACCTATCGGTTTAATATGTTTATACGCCGCGGCCACATTTTTGTCAAGTCTGTTTCGGCAGTGGATTGACAAGATCGGCATTTTGCTATATAAACATACTATATTAGTATGTTTATTAGGAGGAATTGATCATGCAAACTCGGTCGGCCGTCATCAGGGCCGTGTGCATCAGTGAAAAGAAGGGCGAGCAGAAGCACGCCGTCGAATCGATCCGGCTGCTGCCGCACCATGGGATCGTGGGCGACGCGCATGCCGGCGACTGGCACAGGCAGGTCAGTCTGCTCGGGACGCGGAGCGTGGCGCGGCTGCAGGAGAAGATCGCCTTCCCCCTGCTGCCCGGCGCATTTGCCGAAAATGTCCTGTGCGAGGGACTGACGCTCTATGAGCTTCCCGTCGGCACCAGGCTGCGGATCGGCAGCGCGCTTTGCGAGGTGACGCAGATCGGCAAGGAGTGCCACGCCGACTGTGCGATCCGCCGCCAGGCGGGAGACTGCGTAATGCCGCGCGAGGGCATCTTTGCCGTCGTGCTGGAAGAAGGCGAGGCGCGTCCCGGCGATCTCGTTGAGATCGTGACATCGGAATGATCGCGGAAGCTGAAAAAATAACAAAAGCTGTGAAAAGCGATGCTTTTCACAGCTTTTTTTGTTGTGTGGATCAGACGTCGATGCGCTTGACGATCAGCCCCGCGAGGACGCCGATCAGAACGCCCGTCACCGTGCCGCTGACGATCAGCACCGGCAGGTAATAGACGACGTTCGGGCCCATCAAGGCCCAGGCGACCAGGATCTGGCCGACGTTGTGCAAAACGCCGCCGATCACGCTGACCGCGACGCAGCTGAGCCTGTCCGTCGCCTTCAGGCCGATCATGCCAAGCAGACTGAGCACGGCGCCCGCGGCGCTGTACATCAAACTGGCGGCATGGCCGAAGAGCAGCGAGACAAGAAACACACGCAGCAGAGACACGCCCGCCGCCTCCTTCCAGCCGAGACGGTAGAGACAGAACACCACGACGATGTTGGCAAGCCCCATTTTTACGCCCGGTATTCCCGGAGACGGGATCAGACTTTCCACATAAGAGAGGATCATCGCAAGGGCGATGCACATGGCGAGAACCGTGATTTTTTTGGTTTTCATGGCGCTCCCCTCTCAGCCCACGATCAGATCGACGCCGTCGTCCTCGCCGCCCTCGATCGTGACCGTGAGACGGTTCGGCAGGCAGGTGATGACCTGGCCCGTATAGTGGATCTTTCCCTGGCGCACGCAAATGTGGTCGGGGCAGTTTGCCTCGCTCATCCAGGCATAGCCGTCCTCGATGACAAGAATGTTCGTGCCGCCGTTGAGCGGAAAGCTGCCGTTTTGCAGCAGAGAATGCCGCTCGGTCTCCACGCCGTTGACGCGCACGACCGCCGTGCCCCCCTCCCGGCGCCCGAGATTGAGCGCCAGGTAGAGGGCAAGCGCCAGTACAAGCAGCGAGACGATGACGATCACGTCCGCGCGCAGCTTATGATTCCCGGAGGGAGCTTTCATTGGAAATTGAACGCCGTCAGTGCAAGGGCGATGATGGCCGCGGCCAGGAGCTGGATCGGGAAGCCGCGGAAGGCCTTGGGCAGATGCTCGCTCTCGATGCGCTTCTGCACGCCGCTCATGAGGAACAGCCCAAACAGGAAGCCGAGCCCCACGCCCAGCGCGCTGAGGATGACCGGCAGAACGCTTTCGGCGGCGGTCATGTTCAGCGCAAGGGCCAGCACCGCGCTGTTGAGCGCGATCGCCGGGAACCAGACGCCCAGCTTTTTGCCGCAGGCGGCCTCAAGCAGATAGACGAGCACAAGCACGATCGCAACGCCCGCCAGGATGCGGAAATACGCCGGGATCACGCCGCGCAGCAGCCACAGCAGCAGCGCCGTGACAAGCGTCACCGCCGTCACGCCGAGACCCAGGACCAGGATCTTTTCGCCGCGGCGGGAATAGCCCAGCAGCGGGGTCAGACCATAGAAGGCAGTCAGCGCATAGTTGTTGACCAGCACGAAGCCGAGGACCAAAAGGATCATTTCTTTCATGCTTTACGCCTCCTTCTCTTCGCTGTCAAAGCCGATCGCGGCGCGCGTGAGATTGCCCATGCCGCCCTCGGACGGGAAGATGCGGTTGACCACGGCCAGCAGGATCGCGAACACGCAAAGTCCGCCGGAGGCCTGCATCAGCGTGCCGATCTTATAGTCCTTGAGCGCTTCGACGGGATTTCCCGCGAAGCTTGCCGCACCGAACAGCTCGCGGATCGCAGCAAGGATCAGCACGAACACGGCAAAGCACAGTCCGCTGACAAGCGCGCTTAAAAGGGCCTTGCCAAGCCCCTCGTCCAGCGCGTTTTCCGCATTGCCGAAGAGCATCAGATCCACGCCCAGGACCGCGGCGTAAAAGCCGAGCATCTCCCAGGCGGCAGGCAGAAAGGCCTGCAGCAGAAGCTGCGCCATCGAGGCAAAGCCCGCCACGACGAGCAGGGCCGCGCCGAATTTTGCTTCCGCCGGGATCAGCCTGCGCAGCAGGCCCAGCACCAGCGCCGAGCACAGCAGCACGCCCACGACGGCGGCGCTCATGCCGAGCGCGGCGCGAACGTCCGTGCTGGCGGCAAGCGCGGGAGCGGCGCCCAGGAACAGAAGCGTTACGGGATTACAAAACAGAAGATTCTTTTTCATGTGCTCACCCCCTGCTTTCCATCAGAAGGCCAAAGGCCTCAAATACGTCTCTCGTGGCGGCGTCGACGGCGTCGGAGCTCATCGTCGCGCCGGAGATCAGCGCCTGTTCGCCGGTGTAGCTCTCGCCCGTCAGGCCGATAAAGCCCTCTTTGTAGCTGGACTCGTCGAGCTCGTAGGCGGAGAAGTAATCGGAGTGGAGGATCAGCTCGCCCGTGCGCAGCGCGGCGATCGCGCCGTTTTCGTCAAGGAGGAAGTAGAACTCCATGACCTCGTTGGAATAGCCGTAGGGACGCGCGGCAAAGGCATAGCGCGTGCCCTCGTCGGTCTCGGCGGTATAGGCGCCGGTGACGCAGCCGGCAAAGCCGGGGATCTCGACGGCGGTCAGCTCGGTCCCTTCGGGCAGCAGTCTGCCGAAGTTTTTGGCGTCCTTTGCCGAATAATCCTCGGCATTGGCGGCGGACAGCGCGCGGATCGCCTCGACAAGCGCGGGATCGGCCGCGGCGGTCACGTCCTCGCCCGCGGTGTTGTAGACCGTCACGCCGCCGACCATGGTGCTGACGGCAAGGCGGTTTTCTTCGCCGCCGACGAACCAGGCAAAGCCGCTGCCGTTGGCGGCCTTCCAGCCGCCCGTGACGTCGCCCTCGCCCGCGAGCTCCTCGCCCTGCGGCACGCCGGCCTTGTTGACAAGACCCGGGTAAACCAGCGGGATCAGTTCATTCAGAAGCTGGGAATCGTCCTTCTCCGCCGCGGCGAAGAGGCCGCCCTCGATCAGCGTGTTGAAGCCGTCGTTGACCGCATTGCGGATCGCCGAGGACGAGAAGGTAACGCCCGCGACAAGATTGACGCCCGCAAGGGTGGAATCCTGTCCGGCAAAGCTCTGCGGGAATTCCTCGCCGAGATCCTTGTCGTCCGGGTTCTCCTCGATGGAGAGGTCGACGATCCTGCCCTCGAAGTCGATCGTAAGCAGCAGCTTGATCGGCTGCTTGGAGTAGCCCTCGGAGGTTTCGAGGCGCAGGAGATAGGTCCCCTTCGTCGCGTCGCGATAGACGCTCTGGACCGTGTCGGCCGTCACCGCAAGGGTGGAGGCCGCCTCGTCCGCGCGGTCATACAAAAGCTCGCTGTCGCCCAGCAGAGCCTTTTCCGCCTCGGCCGCAGCCTCGGCGGCCAGACGCTCGTTTTCCGCCACGATGGGGGCGGTAAAGCCGTTGACGCCCCAGACGCCCGCGCCGAGAAGGGCCAGCAGCAGGACAAGGCACAGGATGGAAGTTAAAATCTGTTTTTTCATATCAGACACCTCCCAGCGGCTTTCTGCGCGTCCACTTCTCCAGCCACGGAGAGAGGATATTCATGCACAGGATGGAGTAGGAAACGCCCTCGGGATAGGCGCAGAAGCGGCGGATCACAAAGGTGATGAGGCCGCAGCCCAGCGCGAAGAGCCATCTGCCCTCGGCGGTGATGGGCGTGGTGGTGTAGTCGGTGGCCATGAAGACCGCGCCGAGCACCAGGCCGCCCGCGAGCACCTCGTAGAGAGCGACGGTGAAATCGCCGGCCGCGACAAGGTAGCAGACAAAGACCGTTGCGATAAAGATCACCGGGGTCTGCCAGTGGATAACGCGGCGGACAAGCAAATACGCAAAACCGAGGAGCAGCGCGAGGATGCAGGTCTCGCCGATGGCGCCGCCGCGCAGGCCCAGGAACATCTGTCCGAGGGTCGGCAGCTCGGCTCCCTCGACGCCGATGAGGTTCAGCGGCGTGGCGGAGGAGACCGCGTCGACCATACGCGGCGCGGCGCCGCCGGCCACAGTGGATGTAAAGGCCATCAGCATGAAGACGCGCGCCGTGATGGCGGGGTTGGCAAAGTTATGTCCCATGCCGCCGAAGGCGCACTTGACCAGCACGATCGCGAAGATCGAGCCGAGCGCACACTGCCACAGCGGCACGCTGGTCGACAGATTGAGAGCCAGCAGCAGGCCGGTCACGACGGCGGAGAGATCGCCGACGCTCTGTTCGCGCTTTGCGACGAGGTTAAAAAGAAACTCGGACACGACTGCGCTGACGACGCAGGTGAGGATGATCCAGAGCGCCTGAACACCAAAGAGGACGACACCAGCGATCGCGGCGGGAAGCAGCGCAATGATCACGTCAAGCATGATGCGGCGCGAGCTGTCGGTGCTGTGGATATGCGGTCCGGCAGCCATAACGGGCTTGTTGTCCATGCCTTACTTCCCTCCTTCTTTCTTTTCTTTCTGAGCTGTCTCCCAGCCGCGGATAAAGCGGCGGGCGGCGCTGTTGTTTTCGGCCAGGGGACGGTGGGCCGGGCAGACATAGCTGCAGCAGCCGCATTCCATGCACAGCGACACCTGCTCCTTTTGCAGCAGGGCCGCGCGCGCGTCCTCGTTTTCCATCTCCATCGCACGGGCGAAGGCCGTGGGGTTGAGCCCCAGCGGGCAGACGGCCACGCAGCGGCCGCAGTGGATGCAGGGAGAGGGCTTGGTCTTTTCGGCGTCGGCGCGGTTCATGATCACGACCGCGTTGGTCGCCTTGAGGACGGAGGCGTCGAGCGTGTCGACGGTCTTGCCCATCATGGCGCCGCCGTAGAGGATCTTGCCGGGCTCTTCCTTCAGTCCGCCGCAGGCCTCGACCAGGTCGCGGATCGAGCAGCCGATCGGCACGATCAGGTTTTTCGGCTCTTTGACGGCGGAGCCCTCGACCGTTACGATGCGCTCGACGAGCGGCATGCCGGTCGTGAAGTATTCCGCGGTTTTGACAAGCGAGGTTACGTTGATGATGATGACGCCGAGAGAGGCCAGACGCTGTCCCGGGCCGACCACCTTGCCGGTGGCGTTGTAGAGCAGCACCTGCTTGGCGCCCTGGGGATAGACGCTGTCAAGCGGCATGACCTTGACGGCGGGGTCGTTTGCAAAGCGTTCGGTCAGCTGGGCAATGGCGTCGGGCTTGTTCTTCTCGATGCCGATGATATACTCCTCGGACTGCAGGAACTGCTTGAGCAGGGCGATGCCCTTCTCGATCAGATCGCCGCACTCGAGCATGACGCGGTGGTCGCTGGTGATGAAGGGCTCGCACTCCGCGCCGTTGATCAGGACGGTCTGGATGTGGCTCTTCTGCGCGGCGGCCAGCTTGGCCCATACGGGGAAGGCCGCGCCGCCAAGGCCCACAACGCCGCTTTCGCGCACGCACTGGAGAAACTCGTCCAGATTCGTGGGCTGCGGGATCTTGAGGTCGGGGCATTTTTCCATCTTGCCGTCGCTCTCGATGCGGATGGCCGTGGTCTTGCGGCCGCCGGCGGCATAGGGCTCGATGGCCTTGACCGTGCCGGAGACCGAGGCGTGGACGGGCGCGCTGTTGCGGCCCTCCTCGCGGGCGATCAGCTGGCCGACGGTCACGTGGTCGCCGACCTGAACGACAGGCTCGGCCGCCTGGCCGGAGTGCATGTTCATCGGCAGCAGCACCTCTTTGGGCACTGCCATGCGCACGGCCGCCATGCCGGCCGTGCCTTTGTAATGGGGTAATTTCAGGGTAGAGATCTTTCTTCTCAGGCTCAAATTTACCGCCTCCTTAGGGTCGTTCTTCTATCAAAACGGCAAAGCCGGGGGTGCAGCGTTGGCTGCCGTCCGGGTAGATCCACAGGACCTCCACGCCCCCGATCGTCTCCGCCAGTTTTTCTCCGTCTTCCTGCGGCATGCAGAACAGTGCCGTAGACAATGCGTCCGCCAGCGCGCTGTCGCGCGTGACGACGGTAAGGGAATCGTAATACGCCGCCGGGAAGAGCGTGTCCCGGTCGATGATGTGGTGATAGCGCGTGCCCGATACGGTGAAATACCGCTCGTACACGCCGGAGGTCACGCAGGCCGTGTCGCGGATGCGCAGACGGCAGGCAAAATCCTCGGCCGTGTTGTCGGGGCTTCGTACCGCCGTGACCCAGCCGCTGCCGTCCGGCCTGTCGCCGATGCAGCGGATGTTGCCGCCGATGTTGAGCACATAGCCGATCGCGCCCTCTCGCTCGAGATATTCCGCGGCCCGCTCGGTGGCATAGCCCTTGCCGAGCGCGCCCACGTCGATCGAGGCCGCCTCGTCCGCGATGCGGACGGTACGTTTTTCCTCGTCGATCTCCAAAAGCGAGATGTCGGTGTGGCGATAGGCCTCCTCAAGCTGCTCCTGCGCGGGGATAGCCGCATGGACGGGATCGGACTCCGCCGCCTCGCGGCAGTCATGCCACAATCGCAGCACCGCGCCGAGCATCACGTTCATCTCGCCGTCGGTGAGCTCGTACATCTCCCGCGCGTCGAGCAGAAAGTCGATGAGCCGCTCGTCGACCTCCATCGGCTCGCCGCCCGCGTTTTTGTTGAGCGTGCAGAGATTGGTGACGCCGCTGTACTCGTGATAGATATCAAAGAGCTGATGGTATTCCAGCAGAATATGCGAAACTTCGGCAGAACGCTCGTCAAAGCGTTCTGCCGAATCTCCTGCGTAGTCATATACATAGGAGACCGTGTCGAAGTAGGTATAATATACCTTTCCCTTCGGCTCGATTGTCTGCGGCGCTTCCGTCCCGGCCGTCTCCGGTATGCTTCCGCCAGTCTGCGAAGAGCAGGCGGTGAGCAGCAGCGAGAGCAGCGCGAGGACCGCGATCATAGTATTCCAGTGCCGCAAGGCTTTCATCCCCTATGGTTTTTTGGTTTCGGATCAGGCGGCGTTGCCGACAGCCTTGACCAGAACTTCGATCATGCCGTCAACGCTGATGGAGACGCTGGCATGCAGGGTCTCATCGGCAAAGACCTGGTGGCCTTCTTCGTTGACAACGGTCTCGGTGGCGCTGAGCTCATCGGCGGTCTTGCCGGCGGCGAAGTCGACAAAGTTCTGGGCCTGCTGGTACCACTCGAGCGTGGCGTCGGAGAACTTGACCATGTTGTAGTCTTCCTTCAGCTCGCGCTTGGTAGCCTTGAAGGCGGGATCGGTGATCTCGCCGGCGGCGTCAAAGCTGATCTTGGGCTGGATCTCGTCAACGATGGAAGCAAGGATCTTGCCCTCGGCGTCGACGGCGGCGGCGGCAAAGTTGGTGTACATGGCGGCAAGGCCGTCCTCATCGGCGGTCGCGGCCTTGGTCGCGGCGTCGATCTCGGTGATGGCGGCGAGGCCGAGCTTGAACTCTTCAGCGGTGAAGGTCTGGCCCTGCTCATCGTTGCAGGCCTTGACGATGGCTTCGATGAAATCGCCAACGGAGATGGAGCAGGAGGCGTAGAGCGTCTCGTCGGTGACGACGGTGTGGCCCTCGTCATTGACGACGGTCTCGGTGCCCTTGACCTCGTCAGCGGTCTTGCCGAGGGCGTAAGCCTCGAACGCGGCAGCCTGCTGGTACCACTCGTTGGTGGCATCGGAGAACTTGACCATGTTGTAGTCGTCGCCGAGCTCGAGCTTGGTCTTGAATTCCTTCTCGGTCTCAACCTGGCCGTCGGTGATGTCCATCTTGTTCTGCGCGACGTCCAGCTTGACGGCGACGATCTTGCCCTCGGCGTCGGTGACGACGGCGGCGACAGTGGCGTCAACCTGAGCGTTGCCGGTCTTGGAGCTGTCCGTCTTTACGACGACGCCCATACCGAGCTTGTACTCGGCAGCGGCGGGCTCCTCAGCGGGAGCGGCCTCTTCGGCGGCCTCTTCGGCAGGGGCAGCCTCTTCGGCGGCGGGCTCTTCAGCGGCAGGCTGCTCGGCCGCGGGAGCGGGGGCCGCCTGCTGGCCGCATGCTGCCAGAGACAGGATCATGCAGACCAGAAGAAGCATTGCGAAAAACTTTTTCATTTCAGTACTCCTCATCATACTAAATATTCACGCGAAAGGACGTCTTTCCGCCCCTTCAGCGTCAAGGTTACTGTACCATTAAATAAGGCGTTCGTCAAGGAATAAACAATCTCTGTTTTGCACAAAAAAC
>JAFSWC010000017.1 GCA_017444665.1 Oscillospiraceae bacterium
CGAACTTTCCCCACGCGATGCGCGGGATCGCGTCGTCACGGTCGTCGCCGCGCTCATTCGTCAGCGCCGTGAGATCCACCCACGGCAGACAGGAGAGATAGACGAGCGCGTCGCTCTCACTCTCCGGGACGATAAAGGCGTCCTGCGTCTTTTCGCGCTCCGCCGCCTCGCGGCAGAACTCTGTGAGACTGCCGCGGCAGGGCATCGTCACGATGCGGAAATACTTCTCGCCCGCGCGCCTTACGGTAAAGCTCGGCTCGCGCCGGTCAAGCAGATATACCTCGCCGTCCCGGATCGTATACAAAAAGGGCTCTGTGGCGTTCACGGCCTGCGTGACAAGATAACACATCGCGTTATAAAACGGCAGCCCGTTTTCCCTGACATAGCGGTAAAGCCCGCCCACGTCCAGCCGAAAGCTCACGCTGTACCAGGGCTGGGCGAGGGGAGAGAAGAACGCAAAGATCTCCCGCCTGTCCCAATTGTCAAGATCGATCTTCCGCATATCCGATCCCTCCGTTTCTCATCTATTATTCTAATCGACGCCGCGGGGAAAAGCAAGCGCCGAAGGGATCGCGCCCGCCCCTTCTTCGACCGTCCTCGCCCTTGACCGAAGAGGGCATTAGTGGTAAAATATTATGAATTATACTGGAATACTATGCTTTACAAACAGAGGAAGAGCTTATGTACGTCTCGGACAAGTGGAAAGATTTTGAGCTGATCGACTGCTCCAAGGGCGAAAAGCTCGAGCGCTGGGGCAAATACTACCTCGTGCGCCCCGACCCCCAGGCGATCTGGGAAACGCCCCGCCGCAATCCGCACTGGAACGTGCGCGACGGCCGCTATCAGCGCAGCGAGTCCGGCGGCGGCAGTTGGGACAAGTCCGCCCTGCCTGAAAGCTGGCAGATCCGCTACGGCGAGCTTACCTTCAACGTCCGCCCCATGAACTTCAAGCACACCGGCATCTTCCCCGAGCAGGCCTGCAACTGGGACTGGGCGATGGAGCAGATCCGCCGCGCGGATCGCCCCATCAGCGTCCTCAATCTCTTCGGCTATACCGGCGCGGCCACGCTCGCCTGTGCCAGGGCGGGGGCAAGCGTCTGCCATGTCGACGCGGCCAAGGGCATGGTCGCCTGGGGCAAGGAAAACGCCGCCGCCTCCGGCCTCTCCGACGCGCCGATCCGCTGGATCGTGGACGACTGCGCCAAATTCGTCGAGCGGGAGATCCGCCGCGGACACAAATACGACGCGATCATCATGGATCCGCCGTCCTACGGACGCGGTCCGGGGGGCGAGGTCTGGAAGCTGGAAAAGGACCTCTGGCCCTTCGTCTCGCTCTGCGCGGGCGTGCTGTCGGACGATCCGCTGTTCGTGCTCATCAATTCGTACACCACCGGGCTCTCCCCCTCGGTTTTGAGCTATGTGACGGAGAGCATCTTCACCAAAAAATACGGCGGCCGCTCCGACAGCCGCGAGCTTGGGCTGCCCGTCACCGACACCGGCCTCGTCCTGCCCTGCGGCGCGACATGCCGGTGGGATCGCGGCTTTGCGCCGCCGGTGGCGGAATAAGCAAAGACGCGATCTCCGCAGCCGCGCCGTTTTGCGGGCCGCGGCTTTATGCCGAGGCACGGAAACGGCAACTGCGGCAAGGCGGCAAAGGCGGCTTTGCGCCGCCGGTGGCGGAATAAGCAAAGACGCGATCTCCGCAGCCGCGCCGTTTTGCGGGCCGCGGCTTTATGCCGAGGCACGGAAACGGCAACTGCGGCAAGGCGGCAAAAGGGAAAATAAAAAAGACTGTCATCCTGAGCGCAGCGAAGGATCTTGTCGTTTTCTCTTCGCTGAGTTCCCGCGGCAACGGTCAGCGCCGCACAAACTGTTTCCCCAAGCGGGGCAGGGGCTTGCCCCTCCCGCAAAAACGATTAGACTGGATAAAACCGATATGAGCATCATCAGCTTTAAACAAGTGCATTTCACCTATCCCGGAGACGAGCTGGAAAGCCTCTGCGGGGTGGATCTCGAAATCGACGAGGGCAGCTTCGTCGCCGTTCTCGGCCACAACGGCAGCGGCAAATCCACGCTTGCCAAACATATGAACGCGATCCTCACGCCCGATTCCGGCAGCGTCGTCGTCGACGGCATCGACAGCCGCGAGGAGGACAAGGTTTTTGAGATCCGCCGCCGCGTCGGCATGGTCTTTCAAAACCCCGACAACCAGCTTGTCGCCAATGTGGTCGAGGACGACGTGGCCTTCGCCCCGGAAAACCTCGGCGTACCGAGCGCTGAGATCCGCGAGCGTGTGGACGAGGCCTTGAAGCAGGTCGGCATGTACGAATACCGCACCCATGCCCCGCACCTGCTCTCCGGCGGACAGAAGCAGCGCGTCGCGATCGCCGGCGTCATCGCCATGCGGCCGAAGATCATCGTCCTTGACGAACCCACGGCCATGCTCGACCCGCAGGGGCGGCACGAGGTCATCTCCACCGTCACGCGCCTCTGCCGTGAAGGCGGCATGACGGTCGTGCTGATCACCCACCATATGGAGGAGTGCATCGGCGCGGACAAGCTTGTGGTCATGTCAAACGGCTATATCAAGGCCGCCGGAAAACCTTCGGAGATTTTTTCAGACGTCGAAATGATGGCGCGCGAAGGGCTCGCCGTTCCGGAGACGACCAAGCTCCTGTACGAGCTTCGCCACTGCGGCTACGACCTGCCGCTCGGCGAACTGGACGAGAAAAACTGCGCGGCCGCGATCGCCGCGGCAAAGAAACAATAAGCGGAGAGCATTTTTTATGGCAGAAATAAAAGTGGAGGGCCTTCGCCACGTTTACAGCGCGGGAACTCCTTTTGAAAAAGTCGCGATCGAAGACGTCAGCCTTACGATCCCCCAGGGCCAGCTGGTCGGCGTCATCGGCCACACCGGCTCCGGCAAATCGACCTTTATCCAGCACCTCAACGCCCTGCTGCAGCCCACGTCGGGCAAGGTGCTTGTCGGCGGACGCGACATCAACGAAAACAAGTTTACCCGCCGCGACGTCAAATGGGAGGTCGGCATCGTATTCCAATACCCGGAATACCAGCTCTTCGAAGAGACGGTCTACCGCGACATCGCCTTCGGTCCGCGCAACATGAAGCTTCCCGAGGACGAGATCGACCGGCGGGTGCGCGAAGCCGCCCGTTTCGCCCAGGTGGGCGAAGAGCTTTTCGAGCGCTCACCCCTTGAACTGTCAGGCGGTCAGAAGCGCCGCATCGCCATAGCCGGGGTAATCGCCCTTCGCCCGGGCGTTTTGATCCTCGACGAACCGACCGCCGGCCTCGATCCGGCGGGCTGCCGCCAGATTTTGGACAACATTTGCTCCTACCACAAGGAAAGCGGCTCAACAGTCATCATTGTCAGCCACAACATGGATGACACCGCCCGCATCGCCGAGCGCATCATCGCCTTCGACCACGGCCGCGTCGCGATGGATGGCACGCCCGAACAGGTTTTTTCCGAACCGGAAAAGCTGATCGCCATGGGCCTTGACGTACCGAAGGCAACGGCCCTCGCCATGGCGCTGAAGGGCGCGGGCGTTCCGCTGGATGGCTCGATTTACACGCACGGCCAGCTTCTCCGCGCCGTACTCCGGGCAAAGGAGGCGGCGACATGCTGAAGGATATCACGCTTGGCCAGTATTTCCCCGGCGACACCATTGTCCACCGCCTCGACCCACGCACAAAGCTGATTCTTGTGGTCGTGTATATCATCGCCCTGTTTCAGGCAAAAGGCTGGGTCTCCTATGCGGCCGTGACGCTTGCCACGGCGCTGTGCATGATCCTGTCTCATATCCGGCCGAAAAACATCTTCAAAGGACTCAAGCCGATGCTCTTTATCATCGTGCTGACAGCCCTTCTGAACATTTTTTACACCGAAGGCCGCGAGATCATCCCCGGCTGGCACATGACCTGGGAAGGGCTTGCGCGTTCGGTGCAGATGATCCTGCGCATCGTGCTTCTGATCACCGGCACCTTCCTGCTGACCTACACCACCAGCCCCATTGCGCTTACCGACGGGCTGGAGATGCTCCTCAGCCCGCTGAAAAAAATCAAGGTGCCCGTACACGAGATGACGCTGATGATGTCGATGGCACTGCGCTTTATCCCGACGCTGATCGAAGAGACCGACAAGATCATGTCGGCCCAAAAGGCGAGAGGCGCCGACTTTGAAACCGGCAGACTGATCGACCGGGCCAAGGCGCTTCTGCCAATCCTGGTGCCGCTTTTCGTCTCGGCCTTTCGCCGCGCCGACGAGCTGGCCGTGGCGATGGAAAGCCGCTGTTATCACGGCGGCGAGGGCCGTACCCGCATGAAGACGCTGCATTTTGCCGCGCACGACTGGATCGCGCTGATACTCGGCGCACTTTTCCTGACGGGTTTGTTTGTGATGAAGCATTACGGAATATGAAAAACATTGCGATCCGAATGACCTATGACGGCAGCCGCTATCACGGCTGGCAGACGCAGAAAAGTGAGATCACCGTGCAGCAGACGCTTGAACAGGCGATCGAAAAGATGTGCGGCGAAAAGGTCCACGTCACCGGCTGCGGCCGGACGGACGCGGGCGTGCATGCGCTGCGCTACTGCGCCAATTTCAAAAGTGACTGCCGCATCCCAATGAACAAGCTGCCGCTTGCCATCAACAGCTACCTGCCCGCAGATATTGCCGTGCTTGCCGCCTGCGAGGCGGAGGAGAGCTTTAACGCGATCGGCTCCTGCATAAAAAAAGAATATATCTACAAAATACACAACAGTAACCTTCGCGACCCTTTTCTGGAAAAGCGCGCGTGCTTTTATCCCCAGCCTCTTGACGTGGAAAAGATGAACGCAGCGGCCCGCGCCTTTGAGGGAACGCATGATTTTGCCGCCGTTCGCAGCGTCGGAACAGAGACGAAAACGACGGTCCGGACGGTCTACTGGTGCTCGGCCGAGCGGGAAGGGGATCTGATCACCGTTCGCGTCTGTGCCGACGGCTTCCTTTACAACATGGCCCGCGCCATGGTCGGCACGATGGTGTATGCCTCTTACGGCAAGCTTTCCCCGGACAAGATCCCCGCCCTGCTGGAGCGGGGCGACCGCCGGCTCACCGGGCCGACGATGCCGCCGCAGGGCCTGTATCTCAACCGCATCTGGTACGACGGAGCGGTAGGAGAGATGATGGCCGACGCATGACGTGCTGCGCGGGATCACACGCAAAAACTAAGATTATTTCATATATTTGTTCATATTTATATGATATAATCTCCACTACGAAACGAACGGCGGCGCGGCTGAAAGGCCACGGCGCAGGAAAGGACTACATATGAAGCTGATCATTGATATCGTCCTCATCACGATCATCGCCCTGTGTACTTGGGGCGGCTATAAGAAAGGGCTGATCGGCAGCATTGCCGCGCTGCTGGTTATTGTTATCTCCCTTTTCAGCGCAAAGATGCTCTCCGCCGCATATTCCGGCGAGGTCATCCCGGCGCTGCGTCCCTTTGCCTCCGGATATCTCAGCGCGACGGAGACGCGCGAGCGCGTGCTCGATCGTCTCGGCTACGGCGAGAGCGACAAGTCGCTTGACGATATCCTCGCCGAGGATCCCTCTCTGCGGTACGACTACGCTTACGAGTGCATGAGCGAGGTCGGCCTTTACGCCGATCGCGCCGACGAGATGGCCTCCCGCGCGGTGGAACTCTCCGAAAGCAAGGGAGAGAACATGACGGACGCGGCGGTGGATGTGCTGTGTGACGTCGTGACCTATGAGGGCGGTCTCGTGCTGGCCTTTCTGATCATATTGATTTTTATCACAGCGCTGGCAAACCTGTTCAATCTTTCCTTCCGGCTGCCGAACATGGAAAACCTTGATGAGATCGGCGGCGCTGTGCTGGGCTTCGTCAAGGGCATCGTCTATTGCGTGCTGCTGTGCTGGCTGCTCAGCTTCTTCGGCCTTGTCATCGGCAAAAAGACGCTTGACGGCACGACACTGGCCCGCTTCTTCCTGACGTTCCGATTCATTACCAACGGCCTCATGTAAGAGGCCATTAAGCAATTTCTTTTCCCAAGGAGGGATCGTATGCAACCTGCGATGTGTTCCCGCTGCGGTAAAAATGTCGCGGTGGTTTTTATTACAAAAATCGAAAACGGGCAGACAAAAAACGAAGGACTCTGCCTGAAATGTGCCCGCGAGCTGCACATTAAGCCGGTGGATGACGTTATCGAAAAGATGGGCATTTCCGACGAAGATCTCGACAGCATTTCCGGAGACATGATGAACGCGCTCTCCGGCGCGGAGGAACTGCTCCCCACCGACGACGAGGGCCTTGAGGACGACGACGGCAAAACCGCGACCTTCCCGTTTCTCAATCGTCTGTTCGGCGGCCCCAAGCAGGAAGGTACAGCGGGCAGCGCGCCCAAGGCGGACAGCAAGGACGCCCCGCGCGGCAAGCACAAATTCCTTGACAATTACTGCATCGACCTGACCCGACGCGCCGCGGAGGGAAAGCTCGACACCATGATCGGCCGCGCCGAAGAACTGGAACGTGTGATCCAGATCCTCAACCGCCGCCAGAAAAACAACCCCTGCCTGATCGGCGAGCCCGGCGTCGGCAAGACTGCCATTGCCGAGGGGCTGGCTCAGCGGATCGCGGATGGATCGGTGCCGGATAAGCTCAAAGACAAACAGGTTTTCCTGCTTGATCTTACGGCTCTCGTCGCCGGAACCCAGTTCCGCGGTCAGTTTGAAAGCCGTATGAAAGGCTTGATCGAAGAGATCCGTCGGCAGGGCAATATTATCCTTGTCATCGACGAGGTACACAACATCGTCGGCGCCGGCGACGCAGAGGGCAGCATGAACGCCGCTAATATCCTCAAGCCCGCTCTCAGCCGCGGTGAGATCCAGGTCATCGGCGCGACGACCTTTGCCGAATACCGCAAGCATATCGAAAAAGACAGCGCGCTCGAGCGCCGCTTTCAGCCCGTCACGGTCAATGAGCCGTCGATCGAAGACAGCATCGCCATCCTGCGCGGCATTGCGCATTATTACGAGGACTACCATGGCGTGACGATCTCCGACGAGATGTGCCGCCAGGCTGTCGTGATGAGTGAGCGATATATCACTGACCGCTTCCTGCCCGACAAGGCCATCGACCTGATCGACGAGGCCTGCTCTGACGTCAACCTTAAGGACGCGGGCATCAACCGCCGCATGGCCGCCGAGCGAGATCTCGAAAACATTCGCTTCGAGCGCGACGCTCTGATGTCAGATGGCGCGCAGGCCGTGCAGTCGCTTAGCGAAGAACAGCTTGACCGCCGCTATGCGCGCATCGCCGAGCTGCGCAGCCGCGAAATGCAGCTTGAGCAGGAGATTGAGAGTCTCAAGGGTATGCGCCCCGCGCTGACGGCGGACAATCTTGCCCGTATTATCGAGCTATGGACCAAGATCCCCGCCTCGTCGATCCGCGAGGACGAATTTGAGCGCCTTGCCAAGCTCGACGAACGTCTGAAGAAGCATATTGTCGGACAGGATGAGGCGGTCAATGCCGTGTGCGCCGCGATCAAGCGCAGCCGCGTGGGGCTTCAGGTCAAACGCAAGCCGGTCAGCTTCATTTTCGTCGGCGGCACGGGCGTCGGCAAGACGGAGCTCGTCAAGCGTCTGGCGGAGGATATGTTCGATTCGCCTGAATCGCTGATCCGTCTGGACATGTCCGAATTTATGGAAAAATTCTCGGTTTCACGCATCATCGGCTCGCCTCCCGGCTATGTCGGCTATGACGAGGCCGGCCAGCTTACCGAGAAGATTCGCCGCAAGCCTTACAGCGTCGTCCTCTTTGACGAGATCGAAAAGGCGCACCCGGATGTGATGAACATCCTGCTGCAGATCCTTGACGACGGACGCATCACCGACGCCCAGGGCCGCACGGTGAACTTTGAAAACACGATTATTATCATGACGACGAACGCCGGCAGCAGCAGCAAATCCGGCAGCGTCGGCTTTGGCGGGTCATTAAGCGACATGAGCCGTGAGCGCACGATGAAGGCGCTGAATGAATTTCTCCGCCCCGAGTTTATCAACCGCGTCGACGAGGTCGTCTGCTTTAACCAGCTCAGCGAGGAAAACTTCCGCGCGATCGCTTCGCTGATGCTCGGCGAGGTGAAGGATGTCCTTTCGCAGAAGGGGATCGCACTCTCGTGGGATGACAGCCTTCTTGACTACCTCGTGAAGGAAGCCTACAGCGTCACCTACGGCGCGCGCAATCTGCGGCGCCTGATCCAGAAGCAGGTCGAAGACGTATTGGCCCAGCGCATCATCGACCGCCACGGAGAGGGAACAAAGGAAATCCTGCTCAGCGCGCCGGACGGCAGGATCGATATGGAACTGAGAGGCTGAAGATGAAAAGACTGCTTGTTGTCCGCGGGGACATTACCCGCGAAAAGACAGATGCGATCGTCAACGCCGCCAACTGCTCGCTTTTGGGCGGCGGCGGCGTGGACGGCGCGATCCACCGCGCCGCCGGACCGCGGCTGCTGGAAGAATGCCGGACACTCGGCGGCTGCCGCACGGGCGAGGCAAAGATCACCGGCGGCTATGACCTGTATGCGAAATACGTGATCCATACTCCAGGCCCGATCTGGCGCGGAGGGAATAACGGCGAAGATGCGCTCTTGCGCTCCTGTTATCTTTCATGCCTTCGCCTGGCGTCCGATAACGGGTGCAGGACGGTTGCTTTTCCGTCGATCTCGACCGGCGTGTATCATTTCCCGCTTTCCCGTGCCGCCGGGATCGCGATCTCGGCGATCAGGGAGTATCTTGCCGACCACAGCGAAATCGAACAGGTGCGCATGGTCTGCTTTGACGCCCGCACGGAAGAGGCCTATCAGACGGCGCTTGACGCCTCGGAGGCCGAATGAAGCGAGGAATCAGACTGCAGTATAATTCGCCGGTTGTGCTTTCCTTTGCGCTTATTTCTCTTGCCGCTCTGATCCTCGGCGTCATTACAAAGGGCGCGACGACGGTAAAGTATTTCAGCGTTTACCGCTCGTCGCTTGCCGACATCTTCACCTACCCGCGCTTCTTTTTTCACGTCCTCGGACACAGCAGCTATGCCCATTACATAGGAAACATGATGCTGATCCTTGTTGTCGGGCCGCCGCTGGAAGAAAAGTACGGAAGCCGCAGCCTTTTTTGGGCTATTGCCATTACAGCGCTCGTCTCCGGGCTGATTCAGTGGCTGTTTTTCCCGCACACGGCGCTGCTCGGCGCTTCGGGGATCGTTTTCATGATGATCGTTATGTCCTCCCTCGCAGGAATGAAGGATGGCTGTGTGCCGATCACGCTGCTGCTTGTGCTGGTGCTTTATATCGGCAAAGAGGTCGTCGACGGCGTAGTGCTTGCGGACAATGTTTCGCAGCTGACTCACGTTGTGGGCGGTATGTGCGGCGCCGTTTTGGGCATGAATATGCGATGATGAAGGAACGATTGCTGATCAGTGCATGTCTCCTTGGCGCAAAATGCAAATACACCGGGGGCGACAACAGCCTTCCGGGCGACACGCTTGAAAAACTGCGCGAGCGGTACGCTCTTGTCCCTGTCTGCCCGGAAACGGCGGGCGGCCTCGGCGTTCCGCGCGAGCCGAGCGAGCGACAGGGCGACCGTGTCGTCAGCCGTGCGGGACGGGATGTTACCGCTCCCTATCGCCGCGGCGCAGAGATTGCCTGGAAGCTTTGCACAAGGTTTGGATGCCGTACAGCGCTGTTGAAAGAGCGCAGCCCCTCCTGCGGCTGCGGCCGCATCTACGACGGCAGCTTCACCGGCTCATTGATTGACCGAAACGGAGTGGCGGCCGAAGCACTGACAGAGCGCGGTGTTGCCGTCGTCGGAGAAAGTGAAATCAAAAAACTGCTCACATAAAAAGCAGTCTCAGGCTGGGAGCCTGAGACTGCTTTTTATGCGCTGATCCTGTTTCCCTCACGGTCAAGAAACAAAGCCGGGACGGCACCGGAAACCGCCTGTGCGATATCGGCACAGGGCAATGCGCTGCCGCTGCGTCCGTAGACGGGGACGATCTCGATCGCCTCGGAAAAGGATGCGCGTACGGCTGAGCCGGGCATGGAGGAATAGAGCGCGGCCCGCAGCCTCTCCTCCAACTTATCCCGATCGGCCGCAACGCCGAAGGATCGCCCGCCTGCATGTACGGCGTACAGCCGCGATACGCCCGGGACCTCAGAAAGGATTCGATCGCTCAAATGCCGTATCTCGCCGCGAGGCGCACGAAGGGACAGAAAGAGGCAATGCTCGATTTCGGGCATGCGCGCGCGGCGGGGAAGAATCTCTTCCGCGGCCGCTGCGGCGACAAGCTCTGCCCGCCGGGCGTCACCAAGCGAGTAGGCGGCATCATCCCATTTCCCGTTTACGCCGACACGGCAGCAAAGGTTCAGATTTGCGGTAAAGACAAAAAGCAGGGCAAGAGAGAACAAAAAAGCGCGGGATTTCAACGGCATCACCTCAAAAAAAGAATGGCACGATGCGGCGCAGCAAGAGCGTCGGGGCCGTGCTTATCCAACATAATGCCTCCGCCCCGCCTCCGTCAAGGCTTTCGACAAAAGCTTTGAAAAACAGCTTTTCATTCCTTCTTTCCGCTTCGGATCAGGCATGGCCGTACATTTTTCAGAAATCTGTAAGCGGCTCAATCTGCGCGGCGGAGATCTCGTAGGCCGTGCGCTCCTCCAGACCGCTTTCCGTCAGTTTGGAATAGCGGCGGCTTTGAATCCGCCCTTCAAGCGACAGGCGTGTCCCAACCTCCCATAGCGCGGCTTCACGCGCCTTGACGCCCCAGCAGATACAAGGCAGATAATCGGACCGCCCGTATCGCCGGTTGATCGCGAGGATGAGATCACATATGTCCCGCCCCATCGGCGTTGTGCGAAGATTCGGCGGCTTGCAAAGCGTTCCGCGCAAACAGACAAGGTTTTCATCCGCCTCGTCAGCCGGCGCAAGCGTGCGCGCAAAGACCGAGACGACAAGACGCGGCCA
The DNA here is from genome assembly GCA_017444665.1 of Oscillospiraceae bacterium. Lineage (GTDB taxonomy): Bacteria > Bacillota > Clostridia > Oscillospirales > Oscillospiraceae > Limivicinus. Next base: position 11,045 of record JAFSWC010000017.1, read on the forward strand.
TTCGCCGCTTCGATTGTTGAAGGTGCGCACCTCACCCGTGACGCAAAGGCGGGGAACGTTCTCCAGCATGCCAAGCATCGTCTCGCGGACGGTGACGTTTATCGTGTCGGCCGTTCCGGACAGACGGCGCACAAGCAGAGGAAGAACGTAAAAGTTTTGCGAGCGGGCCGAGTGAGAATAGACCGCCTCTCCGGCACAGCTCCCGCAGAGAAATACAAAGTTATCCTGTACGCTTTGATCCATAGCTTTCATCCTTTTTCAGTAGTCATGTTTCCACTTCTAGTCTATTCTGCGCGGATACTTGAATATGCCGCCGGGTTCGTTTATAATACAAATACCAAAATCAAAGGAGAACTGCTTTATGGATATCAGCGAGATCTTAACAAAGTGCGACCATACGCTCCTGCGGGTAGACTGCCGTGCGGAGGAGATTCGCGCGCTCTGTGATCAGGCCATTCGCTACCGCTGCGCCAGCGTGTGTATTCCGCCGTGCCACGTTGCCGGGGCAAAACGCTATGTAGGCGACAAGCTCGCAATCTGCACGGTCATCGGCTTTCCAAACGGCTATATGACCACCACGGCCAAGGCCTTTGAGGCCGCCGATGCCGTGAGCAACGGCGCGGACGAGATCGACATGGTCATCAACCTGTCCATGGTCAAGGATGCCGCCTGGAACGAGGTGGCAAAGGATATCGCGGCTGTTCGCAAAGCCACGGAAGGAAAGATCCTGAAGGTCATTATCGAGTGCTGCCTGCTTACCGAGGAGGAAAAGCTGCAGCTCTGCCGCATTGTTTCCGACAGCGGCGCGGACTTCATCAAGACTTCCACCGGCTTTTCCACCGGCGGCGCCACGCGCGAGGACGTCAAGCTGATGCGCGAAAATTGCCCGGAGCGTGTCAAGGTCAAGGCCGCGGGCGGCATCTCCTCCCTGCAGGATGCCGAGGACTTTATCGCCCTTGGCGCCGAACGGCTGGGCACCAGCCGGATCGTCAAGCTGGCGATCGCCCAGGAACAGGAAGAGGCATAAAGCATATACTTTTCGGCGCCGGAACATTCGTCCCGGCGCCGAAAAAAATTTGCCCGAAAAAAGGATAAGTATTGCTTGATAAGCGCGGGGAAAGCTGATATAGTAATCCCGCTTAAAACAAAGAAGGTACGGCTCTCCGCCCACCTCACCCGCCGGCAGCATGGCCAGGCGCGGTCAATAAGGCATAAGATCCCCACAGGGGGCGTATGCTGTGTTGTGGTGCGGATGCTGTGCATCCGTATTTTTTATGTTTCCGCTACTATGGAGGTGGGCTACAATCGCTAATACAGATCATCAGATCAATGAAGAGATCCGCGACAAGGAAGTGCGCCTGATCGGGGCTGACGGCGAACAGCTTGGCATCATGTCGGCTGAAGAAGCGCTGCGCATCGCAACCGAGCAGGAGTATGATCTCGTCAAGATCGCGCCCGGCTCCAATCCGCCGGTCTGCAAGATCATGGACTACGGCAAGTACCGCTTTGAACAGACCAAGAAGGAAAAAGAAGCCAAACAGAATCAGCGTGTGATCGAAATCAAGGAGATCCGCATGTCTCCCAGCATCGACACGAACGATTTCAACACCAAGCTGAAGAACGGTCAAAAATTCCTTGCCGAGGGCAACCGTCTGAAGGTTTCCGTCCGCTTCCGCGGCAGAGAAATGGCCCACACCGAGATCGGCGGCGTGATTCTGCGCGATTTTGCGGCCAAGTGAGCCGATATCGCCAATATGGACAAAGCGCCGAAGCTCGAAGGGCGCAACATGTCGATGTTCCTCTCTCCCAAGCCGCAGACCGCACCGAAAAGGCCAGGAAAGCCCAAAACGCCCAAGACCGACAGCCCTGCAATCGACACAGCGGAAAGCACCGAAGAGGACAAGACGCAAGAATAAGACCCGCCCATCGCCAACATTGTAAAACAGCAGGTTTTTCCTGTTTGAATCAGAAAAGGAGAAATAGTCATGCCTAAACTGAAGACGCACAGTGGTGCAAAAAAGAGATTCAATCTCACCAAGACCGGTAAGGTTAAGCGTGCGCACGCTTACAAGAGCCATATCCTCACCAAGAAAGATACGAAGCGCTGCCGCCGTCTGCGGTCCGAGACTTATGCCGACGTGACCAATGCCGCGACCATCAAAAAAATGATCCCTTACAAATAAGGGCTGCAAGTGTAAATAGGAGGATATACAAATGGCAAGAGTTAAAGGCGCAATGATGACCCGCAAGCACAGAAACAAGGTGCTTGGCCTGGCAAAGGGTTACTGGGGCAACAAGTCCCGTCATTTCAAGATGGCGAACGAGCAGGTGATGAAGTCCGGCCGTTACGCATATGTTGGACGCAAGCAGAAGAAGAGAGATTTCCGTTCGCTGTGGATCACCCGTATCAGCGCCGGCTGCAAGCTCAACGGCATGAACTACTCTACCTTCATGCACGGCCTCAAGCTCGCGGGCGTCGACATGAACCGCAAGATGCTCTCCGAGACCGCGATCCACGATCCGGAAGCCTTCACTGCTCTGTGCGAGCTGGCCAAGGCTGCCCGGTAACTGACAGAATTAAATCGATCTTAAATGCCGCTCTCCATGCTTGAGCGGCATTTTGCCTGTTTGAGATAAGACGACATGATAAGAGAGTATCTGGAAAAACACGAGAGAGCGCGTGATGTACTCACGACACTCTATACCATTGTGCTGGAATTGGCCTATGCTGTCGGTATGAATATGTTCATTGTCCCTGCCGGGATCTACAGCGGTGGATTAATGGGCATATGCCAACTGATACGAACCCTGCTGCTGGAATATGCCGGGTTGAAAATCAACTTTGATATCGCCGGCCTTTTGTACTATGCGGTCAACATCCCAATCTTCCTTTATGCATGGAAGAAAATGCGGCGCAAGACCTTGGTCAAGACGATCATCACCGTTTCTTTTTCTACGCTATTTCTGGCGTTGATCCCGGTACGGGCGATCCTGCCTGACGACCGCCTTGCAGCGATTATTGTGGGTAGTTTGGTATGTGGCTCCGCCAGCGGCGTGATCCTGCGCTGCGGCTCCTCTGGCGGCGGACTGGATATCATCGGCCTGCTTATGGCCATGGGTAAACGCGAAACTGGCGTTGGCGAGGTGTATCTGATCGTCAATGCCGTGCAGTTTGCGGCGTATGCAGTCCTGTTTGGCGCTCCTGTCGTGATCTATTCGCTGATCTCTACCTTCCTTAACTCCTTCGCTTTGGATCATTTTCACTTCCAGAATATCAATGTCGAGGTAAAAATCATTACCAAGCGAAAGGACGAGCTGGCGGATGCGATCCTGCGCGGGCTGCACCGCGGCGTTACCGAGTGGGCAAGCGTCGGAGCCTATACCGACGAACCCAGCGAGGTTTTGTACGTTATCATCTCCAAGTATGAAATCACGCGCTTGCGCAACATTATTGCGCACTGTGATCCAAATGCCTTCGTCGTCATCGGCGACAAGGTGCACGTCTACGGTAATTTTCTCAAAAGACTGTAAAGCTGCAGGGTATGGAGCACGCTCCATACCCTGTTCGTTTTGCGTCCTTGAATATGCTTGCAATCGATTTGCGAATCCCCTATAATAAAACCGATCCTATTGTACGAGGAAAGGGAATGCCGCATGATCGAAAACGCAGAAAAGTTTTTTGAGATGTATAAGAAGGATGATGCACTCAAAGCGCGCGTAAAGGAAGCAATGGATTGCTACCCCGGCAGCTTTGAGATCCGCGAGCCGCTTGTGGAAGAGGTGCTGCTGCCGATCGCGCGCGAGCTCGGCCTTAACTTTTCCGTCAGTGAGCTGCGCGCCTATGAGACGAGAAAAAAACTCAGCCACCTTCACCAGAGCGACGAGGAGTACTTTGCCTCGATCGAGGACGAGGAGGGCTTTTGGCTGCTCGACAGCGGCTGGGAATATGACGAAGACGTGTTGCGGGCAGGGGAGGAGTGGAAGAGATGAAGATTCTCAGCTGCTCTCTCTCCGGCGGAGACGTATGCGCCACCATCCTGGCGGAAAAGGAAGATTGCCGGCGTTTCGGTGGCGGCCATGCAACCGTCGAAGGCTGCATCCACTTATTCTGCGAAGAAAAGCAACTTCCCGCGCTTGCGCTCGCCCGTGTCACCCGAATGACAGAAACGGCAGACGGCGGCATCGAATTTGATTTTGACGGCGCCGTTCCACCCAAAGTAGAGCTGGGAAAATATCTTGGACTTGAAGTTTACGTCCCGGCGGACGAAAGCCCGGATCTGCCTGTCCTGCGCGCCGCGGCCGAAACGCTTGCGGCTGACATTCCCGAGACTTATATCAGCCGCAAGATCGACGGCCTTGTTCGGCAGCGTCTGGAGGATGTGGCCCAGCGTCCCGGCTTCAATACCCTGGCAGATATGTATGCAGTCCTGCGCGCCGCAAGCGCCGAGCTGGAACTGAGCCATGACGATGATGCGCTTTGGGATATGGCGGTAGCCGTGTCCGACGAATTGAACGCCGGAAACATGCGCGCACGCAGCTCACGCGAGATCGCCGAGCTCCTTGCCGCTGCACTTTATCCCGGCGCAGGCGGCGATCATGCCCTCACCGTGATCGAGCGGGCTCTGGAGCGCCGCGCTGCGCAAAAACGCGCCGAAAGCATGGAATCCATCGCGGAAGAAAGCTTTGCATGCTATCTGCGCATGGCGGGCAAAAGCATGAGCGACCTGCGGGGTGAATTTTACGATCTTGCTGCCGAACTTGTGCGGATCGATCTGCTGATCGACGAGGTTGCCAAACGTGAAAACATCACGCTGAGCGGCGACGAATTCGACGCTGCGCTGGACGCGATCTCTTCCAGGTACGAGCTGCCTCCTGCGGAGGTGCTTCATATGATTGGGGCCTCAACGCTGCGCGGACAGCTGATCCGCGACAAGGCCCGCGCGATGATCGTGGACAGTGCCGATACGTTTTGAAACAAAAAAAGAGGACGCCAGCGACGTCCTCTTGCTTTATTTCGCTGATATGTTGATATAGTCATCGCGCGCGGCGGCGCGTCTGCTGCGGCTGATCGGGACAAGCTCGCCGCTTGACAGCACAAAATCATCGTGTTCAAGCGATTCGATCTTTGCCTTGTTCACCCAATAGCTGCGGTGGCTGTGGATAAAAGAGCGCGCAAGCGCGTTTTTCAGCAGCCTGGAAGGCGGTTCAGAGGAGGTATAACTTTCCTTCTCCGTCCGTATGATCGTGTGACGGCCGTCCCGTTCGAGATAGAGCACTTCTTCAAGCGGCACAACGGTCACCTTTCCGCGGGAACGGATCACGATCCCACTGCTGCGACGGGATTCAAGCGAGGCCAGCGCTTTCCGAAGCGCTGGCACAATGCGCTCCTCCAGCTCGGAGCGGAGCAGAAACCAAACGTGATCGGCGCGGTATACTTCGGTGGCAAACCGAAGCTCGTCCGAAACAAATATGATCCTGCAGACCGGAACAAGTGCGTTTAGTTTTTCGGCCAGAGAGATGGCCCGGTCCGAATCGGACGCGATTCCGAGAACGGCGATGTCGGGTGAATAGTCGGCTGAAATATAGCGAAGCAGCTCTTCTGTGCAGCAAAACGATTCGATCTCACAGTCAAACGGCTTTAATTTGGATTCAAGCAGAGCGGAAAGCTGAAAACGGTTTTCCTGCTTGCAATCGCAGATAGCAAGGCGCAGCATGCGAAAAACCTCCGAAAGAAGAAAAAAGCTTGTTGACTCTGACCGGCAGGCTGGAATTAACAGCATTTTCCAATTACGGAGTATAGCATTTTCCTTCCCGGCCGTCAAGCGAGGGAAGCGAATCTTTCCAACGGCATAGAAAGAGACCAATACGGAAAACATAAAAGGGGGATATGATCCATGGACAGAATCAAAAGAAATTTCGGATTCGGGTGTATGCGTCTGCCGATGACAGGCGAGAACGTAGACATTGAACAGACAAAGCGGATGGTAGACCATTTTCTGGAGTCGGGCTTCAATTATTTTGATACCGCGCACGGCTATCTTGATGGAAAAAGCGAACTGGCTATCCGCGAGTGTCTGACGAGCCGCTACCCGCGCGACCGTTATGTACTGACGAACAAGCTTTCAGGAAACTTTTTTGAGCGGGAAGAGGATATCCGACCGCTGTTCAAGCAGCAGCTTGAGGCGTGCGGGGTCGATTACTTCGACTTTTATCTGATGCATGCGCAGGGCGCGCGCAACTATGACCATTACAGGGCATGCCGCGCCTATGAGACGGCCTTTGCGCTCAAAGAAGAAGGAAAAGTGCGCCACGTCGGGATCTCCTTCCACGACAGCCCGGAGATGCTTGACAGGATCCTCACGGATTATCCCGAAATCGAGGCCGTGCAGATCCAGTTCAATTATCTTGATTTTGACGACCCGGCCGTGCAGAGCCATGCCGTATACGAGATGGCAAGGAAACACGGAAAGCCTGTGATTATCATGGAGCCGGTCAAGGGCGGCAGACTTGTCAATCTGCCGGATGAAGCGGCGGAGGTGTTTTCCCGTCTCGGCGGCAGCAGTCCCGCAAGCTATGCGATCCGCTTTGCTGCTGGCTTTGAAGGTGTGATGATGGTGCTCTCGGGTATGAGCGACATGGCGCAGATGGAGGATAACTGCTCGTTCATGGCGGATTTCAAACCGCTTGATGAGACTGAACGTACTGCTGTTTCGCAGGTACAGGGCATCTTCAAAACCAAAAACTTTATTCCCTGCACGGCCTGCCGATACTGTACGGCGGGATGCCCGAAGGGAATCGCGATCCCGGATATCTTTGCCACCATGAACGCAAAGAAACTGCACAGTGACTGGAACAGCGCCTATTATTATCAGCTCGTCTGCGACAAGGCCGGAAGCCGTGCCTCCGACTGCGTTCGCTGCGGCCAGTGCGAGGCCGTTTGCCCGCAGCATCTCGAGATCCGCGAGCTGCTGGCAGCCGCGGCGGAAGAATTTGAATAATAAAACGTACGGAGTATCATCCGATACCATATCAAATCAAAAAGACACATTGCAAACCGGAGCGGTTTACAATGTGTCTTTTTAATCGTAAGGGAATAATCAGGCGGTTGCTTCCTCGCGCGCGGGCTCTTCGGCGAAGAAGAACACGGCGTTGATCGCAAGGATCACGAACATCAGCACTGTCCAGCGGTCGGTCAAACGCATCACGAGGTGCATGTTTTCGGTAAGAACGAACAGAACGACCGAGAACACGGCAGCGATGACGCCGAAGAGCTTGCTGAGGGACAGACGGGATTCATCGGAATTCCCCTCACGGCGGCGGATCAGGGAAGCGGCAGCGAAGAGAACGGACAGGACACAAGCGATCAGGTTCAGCAGAGCCCAACTGGCAAAGGAGGCCATGGGGACTTCAGCGGAGGGAATCTCTTCCCATTCGTGAACCGCGAGAAGGGGGGCGGGCTCGGCAATCACTTCCGGCTTTTCCCCAGACTCTTCCACCACGGGAGCGACCAGAGGCGTTTCGTCGTCTTCAATCAGTTCTTCCGGATCTTCCGGCTCGACAACGGTCGGGATGACGGGCTTCACGGGATCTTTCGGAGCCGTGATCTTGCGAAGCGCAAGGCAGCTCAGTTCGTCAAGCTTTGCCAGAGAAAAGCTGAGCGGGGCTAAGAGGTCACGGTTTGCAATCAGGTCAGCGGTAAAAGATTCGGGCTCGACGGGAGCGGGATTGGAGTAGCGGGTGAAAAAGTAGCGGTTTACGTTCAGTGTATTCTTGATATCGGAATAGTCACAGGTGCCGTTCTGAAAACTAAAAGTGTGCTTGGTACCGGTAAAGTCGCAGTCGTAATCCATGGCATTGGTGGCAAAGAAAACGTCATTGGCCCAGTAGGGTCCGTCGGTGAAGCCTTCGAGGAAACGGGGCGTCGTCAGTCCCGTTCCGTTAAAAACGGGCGTCTGGCTTGTAACGGTGACCGAGTCGTTCTTGCCGACCTCGGCGATCTCATACTCCATCATAACCATGCGGTCGATCAGCGCGGCGGGAATAATCATGCAGCCGTTTTCATCGTCCAGATTGATGTTCATGCAGTCCCAGCCAAGCGCTTCCTGATAGTCCCACATCTCAGAGACACTGTCAAAGTCCTGGAAGATATGCAGGTTCGCAACTTTGTATACGATATCCGAGCTTTCGCCTTCGTCAACAAGGATCGTTTTACCCTCGCCGACTGCGTTCAGGTCATCCCAGTAAACGACCAGGTCGCCGGCTTTTCCAAGCTGCACAGAGCGGCGGCCGTAATTCTTGTAATAATCCTCTGACAGCACCGTGCCGAGAGAGAGAATGCTTTCCTTATCGACACGGCCGATGTCGCCGAGCTGTTCCATCTGCTCGTCGATCATGGCACTGTTGCGCTCATGGATCCGCGCGATCGTGGCGACGTTCTTGTTGTAGACCTCAAGACGCTTGTTGTAGGCCTCCATCTGGGCCTCATAGGCGCTGAGCTTTTCATATTCAACCTGGTTGTGTGCTTCAGCTTCGGCATTAAACTGCTCGGCTTCGGCGTTGTAGCGCTCAGCCTCGGCGTTGTAATCCTCAACGGTCTGCTGATAAGCTTCCAGTTCGCGGTTATAAGTCTCGATTTCAGCATTATAGCGCTCAACGTCCTTGTTGTATGCCTCGATCAGACGGTTGGCTTTCTTGTCGCTCAGACCGTCTAGGTTCGGGAGAACGGGAGCGACAGGCGCTTCGGGCTCGACAGGTGCAGCGGGGGCCTTGTCGGTGTTTTTCTCTTCAGACTCTGCAGGCTCAGAAAGAACTTCCTCGGCAGGAGCCTGGGCCTCTTCCACAAGCTCGCACACGCTTTCTGCGTCAGCGACAGGGGCGGAAGCGGCGTCGTCATTATCAGCGAAGACAGCCATTGGCGCAAGGCTGAGAATCAGGATCAGGACCAGGATCGAAGAAATTATTTTTTTCATTTTGTTTTTCCTCCTTTTTTTCTTTTGTGGCTTCAGTATACAGGAGGAGAAATCTACAAGACCGTCAATAAAAACATAATCTTTGCGCAAAGCAGCAAAATTTATTGATTTTTTTTACCACGCTGTCTTGTGTACGTAAAGGCGTAGGATACAACAGGTATATGCCTTTACTCTCTGCGGACAGATGCCTCCTATCTATACAAATGATCTGCCCGGATAATTGGCCATATCTGACGGCGCTTCAAGGAGAAATATGATCCGCTTTACGGTTCCCGAAAAACCGTTCGGCTCTTGTACCGTTCCTCTGGTTTTTCGACCGCTGCAGAGAAAGCGCCGCTGCTGTACGTGCCCCAGACAGCGCAGCGTCGCTTTCCCCTCGCGGGCGCTCGAGTTCAAACCGCTTTCATATCCAAAAAGAAAGACCACCCAACAGGGTGGTCTTTCTTTTGGCGCAGAAGGAGGGATTTGATCCGCCTTGCCGCAACTGCCATTGGCGGGCCACGCCAAAAGGCGCTGCCCGCCAATGGCGCGGCTGCGGAAAAAGCGGGACAGCTGCATCCGCCCCCGGCGGCGCAGTCCCGCTTTCCCCTCGCGGGCGCTCGGGTTCAAACGGCTTCCATATCAAAAAGAAAGACCACCCAACAGGGTGGTCTTTCTTTTGGCGCAGAAGGAGGGATTTGAACCCTCGCGCCGGGTCTAAACCGGCCTACTCCCTTAGCAGGGGAGCCCCTTCGGCCTCTTGGGTACTTCTGCACGCAAAGCCGAAAACCAAAGCAGCGAATCAACGCTGCCCGATTATGATAGCACAGGGAAAAAGTCTTGTCAAGAGTTACTTTCCCACGCAAAAGCGGCTGAAAATGCGGCTTGTGACGTCTTCACGCACCGTGCGTCCGTCCAGCTCGCCGAGTGCCGCCATGGCGCTCTCGCTCTCCGTTAGTACGATGTCTGGCGTCGCGCCCTGCTCAAGCGCGTCAAGTGCGGCGCAGACGGAATCAAAAGCGCGTCCGATTGCCTCGGCATGGCGGACGTTGGTGATAATCTCGCCTGCCGGCACGTTGGGAAGCGGGAACATAGACGAAATCGTTTTCTCCAATGCTTCGATGCCCTCGCCGGTGACGGAGCTGACGTTGATAGTGGGAAGGGACGTGTCAAGCGTAATGCCGCCGGAAAGATCCTTTTTTGACAGAACGATGATCGCCTTCGGCGCCCTTTCCGCCTCAGCGAGGATCGCTGCGTCCTCCTCGGTCAGCGTTTCGCTGCCGTCCACGACCACGATCAACAATTCGGCGCGTTCGATCGCGCTTCTGCTGCGCTCGACGCCAAGACGCTCGACCTCGTCTTCCGTTTCGCGGATCCCCGCCGTATCGATCAAACGCAGTGTGAGCGCACCAAGCTTCAGCTTTTCCTCGATCGTGTCCCGCGTTGTTCCGGGGACGCGCGTGACGATCGCACGCTCATAGCCAAGCAGTGCATTCAGCAGCGAGCTTTTCCCTGCGTTCGGACGGCCGATGATAGCTGCCGGGATTCCCTCTGCCATCAGTTTCCCGCGCGAAAATGTGGCAAGAAGAGAGGAGAGCGTGCTCTTCGCTTCTCTCAGCGCGGACCGGTAAGCGTCCAGGCGAAACGGCTCAATGTCCTCATCGGGATAGTCCAGCACGGCGTGATAGTGTGCGCTGATATCAGCAAGATCGGAATAAATTCTCTCGGTGCGGACCCGCAGGGCGCCTGCAAGCTGGCCGGCGGCGTTTTTTGCACTCTCCGCCGTTTCGGCTTCTATGATATCGGCGACCGCCTCTGCCGAAGTCAAGGACAAGCGCCCATTGAGAAAAGCGCGCTTGGTAAACTCCCCGGGCAAAGCCTGACGCGCGCCGAGCGCAAATGCCTCCTCAAGCAGTGCACGCAGCACGACAGGGGAACCGTGGCACTGAAACTCGGCCGTATCTTCGCCGGTATAGCTGTGCGGGGCGTGGCTGATCGTGCAAAGACACAGGTCCAAAAGATTCCCGCTGCGGTCATGCAGGCTGCCGTAAACGAGCGTGCGCGCTGTGCTCTCAGACATTGGGTTGCCGGACTGAGGCGCAAATAACGCGTCGGCGATTTCGATAGCCCGATCACCGGAGAGACGGACGATCCCGATTGCAGAGACCTGTGCGCCGGTGGCAATGGCGGCTATGGTGTCAGACATGGGCCGGGACCTCACTTTCAAGTGTGATTAATAAGACAGGTAGCTCGGAAAAGCTTTTCAGGACCGCGTCCGGCGCCTTGGCTGCGCCAAAACCGTAAGCTGCATGAAGAAAACCGCACCCCGCTTCGCGGGCAGCAATCTCATCGCCTTCGGTATCCCCTACATAAAAAGGGTTCTTCAATGAAAGGTCCCGGATCAGTGCCCGCAGATTATCGGACTTGCCCAGCCCTGTCACCCCAGCGCATCGCGCTTCTTCAAAATAAGGTTCAAACCCGGTAGCGGCGAAAAGTGCCTCAATATAGCCGGTTTGACAGTTGCTTACGATAAAGAGCCGGTGATCACGGGCAAGAGCGCCAAGCGTCTCGGCTACACCGGGATAAAGCGAAGCACCGTGGGCGGCAAGATAAGCGCACTCATCCTGTGATAGAGCATCGAACACGGAACGTTTGTTCTTCCCAAAACGCGAAAAAAGCAGCTCTGCGATCTCGTCCGGCGTTTTTCCCATGATCGAACGAACCTGTTCAAGACTTGGAGAACCAAAACAGCCGTATCTTTCCCGAAGCGACAGCTTCCAACTCTCGTGCACCGCCTCGCAGGAATCCCAGATAGTGCCGTCGATATCGAATATCAGATCATATTGTTTCATAATAACCTCGAATAAACAAAAAGCTTCCCTTTGGGAAGCTTTTTGCGGACGGTACGGTCACTGCTCACGGGCCTTTTCCATTCTCTCAAGGCGCGCTGCGTGGGCGGCTTCCTCGTCATAGCGTTCAGCTACATAATAGCCGAGAGACAAAAGACTGTCGGAAAAATGAATGTTTTCAACGATCGTGGTGCTGTTCGGCTCGGTCAATTCAACGTTTGTAAAGTTCCATATCGCGCGGATCCCGTTGTCGCACAGCAGCTTGGCGACGGCCGAGGCGGCTTCCTTCGGAACAGTGAGAACGGCGACGTCGATCTGGTTGCCGGCGAGATAATCCAATAACTCGTCCATGCTGCGCACCGTGACGCCGTTGGTGGTTGTGCCTACAATCGCGGGATCGATGTCGAATGCAGCGGCAAGCGTAAAGCCCCATTCGCTGAAGCAGAAGTTGTCCATCAGTGCGTGACCGATATTGCCGACGCCGACCAAAATGGCCTTGAAGCCGCGATCCATTCCGAGAATAGAGGCGATCTCGTCACGAAGCGCACTGACGTTATAGCCGTAGCCCTGCTGCCCGAACTCGCCAAAGCAGCTGAAGTCCTGTCGGATCTGTGACGGCGTCAAGCCAAGCTGCTGCCCGAGATTGAACGAAGAGATGCGGCTCACACCGCTTGCCTTCAGTTCGTCCAGCTTGCGCAGATAGCGCGGCAGACGACGGATCACATTGTTCGAAACCTTGATACGCTTCACGATTTCTCTCTCCTTGTGCCTTCATTCTGTTATAATTATAACATATGGGGAGGGGGTTTTCAACTGTCAAAAGGACGGCCGCGCGCGGCGCGGCCGTCCTTGCTGTTGCTCTTCAGTTGTAAATTGCGGCGCGCATTGTCTGCCACGAGCAGTCGGCAAGCACCATATCGCTCTCTTCGCCGGACAGAGAAATAAAGAATACTTTTTCACCGTACACGCTGAGAAGGACCTGACTGCTGACACCGTCTACGTCAAAGCGGAGCAAAAACCGCCGATCCGGCGCCTGCGACGCGGGCAGAGCGCCCTGTGTGCCGACAAGCAGAGAAGCAATACGATGCCCGCGGCCCTGACCGGTCACGTCAACGATCTCGGCTGTCGTCTCTGGCTCCTCAGAGCGGGCAATGGCCTCGTTGATCATTTCCTGCTCGCTCATGGTCGTGTCTTTTGCCGGAGCGGCAAAGGAATCGGATACGGGGATCGGCGTCGCTTTTTCGGCGGGGGAATCGTCGGCTGCTGCGGCACCATAGGCGGCACTCTCTTCCGTAACCGCCGCAAACTCCATAGCCTGCGGTGCGGCTGCGTTCATAGAGGCACCCTTCCGCCCCAAAAGGCGGGGAAGCGTGAGCGAACCGATACCGATCACCAGCACGGCGACCGCCGCAAGGGAAAGAACCTTCCGGTTCAGCTTCGGCGCCTTATGACGTTCACGGATTGAATCACGCCGAATTTCAGACATGATACTCTCGCGCAACTCTTCCGGGGGATCGGCCAGATCCTTGGAGAGCATGCCGGACAAGGAGGAAAAGGCGGTGTAAACAGCCTGACATTTCGGACAGGTGCGCGCGTGGGCAGCAAGCTCTTCGCCCTCGTCGACGGTAAGTTCGCGGTCGATCAGGCAACTGATCAGCTCCTGATAATATGCGCAGTCTTTCACGGCATGTCACCTCCTCCCATTTTGTCTGACGACGAGGAAGGCGAAATGTTCCCATCTCCGGCAAGATATTCGCACAATTTGCGGCGTGCGCGGTAAATACGGGATTTGACAGTCCCGCCTTCGATCGAAAGAACGCGCGCGATCTCTTCATAGCTCAGTCCCTGGATCTCGCGCAGGAGAAGGATTTTGCGCTGATCCTCCGGCAGACGCATCAGACCCTTCCGCAGCGACTCCCGAGTAAGCTTTCGCTCATAAAGCCGTTCGGGCGAAAGCGAATCGTCACGGATCTCCATCTCGGCCGTTTCTCCGGATTCGTCTTCAACGCTCAGCGAGACCTCATTGCGGCGCGAGCGGCTTCGCATAAAATCAAGGCAGGTGTTGGAAACGATCCGATACAGCCAGACGGAAAAGCTTCCTTCGCCGCGATAGGTGTGCAGCGAATGATAGGCCTTCAAAAACGCTTCCTGCGAGATGTCAAGCGCATCCTCACGGTCAGAGGTCATGCGCAGGGCAATGTTGTATACGTTTTTTTCATATGCCCGGACGATGACCTCAAAAGCGTTTGCGTCTCCGTTCAGCACGGCTTGTATGGCTGAAAGGATTTTTTCTTCGCCCATGGCGGTCCTCCTTTCTCAAAAAAGAAAGAATTATGCTTATTTCAAATCGCGTTTCATATCTTTTACAATTGTGCGGATATCTTCAAGCGTTTCCACGTGCGTCAGCGCAGCACGGTAGACGGCGGAGTACGCCACGCCGCGCAAGTACCACGGCAGATGATGCCGGGCCTCAAGGCAGGCGAGGCGTTCGCCATGCGCCCGGGCGAGAATTTCCACCTGGCGAACAGCGTCGTCGATGCGCTCGGCAAAGGGCGGCAGGGGAGGGACGGGGTCTCCGGAGAGAGCGGCCTCGGACTGGGCGAAAAGCCAGGGATTGCCAAAGGCGCCGCGGCCGATCATCGCTGCGGCGCAACGGGTGTAGCGCAGGATGTGCACCGCGTCATCGGGGGTGAAAACATCGCCGTTTGCGAAGACGGGAATGCTGACGGAGGCGGCCACATCACGGATGATATCCCAGTCCGCCCGCCCGGCGTACATTTGCGCCCGGGTGCGCCCATGGACGGCAAGCGCGGCGGCGCCGGCGCTTTCGCAGACGCGGGCAAATTCGACGGCGTTGACATTGCCGTTGTCAAAGCCCTTGCGGAATTTGACCGTGACGGGACAGCCGGCAGTTTTGACGACCGATTCGACGATGCGGCCGGCAAGCTCGGGATCGCGCATGAGCGCGGAGCCATCGCCGCTTTTGACAATTTTGCCGACAGGACAGCCCATGTTGATATCAACGATATCGGCGCCGGAAAGCTCGCGCGCCATCGGCGCGGCCTCGGCCATGATCTCAGGCTCGTGGCCGAAGATCTGGACGGCGGCGGGATGCTCGTCGGGCGGCATATAGAGAAGCGTTTTCGTCTTTTCGTCGCGGTAACACAGGGCCTTGGCGCTGACCATCTCGGTGACGGTGTAGGCCGCGCCTTTTTCACGGCAGAGCTGACGAAAGGCAAAGTCCGTCACGCCCGCCATCGGGGCGAGAGCAAAGGAGCCCCCGATCTCAACTCCGCCGACGTTTACCATGTCAGATCAAGCCCCACGGGGCAGTGGTCCGAGCCGGTGACCTCGGGGAGGATAAAGGCTTCTTTAATCTTATCGCGCAGACGGTTTGAGACAAGGAAATAGTCGATGCGCCAGCCGACGTTCCGCTCGCGCGCGGCGGCGCGGTAGCTCCACCAGGAATAGGCGTCGCGCCGGTCGGGATAGAGATAGCGGAAGGTGTCGGTGAAGCCGGCTTCCAAAAGCTCGGTAAACTTGCCGCGCTCCTCATACGAAAAGCCGGCGTTGCCGATGTTGGTCTTGGGGTTCTTCAGGTCGATCTCCTCGTGGGCGACGTTCATGTCGCCGCAGACGACGACGGGCTTTTTTGCATCAAGGGCAAGGAGATAGTCACGAAACGCATCCTCCCAGGACATGCGGTAGTCGATCCGCTTCAAGCCGTCCTGAGCGTTGGGCGTGTAGACGCAGACAAGATAAAAATCGGCATACTCGAGCGTGACGACGCGGCCTTCATGGTCGTGCTCTTCAACGCCGAGATTATAGCTGACCGAAAGCGGTGTACGGCGCGTGAAGATCGCGGTGCCGGAATAGCCCTTTTTCTCGGCATAGCACCAATAGCTTTCATAGCCGTCAAAGGCAATATCGACCTGGCCGGGCTGGATCTTGGTCTCCTGCAGGCAGAAGAAATCCGGCGAGAGGGCAAGAAAAATGTCGTCAAAGCCCTTGGTGCGCGCAGCACGCAGGCCGTTAACATTCCAGGAAATGAATCTCATGTCGGCAGCTCCTTTTTCGCGTGGGTCTGCTTGCTTTCGTCATAGCCGCGCGCATCGCAGAGAGAGGCGTCGCGCAGACGCGGCACCTGGCCGTCGGCGACGGTTTTGGTATTCGGTTCGCGCACGGCGACAAGGCGGTTGATCGCAAGCCCCTGTTCGATAAACCTGGCCTCGTACCCGGTCAGAATCCCGGTGACGCCGTTTGCATGCAGGTCGTGTGTGACCTCGCGCAGCGTCCAGCCCTCGTCGGCGAACCGGTCAAGCGACCAATCGAAAAGGGGCGTGTTGTCCGTTTTGAACCAAAGCTCGCCGAGAGGGGCAAGCACACAGGCATAGCGGCGCAGGAAATTGGGCGCGGTGAGGCGCAGCTTGGCGTCGCGGCTTTTCGGCCAGGGATCGGGGAAGTTTAAGTAGATGCGTTCTGCCTCGCCGGAGGCAAACACAGAGTCGAGCATGCCGACGTCGCCCAAGAGAAAGCGGACGTTGGCGATATCACGCGAGCGCGCCAGCTCCATGGCCATGACAAGGGCGCTGGGATCGCGCTCGACGGCGACAAGGAGAACGTCGGGATTTGCCGCGGCGCAGTCGGCGGTGAAGCGGCCCTTGCCGCAGCCGAGTTCGATCTGCAGGGCGGAATAAGAGCCGAAGCGATCGCACCAGCGGCCGGAGAACTGTTCGGGGGATCCAACCAGGAGATCCGCGCATTTTTCAAGGCGCGCGTCGAGGTTGGGTTTTCTTCTCATTCTCAAGGAAATTCACACTCCTATACGGAGAAAGAATAACACAAGAAGGGGAAAACGACAAGCCCTGAGTCGACGGGGAGGGAGGGAGCAGAGCAGGGGAGGGAGATCGGCCGCGGGGAAGGGCCTTCGCTTTGCTCAGAATGACAGAGAAGACCGCTTTTGACCGCACAGGTGGCTTTCATTATAAAATATACACGCGCGCGTGCGCGCGCGAAGCGCGGCCGAATCCAAAGCAGAATAAAGGGAAACAATAAAAATTTCAAGCTGCGCAAAGATAGGTTTTTTATTGACGCTTTTGTTGATTCCCGACCGTTTATAATAAGTGCCAGAAAGAGGAGTCTGCCATGACTGTAAAATTTTTGTCATTTTTTTCAGTCCATAAGCCTTGACTTTAAATGTCAATTATTTTATAGTATATGAGAACACTATAAGTATGCCAAAAGGTCACCGCGAGCACTTAAAAAATTTGAAACACCTTGCAAACAGTGACTTTTCCGTGTTCGGCAGTCCGCTCTTTTCAAACGAGACAACCCCAATGCAAACAGCGAAAAGAGACATACAGACACACCGCGCGAAGCGAGCTGCGCAACGGTATTCCTGCCCTTGTCCGGCGTCTCAGACGGACATCGTGAGGAAGTGCATCGACCAGGCCCGACCGGCGTCTCAGCCGGGGAGGAAGATCATGGCCAAGCGCACATCCAGTCGCCAAGCCCGGTACCCAGGGGAGGGGAGCCTCTCCACATACGCATGTCTTTTTCGAAGACGCAAGTCTTGGGAAAAGAATGAAGACCCCCGAAAAGGGAAAGCACGAACGACCCCGGCATCCTTATTCTCCCGCCGCGAAGGACGCGGCACAGACCCAGGCAAAAGCGAAAGAAAAAGCAACCCAGCAAGAGGAAAAAACGGGATCGGGAAGCCCGGCGTGGACAACGCAAAACCCGAAAGCAAAACCAACCCATAGCACCGTAAACAAAGCGCGGCGGCGAGACCGCCGCC
The DNA here is from genome assembly GCA_017444665.1 of Oscillospiraceae bacterium. Taxonomy (GTDB): domain Bacteria; phylum Bacillota; class Clostridia; order Oscillospirales; family Oscillospiraceae; genus Limivicinus. Next base: position 28,639 of record JAFSWC010000017.1, read on the forward strand.
ACGTATAGGAATAGGAGGCACGCAGTAGATGAACAAGTTGTCGAAGCGCGTACTCTCGCTTCTGCTTGCCCTGCTGATGGTACTGGGGACCTGCGATCAGGCCCTGGCCGCCGGTTTGGACAACGGCAGATATGCGAGCGATGAAGTGACCGAGGTCGCGACGGATGCCCCGAAGGACAATGCGGGCGCCGGCGCAGGCACGGACGCATCAGAGAAAAGCACCTCAACGGAGGATGATAAAACACCCTCCACGACGGAGTCTGCCCAAAATCCGCCGGCGAACGACGGAAATGAGCAGGGCTCCGACAATGAAGAGCCCAAGCCGAGCGAGGGCGGCGACACCACCGTCGTGACCGAGCCGGGCGAGGGAACCGACCCCACCAACGGGACCGAGCCGGGCAACGTGACCGACCCGACCGAGGGAACCGACGGGGAAGGCGAGAAGGAAGAGAAGACCGAAGAGGCGAAGGACGCCACCTATAAGAAGACGAGCGCGGGCAAGTACACGATCGCGTCCGCTTCCGGCACCTACGCTTCCGGTAAGAAGGCCCCGAAGCTTGTTGTTGCTTCCGGGTCCGGTTCTTCCGTCGAAAGCTGGAGAATCAGAGGCTCGTTCAAGAGCATGAAGCTGACGGTCCGCGTCAAGGAGCTTCCCGAGCTTGCGGAAGGCGAGACGCTGGGCTTTGTCGGCATGTACGGCACAACGCCGGGCAGCAAGGTGCTGAAGAGCGTTTCTGCCGCGGGCGACAGTGTGACGATCACGCTGAAGGGCAAGGTCACCGGTCTGGCGCTGGTCAAGTTTGCCGCGCCCGCCGCTGACGACGCCGCCGAGGAGCCCGTGGTTGACGCGGCCGCCGCGGAAGCTCCCGCCGAGGAGGTCAAGCTTGCGGCCAAGGCTGCCGACGCCGTGACGGACGTCAAGGCTGAAGAAGCCAAGGGCGAGGCGACTACCGAAGAGGAAGCCAAAGTCGAGCCGACCGTCGAAGAAGAAGAGATCGAGATCGTCGAGAATGAAGAAGCGATCGACGAGAACGAAATCGAGGCGGCCGAGGCCGACGACGGCAAGGAAGACGTCGAGGAGACCGAGGAAGTCACCGAACCCAGCCGCGGCGTTGACGGCGAGGAAGGCGAAACGCTGACCGACGTCGAGGGCGAAGGCGAGACCGGCACATGGAAGGTCGACTTCTATAACCGCGACGGCGAGATCATTAAGACCGTTCTGGTCATCAAGGGCGAGGCCATCGGCGACGATATGCCCGCAACCATCGCCCGCGAGGACTATGTTGCCTACTGGGCTGTCGGCATGATCGACACTCACGGCACGATCACGGTCGACAAGCGCATCGACAAAACCTACGTCCCCGAGGAGGACACGACGGTCGTCCCGGACTATGACAAGGTCACCTATAAGGTAACCTTCTACACGGACGAGGACAAGACGGAGACCGTTGATGAAAAGACGGTCGACGTCGATACGAGCTATTGTCTGAACGACATCCCGCCTGTGCCTCCTCTGGCCGGCAGCAGCGGCAAGTGGGTCTACAGCGGCGGCGACTTCAGCAACAACGTGAAGATCACGGCCGACACGGACGTCTGGGCCAAGTATGACAAGACCGTGTTCACCGTCAAGTTCATGGTGGGCAGCGACGTCTATAAGACCGACACCTATTATACGGGCGACGCGCTGGAGCTTCCGGCCGACCCCGTGGTCGAGGGCAAAGACTTTATCGGCTGGTTCATCAACGACACGCAGTACGCGGGCGGCGAGCAGGTCAAGTCCGACCTGACGCTGCAGGCAAAGTTCTCGGATCAGTTTGCCGTCAACTTCGTGATCCTGAATGATGACGGAACCGTAAGCGAACGTCTGTCCCAGTACTTCCGCAGCGAGGGCGAAGCCATCGGCACGATGCCGCAGAATCCGTTCGTCGCCGGCAAGGTATTTTTGAACTGGACCAATAAGGATACCGGCGAAGAGATCACCGCGGCGACGGTCGTCAACGGCAACATCACCGCCGTGGCGAATTTCCGCACGGTCGATATCTACAATATCACCGCGGAATATTTCTACCTCAATGACAGCGGCGCAGAGGTCAAGTTCAACACCGACCTGATGCAGGTCGAGGCCAATGAGCTGCCGTATGAAATCACGGCTCCGGCCACGACGAAGACCGACCCCAATGAGGTCTCGGGCGCGCCGATCTATTATCCGGAGCAGCAGACGATCACGGTCACCGAGAGCGACTTTGACGCGGAAAAGAAGTGCACCGTGCGCTTCAAGTACGTCGCCTATACGGCGGAGTACGACTACGTCTATCTGCTGAAGAATCTGAACGGCGACGGCTACAGCGAGATCGACAGAACGGAAGACGTCAAGGGCGTACTGAACAGCTACGTCACGCCGGACGTCAAGACCTTTGACTATGCGGTGCTGGAGCGGGCCGAGGGCGCGACGATCACGCAGGCTTCCGGCCAGGAGCTGAAGGTTTACTATACCCGCAAGAACTTCCAGCTGAGCTATGAGTCCAACGGCGGCAGCTACGTCGCCGGCGGCACCTATGCTTACGGATCCAGCGTCAATCTGCCGACCACGAATCCGACCCGCGACGGCTATGACTTCGAGGGCTGGTATAAGGACGAGGCGCTGACGCAGAAGGTCACCGGCTCGGTCGAGATCATGGGCGAGACGACGCTTTACGCCAAGTGGACCGGCAAGACGGTCAACTACACGATCGTCTACATGCTGGAGAAGTATAACAACTCCAACAACACCACGTCGTTCGAGTATGACAACAGCCGCACGGCGAGCGCGACAGTCGGAGAGACCGTGTATGCCTCTTCGGCACCCGATCTGACAGGGGATAATTACAGAGGCTATGAAAAGGACACGGCCTTTAATGCGACCTCCAGCGTGGAGATCGCCGCAGACGGCAGCTCTGTTCTGGTCGTCCACTACAAGCTGATCCGCTACACGCTGGTGTTCAACGCCAACAATGGTACGATCGCGATCGGCGGCAATACCTATACCGGGTCGAACTACAGGATCGAGAACATCGTACTGGGCCAGGCTATGGGGGCGCTGTGGCCGTCGAGCTCAAACGAGATCTACCGTACCAACCGTTACTTTGACGGCTGGGAAGGCGGCCCGAGCGTCTATATCACCAAGCAGTACGAGCTGGTCTGGAATCACGTGGCGAATGCCAACAACCAGCACGTAATGACCTATACCGCAAGCTGGGATACCTCCAGCCACAACCGGAACGCCTATTACTGGCTGCAGCAGCCGGACGGCACGTGGGTGATCGCCGACGAGTATACACAGATCGGCCTGAATACCAACAATCTGGGCGCCAAAGATATCGACGGGTATGACAAGCATAACGGCAACGCCACCCGCCCCGACAACAGCTATCCCAACTCCGGGAACACTGACGTGCCGGTATGGATCGACGAGTATACCGATACGTATACGTCTTACGGGCATAACAGCGCTAACCCAAGCAGCAGTGAAAGAACGATTACCAGAACCGTTGATGGGCAGAGCGTTACGTACACGTTTGATCATGCTGAATCGTATTGGTCTTGGGGCACGAGATACTACGCTTACGTTTATACCGGGACGGTTCCTGGCCATGAAGGAACGGAAGAGGTTTACTGCTATAACTTCTATTATGACCGGAAGCAGTACACGATTACTTACTACTTCGGCGAAACGAAGCTGAAGACCACCGATCCGATCTATTATGAGGCGGACATCAGCGGTACCACCTATAATTACACCCCGGCGAAGCCGGCCAGCACCTCCACGATCGATTACAGCGACTATACGTGGGGCGGGTGGTATGCGGAATCCGCTCTGCAGAACCCGTACACGTTTGACACAATGCCGGGCCACAACGTAGTCGTGTACGCGAAGTGGATCGCGCCGACCTTTACCGTCCAGTTCCTGGACGAGGACGGCACGAGCGAGCTTTTTGACAGCAAGACTGTCAACAAGTACGCGAAGGTCACCAATCCCGGCAACCCCACCAAGGCCGGCTATGTCTTTGACGGCTGGTACACCACGGCGGACGGCGACACGCTGTTCGACTGGAACACCCAGATCACCGCGAACACCAAGGTGTACGCTCACTGGGAAGTCAAGACGCTGAGCTACACGGTCAAGTATGTGGACGAAGCAGGAAACGACGTCGCAACGTCGAAGACCGTAACCAACCCGAACTTCAGGATCGGGCAGGAGGTCACCGAGTCCGCGATCGCCGTGGCCGGCTATAAGCCGCATGACAACAGCCTGAAGCTTGAGCTGAGCGGCGACGAAGAGACCGACGTTATCACCTTCGTCTATGTTCAGAAGGGCGAGACGACGAGCTACACCGTCAATTACGTGATCGCAGACGGCGAGACCGGCGCAGGCACGGCTGTCGCCGCGCAGAAGACCGAAACCGTTCCGGGCGATACCGCTTCGATCGTCGAACTGGCGGCCGCGGTGAACTATGAAGCGCTGTACGCGGCAGTCCCCGCGCTGGACGGCGTCGAGTTCTTCCCGGATGAGGTCGAAAAGACGCTGGTCCTGTCGGCAACCGAGTCGCAGAACGTGCTTACGTTCTACTACACCAGCTATAAAAACGCGCCCGTCACGGTCCACTATGTGGATATGAACGGCGCAGAGATCGCCTCCACCGACGTGCAGAAGCTGAAGGTCGGCAAGACCTTTACGCTGAGCCGTACGCCGATCGAGGGCTGGGAGCTGAACAAGGCCGTCGTGGGCAACGGCATCGACGGAGCTGCCGCAGGCACCGACTATAAGATCACCGAGCAGGTCATTGAACAAGGCGGGCTTGAGTTCACCCTGGTTTACCAGAAGAAGGCCACCATCACCGTCAAGAGCGCCAGCAAGCAGTATGACGGAACAGCACTGACGCTGCCCGAAGCGCTTACCGACCAGGTCGAGGTCGAGGGGCTGAAGGACGGTCATACGCTCGCTTCGGTGGAGTACACCTATGCCAACGCCGACAGCACGGACGGCAAGGGCCGTCTGAACGCCGGCACCGCCACGGTGACGCCGAAGAACGCCGTCATCACCGGCGAGAGCAACCCGAACTACTACACCGTGCGGTATATCAGCGGCACGCTCGAGGTCACGAAGATCAACGTCACCGTGCGTATCGAGCCCGACCGCTGGACCGGCAACCCGTACACCGGCGAAGAGTACAAGACCGGCTTCACCAATCCCGGCAAGGGTATCGCGGATTACGTCATGATCAGCCATGATGGCTATAAGACAGCGTATCTGAATACGATCTGGGACACCGTTAAGGGTAAATGCTCGCAAGGCGGTGTCGGACTGGGCTATTACGCCATCAGCGAGACCGACGCAGGTGATTACGACTATACCGTCGACTTTACGACCGCAGATCTGCCGCAGAACGACAACTACAGCGTCAGCCTGTACGTCCGTGAAGGACGGCTGCAGATCCTGCCCGCGGCGCTGACCGTCACCACCGGATCGGATACCAAGGTTTATGACGGCACACCGCTGACCAAAGATGAGGTCACGCTCGACGGCCTGGTCACGGCGGATCAGAGCAAGGTCACCGCTACGGCGACCGGATCCCAGACAGAGGTTGGTTCCAGCGAGAACACCTATGAGATCACTTGGGGCGGCGTAAATCCCAACAACTACAATATCACCGATGAGCTCGGTACGCTGACTGTCACCGAGAACAACGACGAGGTCAAGCTGATCGCTGCGTCTGACGAGAAGACCTACGACGGCACGCCGCTGACGAACAGCACCGTTACCGCCGATGGCCTGCCCGATGGTTTCACCGTCGTGGCTACGGCTTCCGGCAGCCAGACTGACGCGGGTGAGAGCGCGAACGTTGTCAACGACGGCTATGTCATCAAGGACAGCAAGGGCGTTGACAAGACCGCCAACTTCACCAAGATCACCAAGGTCGACGGCACGCTGAAGGTCAACAAGGCTCCTGTCACCGTTACTACAGGCAGCGGCACCAAAGAGTATGACGGCACGGCGCTGACCAACTCCGAGGCGACCATCACCGGCCTTGTGAATAATGAGACCGCGACGGTTACCGCCACCGGCAGCCAGACCGAGGTTGGCTCCACCGACAACACCTATGAGATCAGCTGGGGGACGGCGAAAGCGGATAACTATGAGGTTTCCGAGAATCTCGGCACCCTGGAAGTTACCAAGAACACTGCCACGATCACGCTGACGGCAGCGTCTGACGAGAAGCCCTATGACGGCACGCCGCTGACGAACAACAATGTTACCGCGACCGGTCTGCCGAAGGACTTCACCGTCGAGGCGACTGCTTCCGGCAGCGCGACCAACGTCGGCGACGAGGGCAAGAATGTCGTTAACGCCGATTACAAGATCCTTGATGCGGATGGCAATGACAAGACTGCCAACTTCACCAACGTCACCACGGTCGACGGAAAGCTGACGATCACCCCGATCAACGTCACGGTTACCATCACCGGCAACAACAACACGACGGTTTACGACGGCGAGGCGCACACGGTCACCGGCTACACCGCCACCGCGAGCAGCACGCTGTACGACGTGACCAAGGACTTCACGTTCAACGGCACG
>JAFSWC010000018.1 GCA_017444665.1 Oscillospiraceae bacterium
AGGTCGGCCGGCACGGTCCAGTCGAGCGTGATGTTGGAAAACGGCGCCTGCGTGCCCCAGCGGGACGGCGTGTTCACGCCGAAGACGAAGGACTGGATGCACTGCTTGACTTCCTTGTAGCTGAGGTTGTCAATCTTGACGAAGGGAGCGAGATAGGTGTCAAAGGAGGAGAAGGCCTGTGCGCCGGCCCACTCGTTCTGCATGATGCCAAGGAAGTTGACCATCTGGTTGCAGAGGGTGGAGAGGTGGCTGGCCGGGGAGGAGTTGATCTTGCCGGGGATGCCGAGGCCCTCCTTGATCAGCTGCTTTAAGCTCCAGCCCGCGCAGTAGCCGGTCAGCATGCTCAGGTCGTGCAGGTGGATGTCGCAGTTGCGGTGGGCGTTTGCGATCTCCTCGTCATAGACCTCGCTGAGCCAGTAGTTGGCGGTGATGGCGCCGGAGTTGGAAAGGATCAGACCGCCGACGGAATAGGTGACGGTGGAGTTTTCCTTCACGCGCCAGTCCTCGACGTGCAGATACTTGTTGACGGTATCCTTATAGTCAAGGTAGGTGGACTTCATGTTGCGCAGTTTCTCGCGCTGCTTGCGGTAGAGGATGTAGGCCTTGGCCACATTCTCGTACCCACCGCGGGAGAGGACGGCCTCCACGCTGTCCTGGATGTCCTCGACGGCGACCTTGCCGTCCTTGATCTTCGGCAGGAAGTCCGCGCTGACCTTCAGCGCCAGAAAGTCGATGACGCTGTCGTTATACTCGGTCCCGGTCGCGTCAAAGGCCTTTTTGATGGCGTCCGCGATCTTGTTGATGTTAAAGTCGACGACCTTGCCGTCTCTTTTTACTACTTCGTACATATCCTTATCCTCCTGTTTTGAGCAACCGCTCTCTTTCTCTTTACACGCCCCGAACTTGCACGGAGGGGACGATCGGCCGCACGGCGCCGCAAAGCTCATGCATCTCTTTTTCGCCGAACGCGCCCAGTCCCTCGAGCGCGATGACGTCGCCGCTGTCCTTGAACTGCTGGAGGTAATACTCCTTTGCGCCTTCGATCCACTTTGCCGCCTCGATCAGGCTTTCGGCGGTATGCAGGCCGCGCACGACCGTGGTGCGGAACTCATACTCCACCTCACCGCTCAAAAGAAAATCCTTTGAGCGCTCGACCGGCGCAAGATCGAACTTCTCGATCCCGACGGTCTTGCCGTAAAGCGCGGGGGCGTTTTTGACGTCCATCGCCACGCGGTCGACGAGCCCGGCCCGGACCAGCGAGATCAAATGATCGGGGAAGGAGCCGTTCGTGTCCAGCTTCACGCGGAAGCCCAGCGCACGCACCTTCTCCAAAAACGCGCCGATGTCTTTGTGCAGCAGCGGCTCGCCCCCCGTGATCGCGACCCCGTCGAGAATGCCGACGCGCTTTTTGAGGAAGCTGAGCACTTCCTCCTCCGTCGTGTCGCAGCCCAGCCGTTCGGGCAGGACCAGCGGCGCGTTGTGACAGAAGGGGCAGCGAAAATTGCATCCGGGCGTGAACACCGTACAGGCGACATGTCCCGGATAGTCGAGAAGCGTAAGTTTTTGAAGACCGGCGATCTGCATGTCTCTCTCCTTGCTTCGGGAAGAATTGCTTTCGCGTGCTATGATACGACTTTATGGGGGCACTGTCAAGAGGCTAAATACAAGATATTGAAAGTTTTACCGGATTGTTACCGTTATGACCACAAAATATAGTGTCAGGCGGTTTTCTCGTTACCGCCTGACACCGAGCGTTATTGTACTGCAAGAAGCGGGGAAAAGCAAGAGGGCATTTTTCATAAATATAGTGGCCCGCGCCTGTCTGAATTGACAAGATTCTACAAGATATGGATGACCCGCCGCTTTTTCAAGCGGCGGGCGTTCTCTTAACTAAAAACTAAAGTCTAAAAACGAAAAACTACTTCCTCACGGCGGCGAGCTTGCGCTCGCGGCGCTTCAAGACCTCTTCGCTCTTGGGCTGGATGTCGCCGGCCTTTGTCAGCGCCCACTTGGTCGCCACCGGGCCGAACAGCTCGTAGACCAGCACGGCGAAGAGCACGATGTTGCGGATCAGCACACCGTCGCCGGGCAGCTGGGCGGCGGTCACACACATGCCCAGCGCCACGCCCGCCTGCGGCAGCAGCGTGATGCCGAGGTAGTCCACGACCTTTTTGTCACAGCCCACCATCCGGGACGACTCGCGCGCGCCGAAGTATTTGCCCAGCGAGCGGGAGACGATGTACACCAGCCCGACCAGCACGCTGGAGAGCCTGGCGAACACGCCCAGCTCCAGCTCCGCGCCGGAGATAACGAAAAACAGCACCAGCAGCGGCGCACTCCAGCGGTCGGCGTTGTGCATGATCTCGTCCGACAGCGGGCAGAGATTGCAGAACACGCTGCCGAGCATCATGCACACCAGCAGCGAGGAAAAGCCGATCGTGGCTCTCCCGGCGGGAATTTTGAGCATCGAAAGCGCCACCGTGAGGAACACGAAGGAGATGCTCATGGCGACGCGGTTGCGGTTGGAATGGAAGATCGGCTCGAGCTTCGAGAGCACAAAGCCCGCCAGCGCGCCGAGCAGCAGCGAGCAGAGGATCTCGAGCAGGGGATTGACCAGCACGCCGTAGATGTCGACCGACCCGCTGCCGAGCGCGCGGGCCACGCCGAAGGAGACGGCGAAGAGGATCAGACCCACCGCGTCGTCGAGCGCGACGATCGGAAGCAGCAGATCGGTCAGCTTGCCCTTGGCCTTGTACTGGCGTACGACCATCAGCGTGGCGGCCGGCGCGGTCGCGGCGGCGATGGCGCCGAGCGTGATGGCCGCGGGGATCGAAAGCACGGCGGGGAACAGAAAATGCACGCCCAGCAGCGCGCAGTCGACGATCAGCGTCGTAATCACGGCCTGCAGAATGCCGATGACAAGCGCCTGCCTGCCGGTCTCACGCAGCTGGGAGAGGCGGAACTCGTTGCCGATGGAAAAGGCGATAAAGCCCAGCGCCATGTCCGAAATCACGCCGAGTGTCTCAAGCTCCTCAAAGCTGTGGAAGCCGAGACCCAGAATGTTCAGCCCGCCGAGCAGGCTCGGCCCGATCAGCACGCCGGCGACCAGATAGGCCGTCACGTCCGGCAGACGGAATTTGTTGCCCAGACGCGTCAGCATCAGACCGACGAAGATGGCCACGGAGATATTCAAAAGCTCGTTCAAAAAAAGCATCTCTTTTCTTTTCGATTATTTCAGACAACCCGCGCATTATAACGCCGCCCGGGGAAAAAAGCAAGGGGGAAACGGCGTCTTTCGCACGGGAAAAGCACTATGCCTGTTCCCCCGGGCCCGCTCCGCCGCACCCTTTTCCGGATTGACATGAAAAAAAAGGAAGCTTATACTGTTTGCATCACCCGATCAAGGGTTAGCAGGAGGAAAAAGATGAAAAAAAGACTTATAGCAGCTCTGCTTCTGGCCGCGCTTCTTCTGACTCTTGCCGGCTGCGGCACAGCCGGGACGCAAGACGCCCCCGCCGCGGAGAGCGCGCCCGCGGCCGAGCCGACCCCGGAGCCTACTCCGGAACCCACGCCCGAACCGACCCCGGAGCCCACGCCCGAGCCCACGCCCGAACCGACCCCGGAACCCACGCCTGAGGAGCTTGCGCTGCGCGAGGCGGAGAAGCTGTTCTACGAGGATTTCGATCTGGCCGGCGCGGCCAAAATCGTCAAGGCAAACCTTGCAAGCGAGTACGCCCCGTTCCAGGAGTTCTATGCCTATATGCTCTACTGGGGCTTCGGCGTGACCGAAAATGAGAGAGAAGCCTATAAGTATTATTCGCTTCTTGCCGATGCGGACAATGCGTACGGCATCGCCGGCAAGGCGACCGCCCTGTACTTCGGAAACGGCGTCAAGAAGGATGCCGAACAGGCCGAGGCGCTGCGCGCGGGGCTTGCCGACCGTCTGATCGAAGAGGCGGAGGCGGAAGCCGATCCCTATCGGCGCGGCCGTCTCCTGTATGAGGCCGCCGACGTGCTGTTCCGTACCGGCAACACGGAAGAAGTCAAGAAGGCGATGGGGCTGTTCGTGGAAAGCGGCGATCTCGGCAGCTACATGGGATACAAAATGGCGGGCGATCTGTATTACGATATCTACAGCGACCTGCGCAGTCCCGAGCCCGACAAGGCCAAGGCGCTGGCCTGCTATGAAAAGGCCGCCCCGTTCCCGCACAAATACGTCGCCGGCACCGCAAACTTCATGGCAGGCTATATGTATTATTACGGCCAGGGCACCGAGGAGGATTATGAAAAGGCCATCGAGTATTTGACGGTAGCCAAGAAGTACGGCGACCGCAACGCCTCGCGCTTCCTCTCGCTGGCAAAGAAGGCGCTGGCCGAACAGCAGAAGGAAGCCGCCGCGGCGGAGAACGCTGAGGGCTGAGATCCCGGCGGACATCGCAGACAGAGCCGACGAATCGGCGGGCATGACCCGACATAGAAAAGACACACAAAAAAGAAGGGAAAGACGATCGTCTTTCCCTTCTTCAGCTTGTCAAAAAAAGCCCTGTCGGGCTTTTTTTGACTGCGCTTCTGCCGCCGCGCGTTTTGACCGGATCAAAACGCGACTACCCGAAAAGCGCCGTATTGCCGGCATTTTTCGGACGGCGTCTGATTGTACACGAGGCGGGCGTTTCGCCCCCTCGAGCTCCCCTGCGGCTCTGCTTTCGGAGCTTTACCGGTTCTTTAACAGTCTCAGGAAGGGAAAGACGGTCGTCTTTCCCTTCCTTTTTGTTATATTGTAAAGTTTTCAACAGATCAGGCAGCCTGGGCGTCCTTGCCTGCCGCAAGGCGGCGGATGACGAACAGCGCCGCCACCGTCAGCGCGACGCCGACGAGAAGCGAGATCACCGCGTTCTGCACGAAGCCCGCGACGATGTAGGTCACGAAGCTCACGGCCGCGACGGTCATCGCGTAGGGCAGCTGCGTCGAGACGTGCCGGAGGTGGTCCGTCTGCGCGCCGGCCGAGGCCATGATCGTCGTGTCGGAGATCGGCGAGCAGTGGTCGCCGCAGACCGCGCCGGCGAGGCAGGCCGAGATGCCGATGATCAGCAGGCGGCTGTCGGCGGGGAAG
>JAFSWC010000019.1 GCA_017444665.1 Oscillospiraceae bacterium
AGGGTCACGGTCTCCGACGCGGTCGGCCGGGAGGTAGAAAAGCCCATCATCCGCATCACCTGGGACATTGAGGCTGCGGAGAAGGGCGGCTTTGAGCATTTCATGCTCAAGGAGATCATGGAACAGCCGGCCGCCGTCAAGGCGGCCCTGACGCCGCGCCTGCACGAAGGAGAGATCCGGCTGGACGATTTTGAGCTTACGAAAGAGACGCTGCGCTCTGTCAACAAGATCGTCATCACCGCCTGCGGCTCGGCCTATTACGCGGGCTGCTCCGGGCGCTATGCCATTGAAAAGCTGTGTCATATCCCCGTTCAGGTGGAGCTGGCCAGCGAGCTGCGCTATGGCGAGCCGATGGTGGACGAGCACACGCTGGTGCTGGTGATCTCCCAATCCGGTGAGACCGCCGACACCATCGCGGCGCTCAAGGAGTGCCGAAGGCGCGGCGCGACGATCATCGGCATCGTCAATGTAGTGGGCAGCACGATCGCCAAGCTGGCCGACCACACGCTCTACACCTGGGCCGGGCCCGAGATCGCCGTGGCGACCACCAAGGGCTATACCACGCAGCTGGCTGTGCTGTATCTCTTTGCGCTGTATGCGGCGGAGAAACTGGGGCGGCTGCAAAAGGCCGAATACAGCGCGCTGGTGCACTCTTTGAAGATGCTGCCGAAGCGCCTTCAGGAGACCATCGATATGAATTATCAGATCCCCGCCCTTGCCGGACGCTATGCAAGCCAATCCCTCTTTTTCATCGGCCGCAACACGGACTACGCCGTGGCGCTGGAGGGCGCGCTGAAGATGAAGGAGATCTCCTATCTGCACGCGGAGTCCTATGCCGCCGGAGAGCTCAAGCACGGCACCATCGCGCTCATCGATGAGGGACAGCCGGTGATCGCCGTCTGCTGCAACGAGGCGCTCTGTGACAAAACGCTGTCGAACATCGTGGAAGTCAAGGCGCGCGGGGCGAAGGTGCTGGCGCTGGCCTTTCGCGGGAACAAAAAGATCGTTTCCCAGGCGGACGACGTGATCTTCATCCCGCGGATCGAGACCGTCTTCTCCGCGGCGCTGGCCGTCGTGCCGCTGCAGCTGCTGGCCTACTACGCAGCGAAGGAAAAAGGCTGTGACATTGACAAGCCGAAAAACCTGGCCAAATCCGTTACCGTGGAGTGAGCAGATCCTATTATCATCGTTATTCCTACGGAAACATTTCCTGTCTTTTTCACGCAGAGATCACAAGCATAAAGTTTCTGCATTCGTCACGTTGGTCTTGACAAAAAACTTGTTATGATTATCCACGCTGAGTTGCTGAACACGCTGATAGAGAAAATCCTGATCCACGAGGCGACCAAGGATGAGTTTGGCACCCGGAATCAGGATATTGAGATCATTTATCGCTTTGTAGGTAAAATCGATTGATTTGTGTCTTTAACTGCGTGAAACCGGGAGCAAGGCCCGCCTCGAATACAATGACCCGCCGTCCGGAAAAGGCTGCGCATCAGTCTTTTCCGGGTAATCGCATTTTGGCTTATGGGCAAAATGCGCGGCGGGAGAAGCGCAGTCAAAAAAGTCCTGCAGACTTTTTTTGAAAAGCTGGAGCCGCCGGAGAGATCCGGCGGCTTTTCTTATTTTTGGCGGCCACGGCGGAAAAGACATTGCGATTTTTCCGCGCGCGGTGTAATATAAAAGATAGAAAGACTAAAATGGGGAGGCGCCGAAAATGATCATTACCATCGGCCGGCAGCACGGAAGCGGAGGGCACGATATTGCACGAGCGCTGGCAAAGAAACTGCAGATCAGCTGCTATGGCAAGGAAATCGTTGACGAGGCGGCCAAGGGCTCAAACTTTTCGCGCGAGGTCGTCGACAGCTTTGACGAAAAGCGCGTGGCCACCTTCATTGCGAACGAACCGCATTTTTTCGGCATCCACGACGGCTTCCGTCTGAACATGCAGGTCGCCGCGGCCCAGTTTGACGCGATCCGCACGCTTGCCGAAAAGGGCGACGCGATCTTTGTCGGGCGCTGCGCGGACTATATCCTGCGCGGGCGCGACGACGTGCTGCGCGTGTTCATTATGGGCGATATGCCCACGCGGCTGCGTACGATCGAGACGCGCTATTCCCTCGACGAGGATCAGGCGAAAAAACTGATCCGCGAGGTGGACAAGGACCGTTCGAGTTTTTACCGCTATTACACCGACCAGATCTGGGGCGAGGCGGGCAACTATGACCTGTGCATCGATTCAAGCCGGATCGGCGTGGACGGCGCGGTGCGCGTCATTGTCAGCTGCCTTGAGGCGCGCGGCCTGATCTGAGACGGGAGACGCAACGGCGGGCATCAAGCGCGATGGCCTTGCTATTTCCCCCGGCTTGCACTATACTACAAATAAGTGACAGACAGAAAAGCTTGCGGGCAGCGGCATAAAAGCCCGCAAAAGAGGATGGAGATTTCCCGGTGAAGAAAACACTTTCGTTTTTGCTTGCGCTGCTCCTGGCGGTCTTTGCCGTCGCCGGCGTGATGCCGGCGGCCTTTGCCGACGAGGGCAGCGCCTATATCGAGATCACCAAGCCTCCCTATGGCGAGACGGTGACCGAGGGCGACGACGCTACCTTTATCTCGCGCGCCGAGGGCTATCAGGGGCTGATCTGGATGTTCGTCAGCGCCGACGGCGAGACGGTCTGGCAAAACGGCGAGGCGATCAACGCCTTTCCGGGGCTGGAGATGGCCGGGGTCGAGACCGAGGAGCTGCATCTGATCTCCATTCCGTTTTCGATGAACGGCTGGTTCGTCCGGGCCAAGTTCATCGACCAGGACGGCAATTACGTGCTGTCCGAACCGGCTGAGATCACCGTGCTGCAGGGCGTGGTGCCCTCGCCGAGCATCGTTCCCAAAAGCGCCGGCGCCAAGCTTGTCCCGGGCGAGAGCAAAACGCTGTCCGTCGAGGCAAGCTCCCGCATGGGCGATGAGATCAAATATCAGTGGTACAGAAGCTATTCGTCTTATCGCAGCTCCGGCGAGGCGATCCTGGGCGCGACCGAGCCGAGCTACACCCCGCCCGAGGAGCTGGGCCAGGTGTTCTACTTTGTCGGCGTGTGGTGCATTCGCGGCCGGGATGCGAGCGCGCCGATCTATACGACGCCTGTCGCGATCGTCTACACCGAATCGGAGAGCGCCCCTTCGGCCGAGCCGACGGCGTCTCCGACCCAGACGCCGCAGACGCCGAAAAACAGCGGGGGCGGCAATCCGCTCTTTTCCCACGGAAACGCGCTGCTGCTGGTGCTGAGCGCCGTCCTGCTTTTAACGGCGCTGGCCGTCGCGGCGACGCTGCTTGTCCTGCGCACGGTCGAGAAAAAACACCGCGGCGCGGCGGAAGAGGTTGACCATTCCGACGAAACGGAACAAACATAAAAGCATGCAATAGAAGAAAACCAGAAAACCGAAAGGAGAAAACAAATGGGTCTTATCAGAGCGGCACTGGGTGCGGCAAGCGGCGTTCTTGCCGACCAGTGGAAAGAGTATTTTTACTGTGAAGCGCTTCCCAGCAACGTCATGGCGGTCAAGGGCAAAAAGAAAGTGTCCGGCCGTTCGTCCAACACCTCCGGCAGCGACAACATCATTTCCAACGGCTCCGTCATCGCCGTCGCCGACGGCCAGTGCATGCTGATCGTCGAGCAGGGCAAGGTCGTGGATCTGTGCGCCGAGCCGGGCGAATACACCTATGACAGCTCCACCGAGCCGTCGGTCTTCTCCGGCAATCTCGGCAGCAGCATCATCGAAGTGTTCAAAAACGTCTGCAAGCGCTTTACCTTCGGCGGCGAGCCCCCGAAGGATCAGCGCATCTATTATTTCAACACCAAGGAAATGCCCGGCATGAAGTACGGCACGCCCAATCCCGTGCCCTTCCGCGTCGTGGACGAAAAGATCGGCCTTGACGTCGACATCGCGATCCGCTGCTTCGGCGAATACAGCGTGCGGATCTCAAACCCGCTGCTGTTCTATACCAACGTCTGCGGCAACGTGATCGCCGACTATACCGTCGACCGCCTCGAAAGCCAGATGCGCACCGAGCTGCTGACCGCGCTGCAGCCCTCCTTTGCCCGCATCTCCGAGCAGGGCGTGCGCTATTCCGCCCTTCCCGCCCACACGAGCGAGCTTGCCGACGCCCTCAACGAGGAGCTGTCCGGCAAATGGCGTGATCTGCGCGGCATCGAGATCGTCTCCTTCGGCGTCTCCAGCGTGAAGGCCAGCGAAGAGGACGAGGCCATGATCAAGGAGGCCCAGCGCAACGCGATGTTCCGCGATCCGACGATGGCCGCCGCGCACCTTGTCGGCGCGCAGGCCGCCGCCATGCAGGACGCCGCGAAGAACGAAGGCGGCGCCGCGATGGCCTTTATGGGTATGAACATGGCGCAGAACGCCGGCGGCGTCAACGCGCAGAGCCTGTATCAGATGGGCGCGCAGCAGGCGCAGGCCGCTCCTGCCGCGGCAAAGGGCGAGAGCTGGAAGTGCGAATGCGGCTCGGTCAACACCGGCAAGTTCTGCCCGAAGTGCGGCGCGAAGAAGCCCGAGGTCGTTCCCGAAGGGGCGTGGAAGTGCGAATGCGGCTCGGTCAATACCGGCAAGTTCTGCCCGCAGTGCGGCGCGAAGAAGCCCGAGGCGGCTCACTATCGCTGCGCCAAGTGCGGCTGGGAGCCGGCCGATCCGGCCAATCCGCCCAAATTCTGCCCCGAGTGCGGCGATCCCTTCACCGACGAGGACAAGATCTGAGCGAAGGAAAACAGCGCCCGCGCCCGCGCCTTTATCGGCACGGGCACGGGTCGTTTTCAAAGATAAGCGGACAGATCCGTTCAAACGGATCTGAACAAGCCGGCAACCCTTTTTAGCACAGGAGGACTGTTATGCCATCGCAGGTTACGAATTACAAATGCCCCGCCTGTACCGGGCCGCTCCACTTCGAGAGCAGCACCGGCAGGATGGAGTGTGAATACTGCGGAAGCGTTTTTACGGTCAATGAGATTGAGGCCCTGTACGAGGCCAAGGACGAGCAGGCGACCGCCGCCTTCCAGGCTGCCGAGGCGCAAAGCGCCGCCGACGAGGATGAGCTCGGCGACAGTATGGACGTCAACTGGGATCTGGCAAACGCCGGATCAAGCTGGGGCGGCGAGGCCGAGGGCCTGCGCGCGTACAGCTGCCCTCAGTGCGGCGCGGAGCTGTTCTGCGACGCCACGACCGCCGCGACAAGCTGTCCCTACTGCGGCAACCCGACGATCGTGCCCGGCCAGTTTGCCGGCACGCTGCGGCCGGACCTGGTTATCCCCTTCAAGCTTGACAAGGAGGCCGCCAAGGCCGCGCTGCGCGAGCATTTCAAGGGCAAAAAGCTGCTGCCGCGCGCCTTTTCGTCCGAAAACCATCTTGACGAGATCAAGGGGGTCTACGTGCCCTTCTGGCTGTTCGACGCGGACGCGGAAGCAGAGATGCGCTTTAACGCCACCCATCTGCGCAGCTGGAGCGACCGCAACTTCAACTATACCGAGACGCGCTATTACCGTCTCTACCGCGACGGAGCGATCCGCTTCGAAAATGTGCCGGTCGACGGCTCGGCCAAGATGCCGGACGACGTGATGGAATCGCTCGAACCCTTCGACACCGCACAGGCCGTGCCCTTCAAGAAGGCCTATCTCACCGGTTATTTTGCCGACCGCTATGACGTTTCCGCCGAGCAGAGCGTGGGCAGGGCGAACGAGCGTGTGAAGAACAGCACGGTCCAGGCCTTTTCCCAGACGACGGGCGGCTATGCGGGCGTAAGCTGCTGCGGCAGCAACATCCGCCTGCACAACGCCAGGGCAAAATACGCGCTGCTGCCGGTTTGGATCTTGAACACGAGCTGGCACGGGAAAAATTATCAGTTTGCTATGAACGGGCAGACCGGCAAGTTCGTCGGCGACCTGCCGACGGACAAGGGAGCCTATTGGAAATACCGCCTGATCTACGGCGGCATCGTCGCGGCGGCGGCCTTCGCCCTGCAGATGCTGCTGCAGCTGATGTGAGGAGGGGAGGACGCATATGAAAAAACGTCTTTTATCTCTTCTCCTGATCCTGGCGCTGGCGCTGTCCCTTTGCGCCGCGGCCGTCTCCGCGGAGGAGAGCTACGTCTTCGACGAGGCGGGGCGCGTCTCCGCAGAGGAACTGGAGATTTTGCAGCAGCTGGGCGCGCGGATCCGGGCGGATACCGGCGCCGTGGTCTGCGTCTGCATCACGGAGGGGACCGGACCGGATCTCCGCAGCTATGCCGCCCAGTTCTGGCAGGAGCATTTCGACGCGGACGAGGGTATCATCCTGGTCTATAATCCGGCGGCCAACATGATCTCCTATGCCGCGTACGGCGAAAGGCTCGGCACGCTTGACGAAAGCGAGCTCAACGAGCTGGCCGGCGCTTTCAACAGCGCGAACACCTGCTTTGAAGGCGCGCACAGCTTTATGAATCTCGCCTACGCCAAACTGGGCGGCCCGGGACTGGAAGAGAGCGAGACCCGTCAGTATGACCGCGTGGTCGATCTCGCCGGCGTACTCGACGCCGATACGCTCGCCGAGCTCAACCGCATGGCGAACGACGTCAGCGGGAAATACGCCTGCGATGTGGCGGTCGCCTTTGTCCGCAGCCTGGACGGGAAGTATGTCCAGGATTATTCCGATGATTTTTTCTGGTATAACGGATATGGGCAGGGACCCGAGAGAGACGGCATTCTGCTTTTGATCTCCGTTGGAGACAGAGAATTCAACGAATCGACGAGCGGTTACGGGACGACGGCATTTACAGACTATGGTCTTCAGCAGTATATCGAGCCGAACTTCACGCGCTATCTTGTGAACGGCCGAGACGACTGGGCCGGCGCGGCGCGCCAGTTCATCACCGACGCGGGCGAACTGCTGCGGCAGGCCAGGGACGGCAAGCCCTATGACTATGAGTACGACAGCCCTGCCGTCGTCGAGCGGGAAAAGAAAACCGCCAAGGAAGTGGCGCCCGGCGCTGCGCTGATCTCCGCGATCATCGGCTTCTTCTCCGGCGGTATCCCGGCCGGGGCGATGAAGCGCAAGATGAAGAGCGTGGAGAAAAACTACGGCGCGGGGAACTATGCGCGCGGCGGACTGCGGATGCGCCGCAGTGACGACCGCTTTCTGTATGCCAATGTCCACCGTACGCCCATCCCGCACGAGGAACACCGCACGGGAGGCGGAGGCGGAGGAGGCAGTTCGATGCACTTCTCTTCGTCCGGTCACAGCTTCGGCGGCTCTCACGGAAAATTTTAGCAAAAAACAGGTGCGTTTCCGCACCTGTTTTTCTTATTTCCGGAACTTTTTTACGCTGTTTCGGTAAACAGCCCAGCTCCTTCCGGCAACTCCGCCGGAAAGCAGCAAAGAAAAAATGCAATTTTCGTATAGAACTAAAGAATGTGCTTCCAAACAAAAACATTGAGAAAAATAATTCGTCATTTTGCAGCCAAACGGCAGGCGATTATCGGCAGTTTGTTCATTGACGCGTAGACAGGGCGATGATAGAATGATACTAAGAAAAGGTATGAGCAGGACCGGCTCGTCTCGAGGTGCGGCATGAAAAAATATTATGTGCTGATCGGAAATTACGGCAGCGGCAAGACCGAGCTTGCGCTCAACTTTGCCTTCAACGCCGCGGCCAAGGGGCTGCGGACCGAGCTTTTGGACCTTGACATGGTCAACACCTATTTCCGCCTGACCGAGCGCGGCAAAATGGCGCGCATGAAGGAGATCCGCCTGGTCAGCCCGAATTATGCCTCCTCCGGCATCGAAACGCTCTCCCTCCCGGCCGAGGTCGCCTCGGCCTTCGCGATGGACTGGGACTGCGTCGTGTTCGACGTTGGCGGCGACGCGGTGGGCTCCACGGCGCTGGGGCGCTATCACCAGGATTTTATGGAGCTTGAGGAGTCCGAGCTTGAGGTGCTCAACGTCGTCAACATCCGCCGCCCGCTGGCCGGCACGGTGGAAAAGATCATCCACCTGCAGGAGGAGATGCAGATCCATTCCCGCCTGAAGATCACGGGCATGATCAACAACACGAACCTGGCCCAGTGCACCACCCCGGCCGAGCTGCGCGACGGCTATGAGATGATCCGTGAGGTTTCGGAAAAAACGGGCGTCCCGGTGCTGTACACCTCGGGCAAAAAGGCGATGCTCGACGTCTTCCTCTCCGAGGGTCACGATCCGAAATACATCGGAACGCCGCTCGAGATCGACACCTATATGCAGCGCGACTGGGACAGCTGGATCCACGGGCTGAACGCCAACCCCTTCGGCGTGGGAGAAAAGTAAGGGAAATCTATTGCGCAAACCCCGCATCCGCGGTTTTAAGATAGCTTGAAATCATGGCAAAAACTAATAGAAAAGAGGAGTATCATGGTAAAAGTTACAATCGATGAGCTCATCTGCAAGGGCTGCGGCCTTTGTGCCAGAGCCTGCCCCAAGGCCGTTCTGGCGCTCTCAAAGACCAGGCTCAACGCAAAAGGCTACCACCCGGCTGAGGTAGTTGCTCCCGAAGCGTGCATCGGCTGCGCGTCGTGCGCTCGCACCTGCCCGGACGTGGCTATCCGGATCGAGAGAGATTAAGGAGGATATGACTATGGCACTGACTCTTATGAAGGGGTCCGAAGCGATCGCCGAGGCCGCCATTCGCGCGGGCGCACGCTTCTTCTTCGGTTACCCCATCACCCCGCAGACTGAAATCCCCGAATACATGTCCGCCCGCATGCCCGAGGTCGGAGGCTGCTTCCTCCAGGCCGAAAGCGAAGTCGCGGCGATCAACATGGTGTATGGCGCCGCCGGCACCGGCGCGCGTGTCATCACCTCTTCCTCCAGCCCCGGAGTCAGCCTGAAGCAGGAGGGCATTTCCTACTGCGCCGGCGCCCAGCTGCCCTGCGTGATCCTCAACGTCATGCGCGGCGGCCCCGGCCTCGGCAACATCCAGGCCTCCCAGGGCGACTACTTCCAGGGCACCAAG
>JAFSWC010000020.1 GCA_017444665.1 Oscillospiraceae bacterium
GGAGATCGTGCGGCAGTATTTTCCGTATTTCGCCGCGGTTTCCGCGATGGCCTGCTCGGAGCGCGCCCAATAGAGATCTACGATTTCGGAATCATCCATTCTGTTTTCTCCTTTCTGAGGACCCTCACTGTATAAAAAGCGATCTGCGCAAAAAAGTTGCGGATTTTTTTGCGAGCGCCTGGCTGTGTCGTAACCTTTTGAAACTTTTTTCACAAAACCGGCCAAAAAGCCCTTGACTTTCGCCAAAATCCCGGTATAATAATATGGCCTGTCCGAAATGACGGGTATATTTCCTTGCTCCCGACGAAGAGCGGGGGCCAAATGACCAGAAGGAGGTGCAACCATGGCAAAAGCAAGCGAAAAGTACGAGGTAATGTACATCATCAGCCCCAACCTCTCCGAAGAGGAGACCGCGGCGGTTGTTGAGAAGTTCAAGGCACTTGTTGAGGCTAATGGTACGCTCGACGAAATCGAGGAGATGGGTAAGCGCAAGCTCGCTTACGAGATCAACTACATTTCCGAAGGCTACTATGTCCTCATGAAGTTCACCAGCGGACCGGAATTCCCGGCCGAGCTGGACCGTATCCTCGGTATCACCGACGGCATCCTGCGTCGTCTGATCACCATGCGCGCGGAATAAGGAGAGACACATGCTCAACCACATCACGATCATGGGCCGCCTTACCCGCGATCCGGAACTCCGGATGACCCAGTCCCAGACCCAGGTCGCGTCCTTCACGCTCGCTGTCGACCGCGATTTCGGCGGCCGCGACGGCGCTGAGAGACAGACCGATTTCATCGACTGCGTTGCCTGGCGTCAGACCGCCGAGTTTGTCAGCAAGTATTTCACCAAGGGCCGCATGGC
Organism: Oscillospiraceae bacterium; assembly: GCA_017444665.1. Classification (GTDB taxonomy): domain Bacteria; phylum Bacillota; class Clostridia; order Oscillospirales; family Oscillospiraceae; genus Limivicinus. The sequence goes on from JAFSWC010000020.1 coordinate 866, forward strand.
AGTCGTCTCCGGACGCCTGCAGAGCCGTAAATGGGAAGACCGTGACGGCAACAAGCGGACCAGCTGGGAAGTCGTTGCCGACAACGTCTACTTCGGCGACAGCCGCCGCGACGGCGCAGAGTCCACCGACAGCCGCCCCAGCTATTCGAGCTATGAAGCGCCGAAGAGCAGCCCCAAGGCCTCTTCCCCGTTTGAAGAACTCGAAGGCGAAGACGGCGAGCTGCCGTTCTAAGGAATAAGAAAAGGAGGATACAGCTTTGGCTTTCGATAAAAACAACCCCAAGAACCACAAGCGCAGAAAAGTCTGCCAGTTCTGCGTCGACAAGGCCACCTTTATCGACTATAAGGACACCGCAAAGCTTCGTCACTACCTGTCCGAGCGCGGCAAGATCCTGCCCCGCCGCACGACCGGTACCTGCGCGATGCATCAGCGCGAGCTGACCGAGGCGATCAAGCGCTCCCGCCAGATCGCTCTGCTGCCCTACGTTCTTGACTGATTATCTCAAACTGATTATCTTGATACGCAAACGTCCCTTTCCGATCGGAAAGGGACGTTTTTTTGCTATTATCACGCTTTTCAGCGCAGGTCCTCTGTCTCGCGCAGATAGTCCGCCAGCACGGCCTCGCTCGCCGCGGCGACGATCGTGCTTTTTTCCGCCGCAAAGCGCAGCGCCTCGCCGTCCGCCCTGCGGCACACGCCGCCGGCCTCCTCGACGATCAGCGCGCCCGCCGCGTAATCCCACAGCGACAGGTCCAGCTCGAAATACAGTCCCGCGCGGCCCGCGGCCACGCTGCACAGATCCAGCTCCGCCGTGCCCTCGCGCCGCACGTCAAGGCTGCGGTCGAACATCCGCCGGGCCAGGGCAAAGGTGTGGTCCGACAGGTCGGGGCGGTATGGCGCGGTGCCGAAGCACACCACGCTGTTTGCAAGATCGTCCTCCGCCGTGCGGATCGGGCTTTCGTTCAAAAAAGCGCCGCCGCCGCGCACGGCGTGGAACATCTCGTCGAGATAGGGGTTATAGACCGCCGCGGCCTGCACGACGCCGTTTTCGGCGTAGGCCACGGAGACGCAGCTGTGCGAAAAGCCGCGGACAAAGTTCATCGTGCCGTCGATCGGGTCGATAATGAACAGCTGCGCGGCGTCAAGCGATTCCTGCTCGTTCATTTCCTCGCAGAAGAAGTGCGCCTCCGGCACCGCGGCGCGCAGATTCCAGATCAAAAGCTGCTGCACCGCGCGGTCGTACTGGGTCACGACGTCGCGCGCGCCGCTTTTGTTTTCGGTCATCACGCCGTGCGCGTGCAGGATCAGCTCGCCGGCTCTGCGCTCGGCCTCCCGCATGGCAAGGCAAATCTCCTCAAGCGTCATAGACAACCCCCATCCTTTTTTTCAAGCATGAAAACAGTATACCACGTCGCGAAAGCGAAAGAAAGAGGTGAAAGAAATGAAATTCGTCCCCTATGAAAAGCTGTCGAAAAAGCGCAGACGCGCGCTGGAGCTCTCCCGCCGCGGCGACTTAGGGCGCCCTCAGCCCCGTCACGCGCAAAGCGGAAAACCCGAAGGCCTATTATAGGGCAAAAGCGAAGAAACGCCTCTCCGGCGACGCCGGAGAGGCGTATTTTTTACCGGAAGGTTACCGGCCCGTGACAAAACAAAGTCCTTCAAATGGGACAGTGGTTTGTGCTATACTGTCAGCAGAGATCAAAAACGGAGGGGATCGCCATGCCCAGATCGCAGAATCAAAAGCTGAAGCTCTTATATCTGATGCGCTATCTGCTGCAAAACTCGGACGAGGCGCACCCGGTCGGCATCGCGCAGATGGTCGAGGAGCTTTCCGCGCACGGCATCGCGGCCGAGCGCAAAAGCCTGTATGCCGACCTTGACGCGCTGCGCGATTTCGGGCTGGACGTCGTGCAGGCGCGCGGCAAGACCGTGGGCTATTACATCGGCACGCGCGAGTTCGAGCTGCCGGAGCTGAAGCTGCTGGTCGACAGCGTCCAGTCGTCCAAGTTCATCACGCAGAAAAAGACGCTTGCGCTGATCCGCAAGATCGAAGGGCTGGCCAGCGCGCACGACGCCGTGCTGCTCCAGCGGCAGGTCTATGTCCGCAACCGGGTCAAGAGTATGAACGAAAGCGTCTATTACAACGTCGACGAGATCTCCTCGGCTATCACGGGCGACAAAAAGATCCGCTTCCGCTATTTTGAATACACCGTCGACAAAGAGCGGCGCTACCGCCACGACGGCGCGTATTATGAGGTCAGCCCCTGGGCGCTGATGTGGGACGACGAGAATTATTACCTGCTGGCCTTCGACACGCAGACGGAGACGATCCGGCATTACCGCGTCGACAAGATGGCGCAGATCAGCGTGTGCGAAAGCTTCCGCGACGGCAAGGAGGCCTTTGCCGGGCTCGACATGTCGGCCTATTCCAAGACCGTCTTCGGCATGTTCGCTGGCGAGGCCGAGACCGTGCGCCTCCGCTTTTCCAGCCGACTGGCCGGCGCGGTGATCGACCGCTTCGGCCGCGACGTCATGCTGATCCGCGAGGACGAGGGGCATTTTTCCGTCTCGATCCGGGCCGTCGTCAGCCCGCAGTTTTACGCCTGGGTCTTCGGCTTCGGCGCGGAGGCAGAGATCCTGTCGCCCGCGCATGTGCGCAGGGGCATGGCCGACATGGCGCGCGAGGTGCTGGAGCTGTATCAGAAATAGACCGGCGAAGCGGGGACGGAGGTTACGGACGACCCCTCAGTCAGTCCAAGGGCTGACAGCTCCCCTTGCAGGGGAGCCTTAGTGGATGCCGGTTGCGATCCGCCTCCCCCGAGGGGGAGGCAAGAGATCCGGCCGCAATTCCCCAACGGGGGAGGCAAGAAAGAGAGAGGAAAGAACATGGCACAGCGAACGATCCATTATCTCATCGGGGAAGATCTGATCGGCCTCGGCGTGCGCGACGCCGACCGCTTTCGTATCGGCAACGTCCTGCCGGACGCGATCGAGGACCTGGTGTTCCGCAACCTGACGCATTTCCAGCTTGATACCGAGAAGGACGGCAAAAGCGTCCGCATCTCGGATTTCGAGCGCTTCCGCCGCGAATTTGCCCCGCTTGTCGAGACAGACGATCTTTATCTGGGCTATTACATGCACCTTGTCGAGGACGCCTGTTACCGTATCTTCTGGCAGAAGGCGCGCCTGTTCGAGCGCAGCATGACGCGCGAAAAGGTCGCGATCCTGCACAACGATTATCACCTGCTCAATGCCTATATCGTCTCGCGCTACCATATCCGGGACGAGCTCGTCATGCCCGGACACTTTGAGACCGAGCCGATCAACCGCATCTACCCCTTCCTGCTGAAGGACTTCCTTGCCGAGATGCGCGGCGACTTCACCGAGCACCCGGAGGGCAAGACCGTCTTTATGACCGAGGAGCTGCTTGAGGAGTATCTTTCGGACGCGACGGACGTCTGCCGCGACGCGCTGCGGCGCATCCTCACGGGCGGCGAGCCGCTCGACCCGATGGATCTTGCGTGGTAAGCGCCGCACTCTTGACAGACCCCGCCGGGAGCGCTTATACTTTCCGCAGGGAAAACCCTAAAAAAGGAGAAATCAATATGAAAAAATGGATAAGCATCCTGCTGCTGGCCGCGATGCTGCTTTCGCTCTCGGCCTGCGGGGCATCCGGAAAGACTGACAGCGCGGACAAGATCAAAGAGGCCGCCGAAAAGGCGGCGGAAGCCGCCGCCGACGCATCCGAACCCGAAGCGGCTCCCGCGGAGGAAGTGGAAGCGGCCGAGCCGGAAGAAGAGGTTGCAGCGGAAGAAATGGTCGGGGAAAAGACCGCAAGCAGCTATGTCAACAAGGGTCTCGGCATCAGCGCAGAGGTCCCGGACAACTGGGTGGTCCTTGACGACGAGCAGACCGCGCAGATGATGGGCCTTGTGGCCGATAACTTCTCCGAGACGGGTCTTGCCGACCAGCTGCGCGACAGCGGCTCGCTGTGCGACCTGTACGCATTGGCAACAGATCAGAGCGGCGACAACGTGAACATCATGATCCAGGATCTCGGCGTCATCTACGGCATCGTGCTGGACGAGGACAGGTACATCGACATGAACCTGGACCAGCTGAAACCGACGCTGGTTCAGATGGGCATGACGGACATCTCGATGGAAAAGGAGACCGTTTCCTTCGCCGGGTCCGATCATCCGGCGATCCTGATCTCGGCCAACTACAACGGCGTGGCCGTCTATGAACGGCTGGTGGCCCTCAAAGTGGGCAGCTACATGAGCGCGATCACGGCCTTTTCGATGGATAAGGACCGGCTGGACGGCATCCTGGGCTTCTTTAAGGCGTACGAAGGCTGATCCGATCGTAAAAAGAGAAAAAAAGAAAAGAGATGGGGAACCCCCATCTCTTTTTCTTGCTTTTCAGCCCGCTTCTCGCTTTTGGGCCAGGACCCAGTCCCAAAGGCCCCACTCGCTTTCCGAAAGGGCGATCTGCTCGCTGTGCCGGACGTCCTTCATCATGATAAGCTCCGCCTGCCCGCCGTTGGCGTTGATCTGTTCGCTGGCCCGGACCACGCTGAAGCCCATAAAGCTGTCCAGTTCGCCGTGATAGATGCGCAGCGGGATGCGGATATCCGCCGCCTGCTTCGGGCTGACGGCACCGCCGAGCACGGCGGCACAGCAAAAGCGCGCGGGATAGCGGATGATCATTTGAAAACAGCCCACGCCGCCTGCGCTGCAGCCGACGACGGAGACGCGGTCGGGATCGGCGTGATAGGTCTCCGCCGTCCAGTCGATCAGCTCGGCAAAGTCGTCATACAGACTCCGCCACGCGTTTGAGGACTGCGCGACGAGGACCAGCGCGTCGAGACGGACCGTCCCCTCATACAGAAGACGGCCGAGACCGGAATCGTTTAAAACCAGGCGGTCCGGATTGCTGCCCTTGCCGCCGTCGCCGTGCATATAAACGACCAGTGGCAGCCCCTCCTCGGGCGCGGGGATATCCGGCTCATAGATCCAGTAATTCCAGTCGACGCGCGTCGTTTTGTGCGAGCCCTTCGTCATCGAATCGGCGCGCGGCGCGTCCTGTGCCGGAGCATCCTCCTCCGCGTCCGCCGCGGCGTCCTCCGCCGGGGCGGCGGGCATGGCGGTCGGCGCGGCTGTCGGGGCAACTGTCGGCTCTGGCGCGGCTGTCGGCGCGCTCTCCTCCGGCGCGGCCGCGGGCGCGGGAGGCTTGACGCCGCAGCCCGAAAGCAGCAGCGCGGCCAGCAGCAGCGAGAGACAGGCGTTTTTTCTTCGTCTCTGCTTCATATCTCCGCCGCCTTTCAAAGCGTCTCCGCCCCGTCCTGGCAGGGCGGATCGTACAGCTTGCCGACTGCGTCAAAGCCCTGCGGGCGGTAGCTGACCGAGGAAATGCGCCGCTTCGGCAGGCCGTATTTGGCGCTGTAGCCGAAGAGGTTTATGTAGCGGTCAAGGTCGGCCGCCTCGGCGTCCATCGCACACAGCAGCTCATAGGTCGCGTGCGTGTCGTCGATGGCGCGGTGCGTGTTCTGCGAGACGAGCGCGTAGCTCTCCACCGCGTCGCTGAGCCGGTGCGGATAGGGCCGCCGGTCCTTATAGACCGTCAGCGCGTCCAAAAAGCGCACGCTCTTCAGCGCTCCGGCCAGGCCGTATGCGTCGAGCAGATAGTATAAAAACACCAGGTCGAACTGGGCGTTATAGGCGCACACAAGCGTCCGCCCGTGGCCGAGCATTTCGGCCAGCGCGCAGGCGGCCTCGTTTTTGCCCACGCCGCCGCGCAGCATCTGCTCCGTGATGCCGGTCAGCTCCGTGATCCTTCCCGGCAGCGTCTTTCCGGGCGAGAGACGGATGAACTCGTCGTATTCCTCCGCTTCCCCCGCGGCGGTCACGCGCAGCAGCGCCAGCTCGATCACCTCGTCGCTGCGCGGGGAAAAGCCGGTCGTCTCGGTGTCGAGGACGACGATCGAATCAAACTGTTCAAACAGGGAATCCAGCATGTCTTTCTCTTTCCAAACGGCTTCCGGCAGGGGCGGCAAGCCCCTGCGGGAAGCCGTTTATGCTTACTTGATGATTTCGTTTACCTTGGCCTCGACCTTTTTGGCCACGTCCAGCGGCACGATGCCGGCTTTGACGACCTTGTCAAATATCTCGCCGCAGCTCTTCTTGTTGAACAGCTTGACGGGGTACTTCAGCAGCTGGGGCGCGAGATCCTTGACCACGGCGGCGGTCTTTTCGTTGTCGAAAAGCTCTTTGACGGTAAGACTTCTGAAATCCATGACAAAGCTCCTTTTCTGTTGAGATGCTTTCATTATACCGCAAACGGCGCGGGATGCAATTTAATTTTTGTAAACAAAAACGCTGTCATCCTGAGCGGAGCGAAGGATCTTTCCTCTCGAAAGCTTTTCAAAAGCGAAGATTCTTCGTCACTTCGTTCCTCAGAATGACAGCACGTTTTTATTTCTTCTTTTTGCCGAAGATGCCGCCGAGCCCGGAGGCGCCGCCGTCATACTCGCCCATTGAGGCGGCAAACTGGCGCAGCAGTTCCTTCTGCGAGCCGGTCAGCCCCTTGGGCACCTTGACGTTCACGGTGACGAACTGGTCGCCGCGCCCCGACCCGCGCAGATAGGGGATGCCCTTGCCGCGCATGCGGAAGGTCGCGCCCGGCTGCGTGCCCTCGGGGATCGTAAGCTTGACGTTGCCGTCCAGCGTCGGGACCTCGATCTCGGCGCCGAGCGCCGCCTGGGCATAGCTGATGTCCTGCATCAGCAGCACCGAGTTGCCGTCGCGCTCAAAGCGGGCGTGCGGACGCACGATCACGCCGACCAGCAGATCGCCGGCCGGGCCGCCGTTCACACCGTCGTTGCCCTGACCGTGCAGCGAGATGGCCTGGCCGTCGTCGATGCCGGCGGGGATGTTCACGCTGATCTTGTGCTGACGGCGGACGCTGCCCATTCCGCGGCAGGTCTTGCAGGGCTGGTGGATAATCCTGCCCGTGCCGCGGCACTTCTGGCACGGCGCGGTGGACTGCGCCATGCCGAAGGGCGTGCGCTGGGTCGTACGTACGGTGCCGCTGCCCTTGCAGTCGGGGCAGACCTCCGGCGTCGTGCCGGGGGCGCAGCCGCTGCCCTTGCAGTCGGCGCACTTCTCCACGCGGCCGACCGTGACCTCCTTCTTGCAGCCGAAGGCTGCCTCCTCAAAGGAGATGTTCACGCTGGCGCGCAGGTTGTCGCCGCGGCGCGGCGCGTTGGGGTTGCTGCGCGCGGAGCCGAAGCCGCCGCCGAAGAAGCTGGAGAAGATGTCGCCCAAATCGCCGAAGTCGCCAAAGCCCTCGAATCCGCCGCCGCCGAAGCCGGCGGAAGGGTCGAACGCGGCATGGCCGAACTGGTCGTACTTCGCGCGCTTGTCGTCGTCCGACAGGATCTCGTAGGCCTCGTTGATCTCTTTGAAGCGCTCCTCGCAGGCCTTGTCGCCGGGGTGCAGGTCGGGGTGGTTTTCCTTGGCAAGGCGTCTGTATGCTTTTTTGATCTCTTCGGCGCTCGCGCCCTTCTGCAGGCCGAGCACCTCGTAATAATCGCGTTTTTCTGCCATCGCGTCGTCGCAAAGTCCGCTTGCCTCCGTTTCCGCGCGCTGCGTTTACCGCCGCGCGAAAACATGCGGCCGCTTCCTTGCTCCTCCTTTCCGACCCAAACCCGCTACCGCTGGGCTTCGGGTCGGGGTGCGCGAAGCCGCCCTTTGGCGGCTTCGCATAAAGTTTAAATTGAAATTACTTGTCGTCGTCCACGACGGTGTAGTCGGCGTCGTAGTAGTCCTGGCCGCCCGGCTGACCGCCCTGGGGGCCGCCCGCCTGGGAGGGATCAAAGCCCTGCGCACCCTGGGGGTTGGCCGCCTGGTACATCTTCTCGCTGACCTTGTAGAAGGCCTGCGTCAGCTCTTCGGTCGCGTGCTTGATGGCCTCGGTGTCGGTGCCGGTCAGCGCGGTCTTGAGCGAGGCGAGCTTGTTTTCGACCTCGCCCTTGTCGGCCGGGTCGAGCTTGTCGCCCATTTCGGCAAGCGTCTTTTCGGTCTGGTAGACCATCTGGTCGCCGGCGTTGCGGGCGTCGACCTCGTCCTTGCGCTTCTTGTCCTCGGCGGCGTACATCTCGGCCTCCTTGACGGCCTTGTCGATGTCCTCCTTGGACATGTTGGA
>JAFSWC010000021.1 GCA_017444665.1 Oscillospiraceae bacterium
CGGACAGCGTGCGCGCCTTGATCTTTTCCATAAAAATCCCTCCAAAAGCTTGTTAAAAGGTATTTTACGCACTTGCCGTAAAAATGTCAAGCGATACGTTGCATTAGCACAATAACACGGTAAACCAATAACGCAAAACTGTAATAATTGCATAAAATACAAAAAATTTTTTCAGAAACAACAATTTTTTTGTTGAAATTAACGGACGGTTGTGCTATAGTACTCTTGCGAAGACCGGTGCGGTTACCGTGCCGACGCTCCGCCGAAACGGGAAAGTGTGTGAGAGCCGTTTGCCCAAACGGTTTTCCCGCGAGACGGAAAAGAAAAAAGGAGAGAGAGGTTATTTTTCTATGGCTAGTGAAAAGAAAGTAAGGCTCCCGAAACTCTGGGAGGCGCTGCTGCCGATTCTGGCGATGATGCTGCTGATGATCTACGTCTTCGCAATCGACCAGACCTATGACGGCGCGCATATGCCGCTGATCATTGCGATTGCGGTCGCCTGCATCGTCGGCTATTTCTGCGGGCACAGCTTTACAGACATGATGACCGGTATGCTGGAGCGCCTGAACGCTTCCATGGAAGCGATCCTGATCCTCTGCACGGTCGGCCTGCTGGTTTCGTCCTTCATGATGTCCGGCACCATTCCCGCGCTGATCTATTACGGACTGAAGCTCCTGACCCCGAAGACCTTCCTGCCGGTCGGCTGCATCCTCTGCGCCATCGTCGGCCTGGCCTGCGGCTCGTCCTGGACGACCACCGCTACCATCGGTATCGCGTTCGTGACCATCGGCGCCGGCCTCGGCATCAACCCGGCGCTGACAGCCGGTATGATCATCTCCGGCGCGTACGTCGGCGATAAGTTCTCCCCGCTGTCCGACACCACCAACCTCGCCGCCGCCGTGTCCAACACCGGACTGTTCGACCACGTGACCGCGATGGTTTCCACCACCGGACCGACCTTTGTGGTGGCTCTGATCATTTACACGATCCTCGGCCTGAACGTCAACGTCGGCGGCTACGATTCCTCCATCGCCGCCGGCATCCAGAGCGCCATCGCGGAGAACTTCAACCTCAACCCGCTGGTTCTGCTCCCGGTCGTCGTCGTTATTGTCGCGTGCCTGATGCGTCTGCCCGGCCTGGTCGGCGTTATCGTCTCGGTCGCCTGCGGCGTCATCTTCGCGCTGATCTTCCAGGGCAGCATGTCCCTGGCGGATATCTTCAACATCCTGCACTACGGTCCCGAGATCGCGACCGGCAACGAGTTCGTTGACGCCGCGATCGCCAAGGGCGGCATGGACAACCAGATGTGGACGATCAACCTCGTCCTCCTCGCGGTCGCCTACGGCGGCGCGCTGGAGCGCTGCGGCGCCATCGAGACCCTGTTCGGCGGCCTCAAGCACAAGCTGCACAGCGTCGGCTCCCTGGTGCTTGCCACCATGCTGACCTCCATCTTCTGCGACGCCGCGATGTGCGACCAGTTCCTCGGCATCGGCGTTCCCGCCCCGCTCTACGTCGACAAGTATGACGAGATGGGTCTCGCGCGCAACATGCTTTCCCGTACCCTCGAAGACGCCGGTACGCTGTGGAGCCCGATGTTCCCGTGGACGTCCTGCGGCGCTTACCAGATGGGCGTTCTGGGCATGAGCCCGTTCGTGTACTTCCCGTTCGCGTTCGTCAACCTGCTCAACCCGATCTATGCGGCGATCACCGCGTTCCTCGGCCGCAACATCTTCTGGGCGGACGGCGCGTACACCAACCTGTTCGGCAAGACCGTTATGAAGAAGCCCGCCGCCGCTCCCGAAGAGGAGCACGAGAAGGCGCTCAAGAACCTCGAGGCTCTGCGCGCCGCCGGCAAGGCTCCCAGACCCAAGGCTTGATTTATCCGCTGGGATAGGGCAAGATACTACATAAGGCGAGGGGCTCGTCCCCTCGCCTTACCCTTGAAAAAAGGAGAGACCGCCATGCGCAACACCGTACTTCCGTGGGAATCCGTTCCCGGCCAAAAATATAACGCCCGCAATACCCTGCAGAGGAAGAAATGGACCAAGACCGGCGGATGGCTGCTTGTCGCGATTCTGCTGCTGGGCGGCGTTGTGACACAGTGGAAGGTCGCTTTTGTTTTTGCCGTTCTCTACGCGCTTGCCCTGATCATGGAGAAGTATGTCACCGTCACGGAGCGCGGGCTGGAGATATTCTACCAGATGCAGTTTACGACGAACTATGACCGCTGGGACTGGCAGGATATCTATGCCGTCACGCATGAGCCCGATCCGCATGACAGCGCCCTGACCGTTCTGTATTTTACAAAGGGCGACCGCACCAAACACAACAGCTTTGACAACGGCGACGCAAAAGCGATCCTCAAGCTGGCGAAGAAGCGCAATCCGGAGATCCGGATCTACGACGGCAAAGAGACACGCAACAAGGCGGAAGCGATCAGAAACAGGGGAAAAACAAGGAAATGAACCGTCGGCAGCCTGCCCTTTGGGACGGGCTGCTTTTTCTTCCGATCGGCACTTTACCACACTACCGCGATGTCAATATAATGCACAAAAAATGTCGTTTTTTCAAAAAGAAATATGTTGACAATGACCAAAGATGTGCTATGATAGAGGCAGCCATAAGGCTGTTTCGGCCTCGTTGGTGCATCGGATGGCTGCGGCGTCCGCTTTGGGCAAGCGGAGCAGCAAAAACCGCATTCCGTCCGGCTTCTCACACGTCACAGCGGTCGATTGCCGGTGCGGCGCTTTTTTGCGCCCTGCGGCATGGATGAAA
>JAFSWC010000001.1 GCA_017444665.1 Oscillospiraceae bacterium
CTCTGACGGCCGACGGCGTCGATCTCGTCGATGAAGATGATCGCCGGGGCGACCTTCTTGGCCTGGTCGAACAGGTCGCGGACGCGTCCGGCGCCGACGCCGACGTAGAGCTCGACGAAGTCGGAGCCGGAGATGGACAGGAACTGGACGTTCGCCTCGCCCGCTACGGCCTTTGCCAGCAGGGTCTTGCCCGTGCCCGGAGGGCCGACGAGCAGCACGCCCGTGGGGATGCGCGCGCCCATCGCGGTGTAGGCCTTGGGGTCTTTCAGGAAATCCACGATCTCCGAAAGCTCCTCTTTTTCCTCGTCGCAGCCCGCGACGTCGGCAAAGGTCTTTTTGTCCTTTTCCTCGCTGCCGAGGCGCGTGCGCGCCTTGCTGAATTTGGTAAAGCCGCCTGCGCCGCCGCCCGCCTGCTTCATCATGGACGACCAGAACCACATCGCAAGCGCGATGAGGATGATATACGGCAGAAGGCCGACCCACCACGGGACGACAAAGCCCTCTTGATAATCATAGGTCTCGAGGATCCCGGCTTCATGCTGCTGGGCGATCAGGTCGGAGAAGTCCTGATAAAAGACGGAAAAGCTGTACAGCTCGACCGTTTTTGTCTCGGTGATCTCCTCGCCCTCGTCGTTTTTTTCATCGGTGCGGACCTCGAGAACAATCTCGTCTCCGCGGGTGACAAAGGACTTCACCTTTTCGGCCCGGAAAAGGTCAACGAGGTCGGAATATACCATTTCCTCCTGCTTCTTCCCGCCGAGCATCGAAAAGATCGTCGCGGCAAGGATCACCAGGATCAGAACGTAAAAGCCGATCTCTCTGGTTCTGTTGCGTTCAGGTTTCAAGCGTGGGTCACATCCTATCTAAGCACTTGGCTTGTCTGTGGTACGGATTTTATGAGTATATTTCGCTTTTGAGCACGCCGATATACGGCAGATTGCGGTAGCGCTGGTTATAGTCGAGCCCGTAGCCGACGACGAAGGCGTCGGGCACCTCGAAGCAGGAATAATCCGCGTAAATGTCCGCCTTGCGGCGCGAGGGCTTGTCCATGAGCGTCGCGATCGTGATGGAGGCGGGCTTGCGGACCATCAGATAATTTTTCAGATAATTGAGCGTCACGCCCGAGTCGAGGATATCCTCGACAAGGATGACGTGGCGGCCCTCGATCGGGGCCGAGAGGTCCTTGTCGATGCTGACCGCGCCGGTGGAGGTCGTCCCCTTATAGGACGAGACGGCCATAAAATCCATCGAGCACTTGACGTCGACGTAGCGCATCAGATCCGCCATGAAAATGAAGCAGCCCTTGAGCACGCCGATGAACACCGGGTCCTTGTCCCGAAAATCGCGCGTGATCTGGGCGCCGATCTCGGCGACGCGTTTTTGGATCTCTTCTTCCGAAATGAGTATTTCCTGAATATCTTTCTCCATAAATCCCCCAAAAATTTTTATAATTTTCTGACCATAATCACAAGCTCTCCGCCGTGTTCGTCCGGCAGACAGCGCTCGGCCGTTCCGAAGGGCGGGACGAGCACGATGCCCGCCTCGTCGCGGAAGACCGGTGTAAGCCGCTTTTCCCGGCCGGTCATTTCCCGCTCGGCAAACAGCGATTTCAGCGTTTTGGTGCAGCCGCGATGCGCAGGGCGATACCGCTCGCCCGGCCGCGGTGAGGAGAGGGTAAGCTTCCCGCTTATACTCTCATATTTCAGACGATAAGTCTTGAACGAGTTGTGAATTTCTTCCCTCTCTCCGAGGGTGCAGCGGATCTCCAGCCCGGCCTCGCGCAGCACGACGCACCCTCCGGGCAAAAGCTCCGTCTCCGGGATCTCGGCGCCGTCGTCGGGGTCGAAATACAGCCTTCCCCGTTCGCAGAGCACCCGGCGGCCCGGCACAAAAAGCGCATGCCGCTCGGTGCTTTTGCACAGCGCAAGCACGGCCTCGACGTGCTTTTCCTCCGCCCCAGGGCCGAGCAGGGCATGCACGGCGCGGCTCGACACGGCCTCGTGCAGCGAAAGCAGTTCGGCGCACGCCAGGCTTTTCCCGTCGAAATGCGCTTTGAGGAAATCCTCCGCCTGCGCGGAAAGATACGCCTCGTCGCGTCTCAGCTGGGCGGCGGTGCGCGCCGCGGCCGCGGAAAAGGCGGGGTTCAGCTCGCGCAGGACGGGCATGACGGCATGGCGGATGCGGTTGCGGCGGATGGTCTCGTCGCCGTTCGAGCTGTCCTCGACGTGGGGCGTGCCGCTCTCGGATAAAAGCTGTTCGATCTCCGCGCGCGTGAGGCCGAGCAGCGGGCGGATGATGCGCCCGCGCCGCGGCGGGATGCCGCCAAGCCCCGCGCCGGACGCACCGCGCGCAAGGTTCAAAAGCATCGTCTCGGCGTTATCGTCGGCGTTGTGGGCCGTGGCGATGAGGTCATAGCCCTCCCGCTCGGCGACGCGCTCGAAAAACGCATAGCGCAGCTCACGCGCCGCTTCCTCCAGCCCCAGGCCGTTTTGAGCGGCGTAGCGCGGCACGTCGGCATGCTCCGTATAACAGGGGATGCCGTGCGCGGCGCAGTAATCCGCCACAAAGGCGCAGTCGCGCCGGCTCTCCTCGCCGCGGATGCCGTGCTCGAAGTGCGCGGCGGCGACGGTATACGTTCCCATCGCGTGCAGCAGCGAAAGCAGACACATCGAATCCGCCCCGCCGGACACGGCGCACAGGACGCGCGCGCCCGGAGGCGGCAGCAGGAGGCGGTCTTTGAGCTCAGCCTTCATCGTCGCGGTATTTCTCCACGCTGTAGAAGGTGGTGTACTCCGGCACCCAGGTCAGGTTGACCGTGCCGGTCTGGCCCTTGCGGTTTTTCAGAACGATCGCCTCGGCCAGGTTCGGGTTTTCGCATTCGCGGTTATAGTAGCCGTCGCGGTACAGGCCGATGACGACGTCGGCGTCCTGCTCGATGGCGCCGGATTCGCGCAGGTCGGAGAGCATCGGGCGCTTGTCCTGGCGCGATTCGTTGGCACGCGACAGCTGCGAGAGACAGATGACCGGCACGCCCAGCTGCTTGGCCATGATCTTGAGCATGCGGCTGATGTCGCTGACGGCCTGCGTGCGGCTTTCGTTCGACCAGCTGTGGCCGCTGCCGGCCGACTGCATCAGCTGGAGATAGTCGATGACGACCAGGTCGAGGTCCTTGATCATGCGGCACTGGGCGTTCATGTCCGAGACCGTGAGCGTGGGGTTGTCGTCGATGAGGATCGGCGATTCGCTCAGCGTGTTGGCCGCGGCAGCGACGTCGCGCCACTGCTGCTCGGAAAGCTGGCCGGTCATCAGATTCTGCGACGGCACGAGCGAGGCGCGCGACAGCAGGCGGCTGACCAACTGCTCGCGCGACATTTCCAGCGAGAAGACCGCGACCTTTTTGTGCTGCGTCATGGCGACGTTCAGCGCCATGTTCAGCGCGATGCTCGTCTTGCCCATGCCGGGGCGCGCCGCGATCAGGATCAGCTCCGACTTGTTCAGACCCAGGATCATGTTGTCCAGATCCGGCAGACCGGTGGACAGGCCGGGGATCCGGCTGCCCGAGGCAGCCGCCTCGCTCATCGCGTCGAAGACGTTTTGCATGACGTAGCGGATTTCTTTCAGTCCGCTCGTCCCGCGCCCCTCGCGCAGGCCGTACATCTTGGCCTCCGCCGCCTCGAGGACGCTGTCGGCTTCGCCGCTGCCCTCGTAGACCATGGTGTTGATCTCGTCCGCCACCGTGCCGATCGCACGCAGCAGCGCGCGGTCGCGGATAATGGCGGCGTATTCCATCGCGTTGGCCGAGGTGGGCGTGACGCGCATGATCTCGGCAAGGTAGCCGGGCGTGTTGTCGTCGCCGACGCCGCGGACCTTCATCTGGTCAAGCACCGTCACCGGGTCGATCGTCTGGCCATAGGAGAACATGGCCACGATCGTTTCAAAGATATCGCGGTTGGCGCGGACATAAAACTCGTCCGGCCGCAGCTTTTTGATGACCTCCGCAATGCACCGCGGGTCGATCAGCATCGAGCCGATCACGGCCTGCTCCGCCTGGGAGGAATAGGGGATCTTTTTCCCCAGCAGTTCGTCCATAGCGCTTCCTTTTTATTCCTCGACCACCAGCAGGTTGATCGTTCCGCTGACCTCATAGCCGAGCTTGGCCTTGACCGTGTAGGCGCCGAAGGTCTTGATCGGATCGCCCTGGACGATCTTGTTCTTTTCGATGTCGATGTCAAACTGGTCCTTCAGGGCTTTGCTGATCTCGGCGGAGGTGACGGCGCCGAAGAGTTTTCCTTTCTCTCCCGCCTTGGCGCGGACGATGACCTGGACGCCCTCAAGCTTTTTCGCGTTTTCGGCGGCCTGCGCCTTTTCCAGCTCGATCTGGCGCGCTCTGGCCTTTTCCTTCAGCTTCAGAGCGTTGATGTTGTCCGCGGTCGCCTCGCTTGCCAGCTTGCGCGGCAGAAGATAATTGCGTGCGTAGCCGTCGGATACCTCCTTGAGCTCGCCCTTCTTGCCCTGGCCCTTTACGTCGGTGTTGAAGATCACTTTCATGGTTCTTCCCCTTTCCCGTTTCTTGAACGATGGTCGTTATTGGTCGAGATACTCGTCGATGGCCGCGTGGACGCGGGCGACGACCGTCTCAAGATCTGTTTCCTCAAATTGCGCCGCAGCGGCGCTGCGGTTGCCGCCGCCGCCCAGCTTTTCCATCAGGATCTGCACGTTGATCTCGCCGATCGAGCGCGCGGAGGCGTAGATGTTGCCCTTGCCGTCGGGCGAGATGACGATCGACGCCTCGACTCCGGAGATGTTCAGCAGCTCGTCCGCGGCCTGGGCCGCCACGACGCGGTTCTGTGCCTCCTCGGGGGCGGCGATGGCGATGCTGCGGTAAAGCTCGGCGTTCTGCATGATGCGGTAGCGCGCGACCGTGTCCTCCATGTCGTTCTGCAGCAGCTTTTTGACGTAGGTCGTGTCGGCGCCGCAGCGGCGGAGATAGGCGGCGGCGTCAAAGGTGCGCTCGCCGGTGCGGATCGTAAAGCTCTTCGTGTCAAGCACGATGCCGGAAAGCAGCGCCTCGGCCTCACACTTTAAGATGTCGCTCGATTCGGCGACCTCTTGCAGCACCTCGGTGATCAGCTCGCAGGCCGAGGAGGCGTAGGGCTCGATAAACGCAAGGGCAGCGTTTTGGATATAGGTCGCGGCGACGCGGTGGTGGTCGATGACGGCAACGCGGTTGCAGGCCGCCAGCAGGTCGGGGTCCTCCACCCGCTCGGGGCGGTTGACGTCTACGACGACCAGCAGCGTCCGCCCGTCTGCCCGCAGCATCGCCTCGGTCTTGTTCAGGAAGATGTCGCGGTATTCCGGCTGCTGGCGCAGGACGGCGAGCAGGCTTTTGGCCGCGTTCTTTTCCAGGTCTGTCACGATATTCGCGCGGACGCCGAATTTGCGCGCCAGGCAGCACACGCCGGCGGCGGAGCCGATCGCGTCAAGGTCGGCAAAGCGGTGGCCCATGACGAGCACGCGCGACGAGTCGCGCACAAGCTCGGCCAGCGTCGTGGCCATGACGCGGGACTTGACCTTGGTGCGGCGCTCGATCTCGCTGCCGCGGCCGCCGTAAAAGTCAAAGCTCAGGCGGTTTTTGATGACGGCCTGATCGCCGCCGCGCGAAAGCGCCAGTTCGGCCGCCACCTGGGCAAACTGCATCGCCTCCTGCAGGGTCTGGCCGTCCTCGCCCAGGCCGAGGGAGATCGTCGCGTTGACCCCGGAGGGGCTGACGACCTGGTGCACTTCCTCGATGATTGAGAACTTGCCTTCCTTGAGCGCGTCGAGCCAGCGGCGCTCGAGGACAACGATATAGCGGTCGCGGTCATAGCGGCGCAGGATCGCGCTGCGCTCCTCCGCCCACTGGGTCAGCTTGTCGTCCACCGCGTCGCGCAGATCGTTTTTGACGCGCTCGGGCTGATTCTTTATCAGTTCGTCGAGATTGTCGATCACGATGACGCCGGCGATCGGGCGGCTGTTTTCGTATTCGACGCGGATGCTGTCATACTCCGTGACGTCGACCCAGTAGGTGATGCCCATAAAGGCGCTGGTCTCGTCGGAGTGCTCCGAGCGGATGATGTTGCCGTGGAGCTGGTATTTGCGGCCGTTGACCTCCAGCAGGCCGGGATACTGGTTTTTTCCCTCGAGCAGCCATTTGCCCGTAAAGCCCGGCACGGTGTCGGCGATGCTGGCGTCAAGGCGCGTCCCTGTCTTGCCGCACATATCGAAAAACATCTCGTTGCCCCAGACGATGCGCGAATCGGCCAGATGGAAGACCGCGATCGGCAGCGGGAAGTTCATCAGCGTGTTGTTTTTGGCGTTTTCCGTGTCATAGGTCACCGATTCGATGTAGGCGGCCAGCTGCTTTTCGCGCCGGCGGCGCATGATGACGGTGTAGATGATCAGCAGCAGGATGGCTCCGCCTTCCGCCATGGCAAGGATAAACATATCCAGATTGTAGACTTTGAAGAAAAGGGTCGCCGCCGCAAACAGCACGAGAAAAACCAGATACAGTCTCGAGCCCGGCTCGGCAAGGCGTTTGAGGGTGTTGTTCATGGTGATCCGTCCTTCGCTCTCTTTTCCGTAAACAGGGATAAGCCGTCTTCGGCTGTTAATTGATATAGTAAGAGATAGTATATTATAACAAAAGCGTCTCTACTTTACAAGGGCGCAGCGCGGCGGCGCGCGCAAAATATTTTCGTCCGCGGCGGCTCATACTATTTCCGAAATCATCAGAAAGAAAAAGAGGTGCCGATATGAAGGCGGTCATTCTCGCCGGCGGCGAGGGAACGCGGCTGAAATGCGTGACGGGCGATACGCCCAAGCCCCTTGTGCCGCTGCTGGGGCGCAGCATGATGGAGCATATCCTGCGGCTGCTGCGCCGCTGCGGCTTTACGGAGGTTTGCGCCGCGCTGCGCTATCGCGCGGCGGACTTTGAAAAGGCCTTTTCCGACGGCTCGTCCCTGGGCATCCGTCTGTGCTATCGCGTGGAGGGCAAGCCGCTCGGCACGGCGGGCGCCGTGAAAAACTGCGAGGACTTTTACGGAGACGAGGATTTTTTGCTGATCTCCGGCGACGCGGCCTGCGATTTTGACCTTGCCGCGCTGTTTGCCGAGCACCGTGCGCGCGGCGCGGCCGCGACGGTCGCGCTCAAGCGCGACAGCACTCCCCTGCGATTCGGGCTGGCCGTGACGGACGCGCAGGGCGATATCCGCGGCTTTGTGGAAAAACCGGCGTGGGAGGGCGTGGTGAGCGACCTTGTCAACACGGGGATCTATGTGCTCTCGCCGCGTGCCATGGCGCGCGTGCCGCGCGGCGTCCCCTTTGATTTTGCGCGGGATCTTTTTCCGCTGCTGCTGAAAGAAGGCGAAAAGCTTGCCGGCGTGGAGGCCGCAGGCTATTGGTGCGACGTCGGCACGCCCGCGAGCTATTATCGCTGCTGCGTCGACGCGCTGGAGGGCCGGCTTCACCTTGAGCTGCCGCCGCCATTTGCCCCGCCGCCGAAGATCGCGGCCGCGCTGCGGCATGAGACGGCCGCGGCCGTGCGGGACTTTTCCTGCCGCGACCGCGCCGCGACAATGGCGGCGCTGTCGTCGCTGATGCTGGAGATGGGCGCCGACTATTCCGACGGCATCCGCTTTTCCCTGCCGCGCGGAAGCGTGCATATCTTTCCGCGCGCCGAGAAGAGCGCCGTGGCCGTGGCTGTGGACGCGCCGGACGCGGAGTTTGCCGCCTCGCTCGCGCTGTCGGCCGGGGATCTGATCCGCGCGCTCGATCTGTAAAGGCGCAATCCGCGATTTACAACGATCCCTCTTTGCGGTATAATGGCCGCAAAGAGGGATTTTTTGTTCACGCTTCACCACAAACAGGAGGGAAAAATCATGGATGTCGAAAAAACCATACGCAACCTGGAATTGCGCGGATACAGCGTCCGGCACTTTGCCACGGGCGAAGAGGCCGCGGCCTATCTCGATGCGCAGATCGACGGCACCACGGTCGGCATCGGCGGATGCATGACGGCGAAGGAACTGGGCCTTTATGAAAAGCTTGCGGCGCACAACGAGGTGTTCTGGCACTGGGTCGTTCCGGGGCCGGAGACGATCGCCAAGGCCAACGCGGCCGCGGTGTATATCTCCAGCGCCAACGCGATGACAGAGGGCGGCGAGATCCTGAACATCGACGGCAACGGCAACCGCCTGGCCGGGCAGGTGTACGGGCGCAAGCGGCTTTTCATCGTCGCGGGCACGAACAAGATCTGCCCCGACTTCGAAAGCGCCCTTTCCCGCGCGCGCAACACCGCCGCGACGCGCAACGCCCTGCGCTTTGAGGCAAAGAAAACCCCCTGCAAGATCGACGGCAAATGCCATGACTGCCGCAGCGCCGACCGCATCTGCAACGCGCTGCTGGTGCTGTGGGCGCCGATGGGCGGCATGACGAGCGAAATCATTCTGATCGACGAGGAGCTGGGTTATTGATATGAGTATCGTCAGAAGAAACGGAGAGGAAAAGGTCCTCCGCAAAAAGATGTTCGGCGGCGAGGGCGAGGCCGAGATGCACGTGATCCTCGACGGCGAGGCGGAAATGTACGGAAAAGGGCGCGTGTTCAACCGCGTCGTGCTCGTGCCCGGGGCGGAGGTCGCCTGGCACGTCCACCACGGCGACGGCGAGTGCTATTACGTCCTCAAGGGCGAGGGCACCTACAGCGACAACGGCAACCTCATCACGATGCGCCCCGGCGACATGAGCTTCGTCGGCGACGGCGAGGGACATTCGATGAAGAACAACGGCAGCGAGGATCTGGAAATGATCGCGCTGATTCTGTACGTATAGAGACAGGCACCAGTTTGATCGCAGCGGGCGGATGATATCCGCCCCTACGATTTTTTAAGGAGGGTTTCCCCTATGAAGGCCGAGAGAGGCTATCCGAAATGCATCATCACCGCCAAGGGCGCGCGCTGGGTCGAGGGCGGACACCCCTGGATCTACGCCGAGGAGGTGCTGCGCGAAGAAGGCGCGTGCGAAAACGGCGCGCTGTGCGACGCGGTGAGCGAAAAGGGAAAATATCTCGGAACGGGCTTTTTCAGCCGCGAGAGCAAGATCCGGCTGCGCCTTGTCTCGCGCAATGCAAACGACCGCTTTGACGAAGCCTTTTGGCGGCGGCGCATCCGCTATGCCTGGGAATACCGCAAAAGCGTAATGGCGCCGGAGGATCTAACCTGCTGCCGCGTGATCTTCGGGGAGGCGGACGGCTTTCCCGGGCTGACGGTCGACCGCTTTTCCAATATCCTTGTCGTGCAGACGCTGTCCGTCGGATTGGAGCGGATCAAGGAGACGCTCTTCCCGCTGCTCCTCGACGAGCTGCGCGCGGACGGCCAGGAGATCAGCGGCATCTTCGAGCGCAACGACGTCGCGATCCGCGCGCTGGAGGGCTTGGAGCAGTACAAGGGCTGGTGGGGTGAGGAGCATCCCGATTCGGCCGTGACCGAGATCTGCGAAAACGGCATTTTTTATGCCGTCGACGTGGAAAACGGGCAGAAGACCGGGTTCTTCCTGGATCAAAAATACAACCGTCAGGCCGTGGCGCGCCTGGCCAGGGGCAAGAGAGTGCTTGACTGCTTTACGCACACCGGCTCGTTTGCACTCAACGCCGCCAAGGGCGGGGCAGAGCATGTGACGGCGGTGGACGTGTCCGAGAGCGCGATCGAAATGGCGCGCCGGAACGCCGCGCGAAACGGCCTTGCGGAAAAAATGGACTTTCTCGCCGCGGATATCTTCGATCTGCTCCCCGCGCTGGAGGCGAAGGGCGACAAGCCTTATGACTTCATCATTCTCGACCCCCCGGCCTTTACGAAATCGCGCAAAACCGTTTCGAGCGCGGAGAGGGGTTATAAGGAGATCAACTATCGCGCGATGAAGCTGCTGCCGCGCGGCGGGTATCTGGCCACGGCCTCGTGCAGCCACTTTATGCCGAGCGCGCTGTTTGAAAAAATGCTGAAAAGCGCGGCGGCGGACGCCGGCGTGGAGCTGCGGCAGATCGAGGCGCGCCAGCAGGCGCCGGATCACCCGATTTTGTGGAACGTACCGGAGACGGATTATCTGAAGTTTTACCTGTTCCAGGTGGTATAAAAAAGCCTTCCCCTTGAGGGGAAGCCTGTAAAGGAAAGAGCCGGGCTGAAAACGATTTCAGCTCGGCTCTTCTTTTCTTTTCTTTTACTTTGCCAGATAGGTTCTGACCAGCTCCTGCAGCAGCTCGTCACGGTCGATACGGGTGATCAGCGTGCGGGCGTTGTTGTAGTTGGTGATGTAGGTCGGGTCCTCCGAAAGGATATAGCCCACGATCTGGTTGATCGGGTTGTAGCCCTTGACCATCAGGGAGTTATAAACGCTCGAAAGGATCTCCTTCATTTCGGTCTTGCTGTCAAGCGCGGTAAATTTTCTTGTCGTATCTTCCATGACGGGTTCCTCCCTTTTTTCCGATTTCCTGACTCTATTATAGCATATTATTTTGTCAAGTAAAGTCGATTTTTAGCGGAGTTTCCTGTTTTTTTCTTAAGTTTTTCCGTCAAAGTGGGGACAAAGTGACCTCTTTTCGTTACGTTTTGTCGAAAAGTGGCGGAGGACACGGAAATCAGGGAGGGATCAGCGCATCTCGGCGCCGAAGCGCTCGCGCAGCGCGGCGAGGACGGCGCGCACCGTTTCCTCGGCGTGGTCGTCGGTCAGCGTCTGGTCGTCGGCGCGCATCGTCAGCGAGAAGGCCACGGACTTGGAGCCCGGCGCGATCCGGTCGCCGGTGTAGACGTCGAAGATCGCGCAGTCCTTGAGATACTGCCCGCCGTTTTCCAGGATGCAGTCGCGCATCTCGCCCGCGGGAATGGACTTGTCGCAGACGACGGCGATGTCGCGGCTGACGGACGGGAAGCGCGGCAGCGGCCGGTAGACGGCCAGAGGCGCGCGGTGGGCAAGGATCGCGTCAAAGCTCAGCTCGGCGCAATAGAGGGGCGTGTCGACGCCGTAGTTTTCTGCTGCCTCGGGGTGGATCTGGCCGAGGACGCCGACGCGGTCGCCGTCCAGGAACACCTCGGCGCATCGGCCGGGATGATAGGACGGATTTTCCTTCTGCGCGGCGAAGTGCATTTTACCCGAGCAGAGCGTGCCCAGCAGTTCTTCGACCCAGCCCTTGAGGGCGAAGAAGTCGATCCCCTCGCCGTAGGCGCCGAGAGAGACGATCTTCGGCTCGTCGGCAAGGCCGTCGGGGCGCTTGAAGTAGATCTTGCCGATCTCATAGAAGGCCGCGGATTTGTTGCGGAAGTTGTAGTTGCGCGTCAGGATCTCCAGCATCGAGGGCAGGATCGTCGTGCGCATGATCGAGGTGTCCTCGCCCAGGGGGTTGAGGATCTTCAGGCTGTCGCGCAGCGGCGAAGAGGCCGGGAGACGGATCTTGTCGTAATAGGTCGGGCTGATGAAGGAATAGGTGATGATCTCGTCAAGGCCGAGACTGCGGCAGATCTCACCCACGCGGCGCTCGCACTGCTGATCCGGCGTAAAGCCGCCGCAGGTCGAGACCGTGCCGGTAAAGCGGGTCGGGATCTCGTTGTAGCCGTAGAAGCGGGCCACTTCCTCGGCGATGTCGGAATAGTGCTCGACGTCGCCGCGCCAGGAGGGCACCAGGATCGTCTCGCCGTCGAAGGCAAAGCCGAGATCGAGCAGGATCTTCTTCATCGTGTCCGCGCCGATATCGGTGCCGAGCAGGGCGTTGATCTTCTCCGGCTCGAACTTCACAGTCGCGGTCTTCATCTCGCCGGCCACGGCGTCGATCACGCCGGGGACGACTTCGCCCGCGCCGAGCAGCTCGACCAGCTCGCACGCGCGCTCGAGCGCCTTTTCGGTGTTCTTGACGTCCAGGCCCTTTTCGAAGCGGGATGAGGCGTCGGTGCGCATGCCGAGCGCCGTGGCCGTGCGGCGCACGCTCGGGCCGGAGAAGTTGGCGCTTTCAAAGAGAACCATCGCGGTGTCGCCGACGATCTCGCTGTTGGCGCCGCCCATGACGCCCGCGACGGCGACGGGCTTGTCGGTGTCGCAGATGCAGAGCATGTTTTCCGTCAGAGAGCGCTCGTTGCCGTCGAGCGTCGTGATGCTCTCGCCCGCGCGGGCGCGGCGGATGCGGATCTCGCCGTCCTTCACGCAGGAGAAGTCAAAGGCGTGCATCGGCTGGCCGTACTCAAGCATGACGTAGTTCGTGATGTCGACGATGTTGTTGATCGGCCGCATACCGGCGTTGCGGATCCGCTCGCGCATCCACTCCGGCGATGGGGCGATCTTCACGTTGCGGACCATGCGCGCGGTGTAGCGCGGGCAGAGCTCGCCGTCCTCGATGACGACCCTGGCGAGGTCCGCGATGTTCCCCTCGCCCTTTGCCGCGACTTTGGGCTCGTGGAGCTTCAGCTCCTTGCCGAAGGTGACGGCGGTCTCGCGCGCGAGACCGATCATGCACAGGCAGTCCGGGCGGTTGGGCGTGATCTCAAATTCCACGACGTGGTCGTCGAGACCGAGCAGGTTTGCCATGTCCTCTCCGGGGACTTTATCTTCGGGCAGAATGAGAATGCCGTCGGTGATGCAGTGCGGGAACTCCTCCTGCTTTGCGTGCAGGTCGTCCGGCGTGCAGATGTGGTCCTTCGCCATGTCATAGGCGACGAGATCGCCTTCGTGCAGGTTGGTGCAGGCGGTGAGACAGGCGCGCTCTTCCCCTGCGAGGGAGAGCGTGGCGCGCCACGCGGCGCCCGCCTTTTCGACGCCCTTGACCGCGGCGGCGCAGACGCTGCCGTAGATCTTGTCGCCGGGCTTGATGTCCGCGGAGATCGAGGGCCTGTTCTTGTCCAGCGCGTGATAGTCGCCCAGAATCGCGGCGGGGACGATCGACGCCTCGGGGAAATCGTGCGCGGTCATGCCCAGCTCCTTCAGCGAGCAGAGCATGCCGTCGGATTCGACGCCGCGCAGCTTGCCGCTGTGGATCTCGGCGCCGCTGGGGAGCAGCGCGCCGTCGAGCGCGGCGGGGACAAGATCGCCCACGTGGACGTTCCACGCGCCGGTGCAGATCTGCACGGGCGTCTCTTTGCCGACATGGATCTGCGCGACAAGCATATGATCGGAATTCGGGTGCTTCTCCAGCGCCTCGATCCGGCCGACGACGACGTTTCGGATCGTTTTGGAGAGGTCGCGCGTGACCTCGACCTTGGAGCCGGAGACGCTCATCGCCTCGGCAAAAGTATGGTCGTCGACCTGGGAAAGAGGCAGATCGACAAATTCATTGAGCCATTTTCTTGAAAGATCCATTTTTGTTTTCCTCCCTGATCAGAACTGTTCGAGGAAGCGCTTGTCGTTTTCGAAGATCAGACGCAGGTCGTTGATCTTGTACTCGCCCATCGCCAGACGCTCAAGCCCCATGCCGAAGGCCCAGCCGGAATACTCGTCCGGGTCGATGCCGCAGCCGGCGAGCACCTTGGGGTGGATCATGCCGGCGCCGAGCACCTCGATCCAGCCCTCGCCCTTGCAGGTGGGGCAACCCTTGCCGCCGCACTTGTGGCAGCGGATGTCAAGCTCGCAGCTCGGCTCGGTAAACGGGAAGTGGTGCGGGCGGAAGCGCGTGACCGTCCCCTCGCCGTAGATCTTTTCCACGACAAGATTGAGCGTGGCCTTCAAGTCCGCCATCGTGACGCCCCTGTCGACGACCATGCCCTCGATCTGGTGGAACATAGGGCTGTGGGTGGCGTCGACCTCGTCCTTGCGGTAGACGCGCCCCGGGGCGATGATGCGGATCGGCAGCGGGCGTGACTCCATCGCGTGGACCTGCATCGGCGAGGTCTGCGTGCGCAGGAGGATGCTGCTGTCGGGCGTGAAATAGAAGGTGTCCGTCCACTCGCGGGAGGGATGGGCCTCGTCGATGTTGAGCTTGGTAAAGTTGTATTCTGCCTTTTCGACCTCCGGGCCGTCGACGATCTCAAAGCCCATGCCGATGAAGATGTCCTTGATCTGGTCGAGGACGTTGTACATCGGGTGCTTGTGGCCGAGCGCCGCCGTTCTGCCGGGCAGCGTGACGTCCACGGTCTCGCTCTCAAGCTTGAGCTCCAGCAGCTTTTTCGACAGCTCCTCGCGCCGCTCGTCAAGCGCCTTTTCGATCTCGGCGCGGACGGTGTTGGCCAGCTGGCCCATCACCGGGCGCTCCTCGGCGGAAAGCGAGCCCATCTGGCGCAGGATCGCCGTCAGCTCGCCTTTTTTGCCGAGGTACTTGACGCGCTGGGCTTCCAGCTTTTCCATGTCGGCGGTCTCGGCGATCGAGCGGAGCGCCGCCGCGCGCAGATTCTGCATCAATTCTTTCATGTTCTTGTCTCCCTTTGAGAAAAAAATAAGCTTCCGTCTCCTGCTGTCAGGGACGAAAGCAACACTTCCGCGGGACCACCCGTGTTCGGCTCCCCCCAACAAAAAGGGCAGCCGCACTTATTGAGACGATAACGTGTCTCTTGACGCCGGGGATTGGCCGGAGCTCGCGGGCGAACCAAACGGGTGGACGATCCGCGGCGGCTTTCAGCCCTTTTGGCCGTCGCTCTCTGTGGCGTCATTCCCGTTATTTTCCCGTGTCAAGGCTTTTAACAGAGGCTACTGTATCACAGTTCGCGGACAATGGCAAGGGGTTTTTCGCGTTTTTCGCATAGCCGCCCCGCACCCGGCATAGGATGGTAGCAAACGAGAACGGGAGGCTTGGCATGAAAAAAAAGACTCTTCCCCTGCTGCTGGCCGCGGCGCTGCTGCTTTCGGGCTGCGGCAGAAAGGACGAGGCGCGCTTTGACGCCTTTGCCGCGGAGCTGCGGGAGCGCGGCGATCTGGTAATAACGGCGGAGGTGCGCGCCGAGCAGGAAGACAGCACCTGCAGCTTTACGCTGCGCTATGCCGACGGGGCGGACGGCGGCTGTGTCGTCGAGGTGATCGAGCCGGAGCTGATCCGCGGCGTGCGGGCGCGCGTGAGCGCGGACGGCACGAAGCTTGTCTATGACAGCGTGGCCGTGGACACGGGCGACGACGGCGGGACGGGACTTTCGCCGATGGGCGCGCTGCCGCTGCTGGTGCGCGCGCTGCGAAACGGCAGTCCGGATTCCGTGTGGAAAGAGAGCGGCGAGCTTGCCGTGCGCCTTGTCCCGGAGGACGACGTCGACGTGACCGTGCTGTTCGACGCGGAGATGACGCCGCAATACGCCGAGATCGCGCACGACGGCAAGGCGGTGCTGTTTATTAAGATCGCGGACTTTTCATAGCTGAGACAGGAAAAAGCCTCCCCGCCGGGGAGGCTTTTTCCTGTCTTGTTCCCGTTTTACTCCAGCTCGAAGGCGCCGGTGTAAAGGCGGTAATAGGTGCCCTTTTCGGCAATCAGATGCTCGTGGCTGCCGCGCTCGATGATCCGCCCGTGGTCGAGGACCATGATGACGTCGGAGTCCATGACCGTGGACAGGCGGTGGGCAATGACAAAGACCGTACGTCCCTTCATCAGGCTGTCCATGCCCTTCTGGACGATCGCCTCGGTGCGCGTGTCGATCGAGGAGGTCGCCTCGTCAAGGATCATAACGGGGGGATCGGCCACCGCGGCGCGCGCGATGGAGATCAGCTGGCGCTGGCCCTGGGAGAGGTTGGCGCCGTTGTTTTCCAGCACCGTTTCATAGCCCGCGGGCAGACGGGTGATGAAGTCGTCCGCGCCGGCGAGACGCGCCGCCTCGCGGCATTCCTCGTCCGTGGCGTCAAGCTTGCCGTAGCGGATGTTGTCCAGCACCGTGCCGGTGAAGAGGTTGACGTCCTGCAGCACCAGACCGAGCGAGCGGCGCAGATCGCCCTTGCGGATCTTGTTGACGTTGATGCCGTCATAGCGGATCTTGCCGTCGTCAATATCGTAAAAGCGGTTGATGAGGTTGGTGATCGTGGTCTTGCCCGCGCCGGTCGCGCCGACGAAGGCCACCTTCTGGCCCGGCTCGGCATAGACGGAGACGTCGTGCAGGACCTCCTTGCCCTCTTCATAGGCAAAGTCGACGTTTACCATGCGCACGTCGCCGCGCAGTTCGGTGTAGGTCAGCGTGCCGTCGCCGTGCGGGTGGCGCCAGGCCCAGTGGCCGGTGTGCTCGTCGGTCTCGGTGATCGTGCCGTCGGGCGCGATGCGGCAGTTGACCAGCGTGACGTAGCCGTCGTCCGTCTCGGGCGCTTCGTCCATCAGCGCAAAGACGCGCTGGGCGCCGGCCGAGGCCATGACGATGGAGTTGATCTGCTGGGAGAGCGAGTTGACGTTGCCGGTAAACTGCTTGGTCATGTTCAGAAACGGGATGAGGATGCTGATGGAAAAGGCCTTGCCGGAGAGCGAGAGATTCGGCACGCCGGTAAGCAGGAACACACCGCCGACCAGCGCCAGCGTAACATACAGCACATTGCCGATGTTGCCGATGATCGGGCCGAGGGTGCTGGCAAAGGCGTGGGCACGGTAGCTGTGCTCGTAGAGGCGGTTGTTGATCTCGTCAAACTCCTCGATGACCTTCTGTTCGTGGCAGAAAACCTTGATGACCTTCTGGCCGTTCATCGACTCCTGGATATAGCCCTCGTTTTCGGCCACCGTCTTCTGCATCTGCATGAACGAGCGGGCCGAGCCGCCGCCGATCTTTTTGGCAACAAAGGCCATCGCCGCGACGCCGACAAGCAGCACGAGCGTCATCCAGACAGAGAAGTACAGCATGATCGCCAGCACGACCAGCACGATCGCGCCGGACTGGATGAAGGAGGGCATCGTCTGGGAGACGAGCTGGCGGAGCGTGTCGATATCGTTGGTGTAATGGCTCATGATATCGCCGAACTTGTGGCTGTCGAAATAGCGGATGGGCAGGTTCTGCATCCCGTCGAAGAGCTTGCGGCGCATCTTGTCGAGAAAGCCCTGTGTCATATAGGCCATCAGCTGGGTCTGGGTCGTTATGGCGAGGATGGAGAGAACATACAGCGCGGCGAGCAGCACCAGATACGGCATCAGCTCGGCCCTGGCCGAAGCCCAGTCGCCGCTGCCGACCCATTTCTGGATGATGGCGATGACGTTTTGAATAAACAGCGAAGGGATCGACGAGACGACCGAGGCGAAGAGGATGCACGCGACCGCAAGCGGCGCGAGGACGGGATAGAAACCGAAGAACAGCTTGATCGTGCGGAAAAGCGCGTTTTTGTCGGCTGCGGGTCTGCGTTTATTCATCGCGCTCACCTCCCTTGTTCTGCTGCTCGTAGATCTCGCGGTAGATCGCGTTGGTCGCCATGAGCTGCTCATGCGTGCCGGAGCCGACGATGCGGCCGCCATCCATGACCAGGATCAGATCGGCATCCTGCACGGAGGCGACGCGCTGGGCAATGATCAGCTTGGTCGTCTCCGGGATATAGTTGCGGAAGCCCTCGCGGATGAGCGCGTCGGTGTGGGTGTCGACGGCGCTGGTCGAGTCGTCCAGGATCAGGATCTTCGGTTTTTTCAGCAGGGCGCGCGCGATGCAAAGCCGCTGCTTCTGGCCGCCGGAGACGTTGGAGCCGCCCTGTTCGATATGGGTGTCATAGCCGTCCGGGAACGAGCGGATAAACTCGTCCGCCTGGGCCAGGCGGCAGGCCGCTTCCATCTCCTCGTCCGTGGCGTTCGGATCGCCCCAGCGCAGGTTTTCCTTGATCGTGCCCGAGAAAAGCAGATTTTTCTGCAGCACGACCGCGACGTTGTTGCGCAGTGTCTCAAGGTCGTACTCGCGCACGTCGCGTCCGCCGACCTTGACGCAGCCGCCCGTCACGTCGTACAGGCGGGGGATCAGCTGGATGAGCGTGGACTTGCTCGAGCCCGTGCCGCCCAGGATACCGACCGTCATGCCGGAATCGATGTGAAGGTTTACGTTGGAGAGCGCGTCAACCATAGCCGTGCGCGCGTATTTGAACGAGACATTTTCAAAGTCGACCGAGCCGTCCGGGACGTCATACACTGGCTCGGAGGGGTTGGTGAGCGTGGGCTGTTCGTCCATGACCTCGGCCAGCCTCTTCATCGACTCGGCCGACATGGTGAGCATGACGTAGATCATCGAGATCATCATCAGACTCATCAAAATCTGAAAGCCATAGGTCAGCATCGCCGAAAGCTGGCCGACGTCGATCGTCGAGCCGCGGCCTGTGATGATGAGCTTCGAGCCGATCGACAGCACGAAGATCATGTTGAAGTACAGGCACAGCTGCATCAGCGGCGAGTTGAGCGCCACAACGCGCTCGGCATAGGTGAAGTCCTTGCGGATATTGCCCGAGGCGGCGGCGAATTTCTGCTTTTCGTATTCCTCGCGCGCAAAGCCCTTGACCACGCGCATCGCGCGGACGTTTTCCTCGATGGATTCGTTGAGCTTGTCGTACTTGCGGAACACCGCGCGGAAGGCCGGCATCGCCTTTCGGGCGATCATGATCAGGCCGAAGGCCAGCACCGGCACCAGCACCACAAAGGTCGTGGCAAGCGCGCCGCCCATCACGTACGCCATCACGATGGCGAAGAGGAACATCAGCGGCGCACGGATCGCGATGCGGATGACCATCATAAAGGCCATCTGCACGTTGCCGATGTCCGTCGTCATGCGCGTGACGAGCGAGGCGGAGGAAAAACGGTCGATATTTTCAAACGAGAAATCCTGCACGCGGCAGAAAACGTCGTGGCGCAGGTTGCGCGCAAAGCCCGACGAGGCCTTGGATCCCAGGAAGCCCGCGGCCGCGCCGAAGGACAGCGACAGCACCGCAAGCACGACGAGGAAAAGACCTGTTTTCACAACGCCGGACAGCGCCGCGCCGTCTTTGATCGCATTGACCATGTCGGCCGTGATAAAGGGGATCACGACCTCGATAAACACCTCGAGAATGATGAAAATGATCGTGAAGATCGCGGGCGCTTTGAATTCCCGCACGCTGCCAAGCAGCTTTTTGAAATTCTTCATTTTCTCATTCCTCCTCTCCGCAGCCGCCGCAGGTGTTTTGCAGCAGTCTGTCAAGCATTTCTTCCAGCGCGGCCGTCTGCTCCTCCGTAAAGCCGGCGCAGAATTTTTCAAACGTCCGCTCGTCCGCGCGAGACATTGCAAAGCTCAGCTCCCGCGCCTTGTCCGTCTGGCGGATCGCTTTTCTTCTTCGGTCCGTCTCACTGGGTCTTGTCTCGATAAAGCCTTTCTTTTCCAGCTTTTTTAAGATCTCGGTCATCGTCGGGTGGGTGCTGCGGCTGATTTCCTCGAGATCGTGCTGGCTGATCTCGCCGCCGCGCTCCCGTTCGAGATAATCGAGCGCGCGCAGCGCGCCGAACTGGGCGCCGGTCACGTCCTTTTCCCGCAGCAGGGCATCCATCTCGCGCCGGAACGCGCGGTGGATCACCGCAAATTTTACTCCCATGGGCATATTGCTCTGATCCATGTTTCACCTCGGTAAAATATGTCGTATGCGACATATTTTACCGCAATTTACCGATTTGTCAAGCCCCGAAGCGCATGAAAAAACCTCCTCTTTCGAGGAGGTTTTTTGTGTGTGTTGTTTACCCGCGGACGGCGTCAAATTCCTCGCAGATCTCCCTGTCGGGCTTGCCGGTGCAGAGACTGACGAGTACGATGACGAGCGCCGAGATCACGAAGGCGGGCAGCAGCTCGTAGATCGCAAACACGCCGCCGAGAGGGGCGACCAGGAATTTCCACACAAAGATCATCACCGCGCCGGCGACCATGCCGCACATCGCGCCCCAGCGGTTGCAGCGCTTCCAGAACAGGGCAAAGAGCATGACGGGCCCGAAGGTGGCGCCGAAGCCCGCCCAGGCAAAGGACACCACGCGGAAGATCGAGCTGTTGGGGTTGCTGGCGAAGATCGCGCCTAAGGCTGCCACGCCGATGACCGTAAGGCGCGCAACGAGCATGCTCTTTTTCTCTGACAGCTTGACGCCGCAAACGTCGCGCAGCAGGTTCTGTGTCACGCCGGAGGCGGCCGCCAGCAGCTGGGCGTCGGCGGTGGACATCGTCGCGGCCAGGATGCCCGCGAGGATCAGGCCGGCGACGATCGCCGCAAAGGCGCCGTTAGAGGCGATCAGCGCGGCGGTCCGCACGATCAGGTTCTCCGCTTCGCTCTCCGAGGCGGGCATGGCGACCGCGCCGGCGCGCGCCATGCCGAAGCCCACAAGGCCGATCACGACCGCAACGCCGAGAGACACCACGCACCAGATCGAGCCGACGCGGCGGGAAATCTTCAGTTCGTTCTCCTCGCGCGCCGCCATGAAGTGCAGCAGGATGTGGGGCATGCCGAAATAACCGAGGCCCCAGGCCATCGTCGAGACGACCATCAGGGGCGTGTAGCGCCCGGCGGAAGCCGAGAGGATGTCTGTCGAGGCCGCAAGCGAGAGATAGCCGGGGACGCTGCGCGCGTTGTCCAGCACGGCTCCCCAGCCGCCCGCCGTCTTCGCGCCGAAGAAGAGCACGATGATGAGCGCGGCCGTCATGACGATGGACTGGATCAGGCTGGTGACCGAGGCCGCCATAAAGCCGCCGAGCGCACAGTAGGCCACGATGACCGCGGCTGAGAGCAGCATGGCCGTTTCATAGTCAAAGCCGAAGAGCGAGTTGAACAGCTTGCCGCAGGCCGCGAAGCCCGAGGCCGTGTAGGGCACGAAAAAGATGATGATCACCAGCGCGCCGACCGTTTCGATAACGCGCGAGGAATCGCGGAAACGGCGGGAGAGAAATTCCGGCACCGTGATGCTGCCTGTCGCCGCGCTGTAGCGGCGCAGACGGCGCGCCACGATCAGCCAGTTGAGATAGGTGCCGACAGCAAGTCCGATCGCCGTCCAGCTGGCCTCCGCCACGCCGCAGAACATGGCCAGGCCCGGCACGCCCATCAGCAGATACGCGCTCATGTCCGAGGCCTCGGTACTCATGGCCGTGAGCACCGGGCCGAGCCGACGCCCGCCGAGATAAAAGTCCTCGCTGCTGCTGTTTTTCGAATAGGCGACGCCGATGAGCAACATACCGATGAGGTAGACCGCGATCGCGCCGAGTACATATACCATTCCGCTCATGTCCTGTTTCGCTCCTTTTTGCTTCAGATAGCTGCATTATAGCGGATGATTCTTTCCGCGCAAGCGCTTTTGCCCGCTAACGCGCTTGATTTTTTGAAAAAACGGCATATAATAGAAATATCAATCATTTTATTCATCTTAGTATGAATTTTTTTCATGTTAAAGAGAAAAGGGGGCTCCCGCCATGATCGAAAAATACCGGGTGCTGATGAGCGCGGTCGAGCTGGGCAGTCTGACGCGGGCGGCCGAGGCGCTGGGCTGCACCCAGTCCGCCGTCAGCCACGCGATCGCGTCGCTGGAGGACGAGCTGGGCTTTCGGCTGCTGCGGCGCGCCCGCTCCGGCGTGCGGCTGACCGACGAGGGCGAACGGCTGCTGCCGGCGGTGCGCTCGCTGCTGTCGGCAGGGGAGCAGATCGAGCAGACGGCTGCCTCGATCCGGGGACTGGACCAGGGCACCGTGCGGATCGGCGCGTTTACCTCGGTCGCCGTGCACTGGCTGCCCGCCGTGCTGAAAGAGTTTCAGCGCGACTATCCGCACGTCTCCTTCAAGCTGCTCAACGGCGACTATCACGACGTCAGCGAATGGCTTGCGGACGGGAGCGTGGACATCGGCTTCGTCGCGCTGCCCTGCGACGTGAAGTGCGAGTGCATCGCGCTGATGGAGGACAGGCTGCTGGCGATCCTGCCGCCGGGCAGCCGCTTTGCCAGCTATCCGCGCTTTCCGATCGTCGAGTGCGAGCGCGAGCCGTTTATTTCCCTGCTGCAGAGCTCCGACCACGATGCGCGGCGCGCCCTGGAGGCGGCGGGCGTAACGCCGAACGTCCGTTTTTACACGAAGGACGACTATGCGATCATTGCGATGGTCGAGCAGGGGCTGGGCATGAGCATCATGCCGGAGCTGCTGCTGAAAGGGCGGCACGACGACGTGCTGACGCTGCCCCTTGTGCCGGAGGCAAAGCGCACGATCGGCATCGCCTTTTCCGCCGTCGGCCACCCCGGCCCGGCAACGCGGCGCTTCTGCGATTATGTGGTGCGCTATGTCAAGGAGCAGGTCGGCTGAGGCGCCGATTGGCGATCAGATATCAGAAAAGACGGCCCCGGCGGGGCCGTCTTTTTTCCTGTTAAACTTGACAAATCAGACAAAACGAAAACCGGCCGGGGCTGTCGCCCCGGCCGGTAAGTCCTGCCTGAAATTAGAACTCGAGGTTCTTGTCGGTCTCCTTGCTGAAGACGTGCGCGACCTTGCCGTCAAAGGTGAAGTGGACGGCGTCGCCGATGTTATAGTTGCCCTTCATGTCGATCGTCGGCACGATGATGATCACGTCGCGGCCGTCGGCGTTCACGTGCAGATGGACCGAAGAGCCCATCATTTCGCTGACGTCTACGCGCGCCGCAATGCCCTCTTCCGCCACGTCCGTATGCTCCGGACGCACGCCCAGCGTGATCGCCTGGCTCTGCACGTCGTTGCCCAGCAGACGCTCTTCCTTGTCCTCGCTCAGACGCACCTTCAGCCCGCCGACCTCGACGAAGAACTTGCTGCCTTCGCGCGTCAGCTGCGCGTCAAAGAAGTTCATGACGGGCATGCCGATGAAGCCCGCGACAAACAGGTTCGCCGGATGGTTGAACACGTCCTGCGGCGTGCCGATCTGCTGGATGTAGCCGTCCTTCATGATGACGA
>JAFSWC010000022.1 GCA_017444665.1 Oscillospiraceae bacterium
CCTATTATGTCAAGTCCGCCGATCTGGTGGCCTGCCACAATCAGAGCTACATCGGCCAGTATGATATCGTGGAGGAAATCAAGCCCGGCGGCACCTTCCTGCTGAACACCCGCTGGAAGGGCGAGCAGCTCGAGGCGAATCTCCCGAACCGCGCCAAGCGTCTGCTGGCTGAGCGCAAGGTCAATTTCTACACCATCGACGCGACGGATATCGCCGCGGAGATCGGGCTCGGCAACCGCACCAGCACCGTGCTGCAGGCCGCGTTCTTCAAGCTCGCGGGCGTGCTTCCCATCGACGAGGCCGAAAAGTACATGAAGGACGCCGCGGTCAAGACCTTCTCGCGCAAGGGCGAAAAGATCGTCAACATGAACCTTGCCGCCATCGAGCGCGGCTTGACCGACATGGTCAAAATCGACGTCCCGGCCGAGTGGGCGGAGCTGAAGGACGAAGAGCACGTCGTCGATCCGACGCTGCCGGGCTATGTCCGCAATGTCCTGGTCCCGATGAACCGCGCCAAGGGCGACGACATCCCCGTCTCCACCTTTGCCGAGTATGCCGACGGCGTCATGCCGATCTCGATGGCGAAGTACGAAAAACGCGGCGTGGCCGACAACGTCCCCGTCTGGGATCCGGACAAGTGCATCGGCTGCAACCGCTGCTCGCTGGTCTGCCCGCACGCGGCGATCCGCCCGGTGCTCTTCACCGGGGAAGAGGCCGCCGCCGCGCCGGCAAGCTGCGTCACCAAGCCGGCGATCGGCAAGGGCTTTGAGGGCCTTCGGTACCGTATCCAGGTCGGCGTGATGGACTGCCAGGGCTGCGGCAGCTGCGTCAACGTCTGCCCGGCCAAGGAGAAGGCGCTGAAGATGGTCCCGCTCGACGACGTCGTGGCCGAACAGAAGAACTGGGACTACTGCCTGACGCTCAGCGAAAAGAAGAATCCGATGAGCCGCTTCTCCGCCAAGGGCAGCCAGTATGAACAGCCCCTTTACGAGTTCTCCGGCGCCTGCCCCGGCTGCGGCGAGACGCCTTACATCAAGCTGCTGACGCAGCTCTTCGGCGACAGGATGTACGCCGCCAACGCCACCGGCTGCTCGCAGGCCTACGGCTTCTTCGCCCCGACCTTCCCGCAGACCGTGAACAAGCGCGGCTTCGGCCCGGCCTTCTCGAACTCTCTGTTTGAAAACAACGCCGAGTTTGCCCTCGGCATCGGCCTCTCCGCCGAGCAGCTGCGCGCCCAGACCAAGCTGCACGCCAAGGCCGCGATCGAAAAGACCGCCGACGAAGCCCTCAGGGACGCGCTGCAGCTTTGGCTCGACGAGGGCGACGACATGGACAAGACCGAGGAGATCGCCGACCGCGTCCGTGCCGCGCTGGCCGCGAACAAAGAGACGGACGAAGATATCGAATTTATCCGCCGCCGCGAGGACACGCTGACGAAGAAGGCCATCTGGATGGTCGGCGGCGACGGCTGGGCCTATGATATCGGCTACGGCGGCCTTGACCACGTGCTGGCCACCGGCATGGATCTCAACGTCCTGGTGCTGGACAACGAGCTGTACGCCAACACCGGCGGACAGTCCTCCAAGGCCACGCCCATCGGCGCCTCTGTCCAGTTTGCGGCCGCCGGCAAGGCCACGCCGAAGAAGGACCTGGGCCTGATCCTGTCGACTTACGGCTACATCTACGTCGCGCAGATCAACCTCGGCGCCAATCCCGAGCACGCGATCCGCTGCCTCAAGGAGGCCGCGGCCTATCACGGCCCGTCGATCGTCGTGGCCTACGCGCCGTGCATCAACCACGGCCTGACCAAGGGCATGGGCAAGTCCATGGACGAGGGCAAGGCCGCCACGGAATGCGGCTTCTGGCCCCTGTTCCGCTACAACCCGGACCTCGAGACCGAGGGCAAGAACCCCTTCCTGCTCGACTCCGGCGAGCCAAACGGCAAGCTGCGCGAGTACATGATGGGCGAAAACCGTTTTGCCTCTCTCACGCGCACCTTCCCCGAACGCGCTGAGGTGCTCTTCGCCCAGGCCGAGGAGTTTACCGCCCGCCGCTACGCCAAGTACAAGAGACTGGCCGGCAAGGAATAAAAAAGCACAGCATACGGCATACAAACACGCCGGTGAGAGCATCTCTCACCGGCGTGTTTTTCTCTCTGCACCCGGGGCGGGGAGGAACATATCTCCCGCTCTCTGTTCATATAGTTGAGCAGGAAACGCGCGGCACCGCCCGCCGCGCACAGGGAGTGGTCGGAGTGTATGAAACCATAGAGGAACGTACGCGCGAGCTGGCCGCGTTCGTGCTGGAGACCAAAGGCACGGTGCGAGCCGCCGCCGCAGCGTTCGGCGTCAGTAAATCCACTGTCCACAAGGACTTGAGCGAAAGACTGGAGCGATTTGACAGGCCGCTGTGGCTTCAGGTGCGCGCGGTGCTTGACCGCAACAAGGCCGAACGGCATATCCGCGGCGGCCTTGCCACACGCAGAAAATACCGCGGAGAATAAAAAAGCCGGGATCGAAGCCGTCGCTTCGATCCCGGCTTTGTCGCTGTTACATAAACCGGTCGTTCGGATGGCGGATGTCCTCCAGCATGCTGCGCAGCCGCAGCCGCAGATCGTCCTGCAGCCCCTGCGCCTGCTGAAGCAGCCTCTGCTGCCCGGCCGCCACCTCGGCGCGCGTTTTCAAAACGCGCTCCTTGAGCTCCTCGATCTTCATCTGGGCGATCGCGGTATCCTCGGCCTGCTGGGCGCGCATGCGCTCCACCTCCTCCTCAATGCCGGTGCGGATGCCCGCGTAGCCCAGCACGGCGCTCTCGCGCACAAGGCGCTGATACTCCTTTGCCAGATTATAGCGGTCAATGACCTCTCCAGCGGCGTGGTAGATGTCGCGGTCGTCCCGCGCGGCATAGACGCCGACGCGGTAGTTTTCGATCACGGCGCCATAGCGGGAAAAGGCGTTTGCCACCGCGTCCTCCCAGGAGATATACAGCTCGCGCTGCGCGCCCTCGCCGATGCGGCGCATGGTCTCCCTTTCAGCGCACAGCGTCTCAAGCGCGGCGGCCATGGACGCCGCGTTCTCCTCGATCAGCACGCCGCTGACGCCGTCTTCCACGTCCTCGGCGGCGCAGCTGCCGCGCACAAGCAGACTGCCTAAGCCGCAGGCAGCGGCCTCGCGCACGACAAGGCCGTTCGTATCAAAGGTCGAGGGGAACAGAAACAGATCGGCCCGGCAGTACCAGGCGCGGATCACCGCGCGGTCGCGGATCGCCGGAGTGAAGAACACCTTTTGATCCAGCCCCAGGGAAGAGCAGTACGCCACGATCTCGTCCTTGTCGTTGCCGCCGCCGACAAAGACCATGCGGAAGTCGATCCCCTTGTCGTCGAGCGCTTTGAGCGCGTCAAGGATGATGCGTATGCCCTTGTACCACATCATGCGGCCGACGAAGAGAAAGGTCGGAAGTCCTTCGGGCAGGTCATAGTCCTTCGTCGCCTCGGCGATCTCCCGCTCGCTCACGCGCCCGCGCGGGAAATCTACGCCGTTGGGCATGACGAGATAATCCCCCTCATAGCCCAGCTTGCGCAGGTTTTCGCCCGCGCCGCGGCTGACGGTCCACACCTCGTCGCAGGCGGAGATGTTCTGCACCAGCAGCCGCGCGGCCTCCTCCTGGATCAGGCGGCTTTTGACGGCGTTGGCGATATCGATGTCAAACTTGGTGTGATAGGTAAAGACGATCGGCTTGCCGATCCGGTCGCGCAGCGTGCGCGCCAGCATCGTCGAGGTGATGGGGCAGTGGGTGTGGATCAGATCAAAGTTTTCCCCCTCCAGGCGCTGCAGCACCTCGGCGCTGAAAGGCATGCCCGCGCGGTAGCCGACGGACTTGGTGACGTCGATGCTGGGATAGCGCACGACGGGGAAGGGGTAGACGCTGTCGTCCGCGTCGGGATAGAAGGGCGTGACGACGACGGCCTCGCCGTGATTCTTCGTGATATAGGTGCCGTAGTTCACCACGGCGTTCGCCACGCCGTCGATGGCGGGCGGGAAGGAATCGTTGATCAGACAGATCTTTGTCTTGTCCATACTGAAAAAACCTCGTTATTTTCCAAAGAAATCGTCGCGGAAGCGGACCGCGGTGGGGGAGGCGGCGACGCCGCCCTCGCCCGTCTCGCGCAGCAGCGGACTCATCAGCGCGCCGACCGCGCGCATCGCGTCGATCACCTCGTCGGCGGGGATGCGGCTGCGAATGCCGGCAAGCGCCATCTCCGCCGCGCCGAGCGCGTTCAGCGCCCCGGCCGCGTTGCGCTTGACGCAGGGCACCTCGACCAGACCCGCCACCGGGTCGCAGACAAGGCCCATCATGTTCTTCAGCGCGATCGCCACGGCGGAGGCCATCTGCTGGGCGCTGCCGCCGTGCAGATACACGAGCGCCGCCGCAGCCATGGCGGAGGCCGTGCCGATCTCGGCTTGGCAGCCGGCCTCGGCGCCGGACATCGAGGCGCGCGATGCGATCACCATGCCGAAGCCCGCGGCGATATACAGTGCCGCAATCAGCTCCTCGCGCGGCGTACCGTGATCCTGCGCATAGGGCAGCAGCACCGCCGGCATCACGCCGCAGGCGCCGGCCGTCGGCGCGGCGACGATGCGGTGCATGCAGGCGTTGCACTCGCCCATGCGGATCGCGCCGGTGATCACGCGCCCGACAAAATCGCCGCAGATCGTGTCGCCCCCGGCGACGTAGCGGCGCATGCGCTCGGCGTCGCCGCCGATGAGACGGCTGTGAGAGCTCTGTCCGGGGTCGTAATCGGCGTCGGCCGCGATCATCGCGTCCAGCGCGGCGCCCATTTTTCCCAA
The DNA here is from genome assembly GCA_017444665.1 of Oscillospiraceae bacterium. Lineage (GTDB taxonomy): Bacteria > Bacillota > Clostridia > Oscillospirales > Oscillospiraceae > Limivicinus. The sequence goes on from JAFSWC010000022.1 coordinate 4,848, forward strand.
AGACTGCTCGGGCGTGATGCCGCTCTCCTCCGCCGAGGCGATCAGGATCTGCCGCCAGAGGGGGACGGCGCTTTTCATTTCCATCTCTTCAAGCTGACGGATCGAATAGAAAAGAGACATGTCTTTGCCCTCCTTATTCCTGACTGACGTAGACCGCGCGCAGGATCCCGGGAAGGGCGCGGATCCGGTCAAGCGATTTCTCGCTCGGCGGCGTGTCGCACTCGATGACCATCACGGCCTCGCCGCCGCGGGAATTGCGGTTGACGTTGAAGGTGGCGATGTTGATATTCTCCTCCGAGAGGATGCGCGAGACGTCCGCCACGTTGCCGGGGCGGTCCTCGTTGCGGATGATCAGCGTCGGCTGCTCGGCGGAAAAGCGAAGCGGCATATCGCCGAGCCTGCGGATCTCGATCCGCCCGCCGCCGAGAGAGGCGGCCTCAATATCCGCCTCGGCGCCGTTGACGCCGCGTATGACGAGCCGCGCGGTGTTGGGGTGGGAAAAGGGGATGTCGCCGAAGGCAAAAGAAAACAGCAGCCCTTTTTCCTGCGCATAGGAAAAGCTGTCCGGCACGCGCGCGTCGTCCGGCGTCATGCCGAGCAGCCCCGCCACGATCGCCTTGTCCGTGCCGTGGCCGCGCCCCGTGGCCGCAAACGATCCGGACAGCGTGACGTCGGCCTCGGCGATCTCCTCGCCCAGAATGCGGCGGCAGGCAAGACCGATGCGCACCGCGCCGGCGGTGTGCGAGCTTGACGGACCGACCATGACCGGCCCGATCAGATCAAAAATGTCCATAAAAAAGCCTCCTGCATGCGGAAAGCATTTTGTATGCCTATTATACCCGCGGAGGAGGTTTTTGACAATAGAAAGGCTGTGCCTGCGTTGACAGGAAAATACAGCAGAGGTAAAATGAAATAAACCAAAATTTGGACAAAGTGAGATTCACATGAAAACGAAAGTACTGTCTTTCCTTATAGAGAATTAATTGGAGAGTATGCAGTGAATGACATCATTCTTCTGAAACATCTTATCGAAGAGGAAAAAGCTCAAAAAACATACCATGTTTCCCCGGGGGACAGGGGTGTACTTAATGAGATGCTTGATGAGTTTAACCACGTTACAGGCGCAGGTTTTCATTATTTGGCAGAATTGGATATGTTGTCGGTAAAAGGTGGCGGAGAAGTAGTAAAAAAATATATACAACAATACGAATCCGAAGATATAAGAAGTTATTTAATACATTATTTGATGGAAGACAGAATAGGCGATTGTGATAAAATCATCTTTCAGCTGTACTTACATTTCAAGAACTCAAATCAATATATTTCACCGCCTGACCACCCGGCGCCAGCAGCTATTTATGTAAGGTATGATAATGCATTTAAACGACTTAAACCCAAAAGAATCAAAAAAGATCTTCTTTCTTTGGCTTTCAACCCCAGAGATGCATTCTATCTGCCGCTTACTATCCGGATGCTGGCATCCTGGAAGCTCCCGGAACTAAAATGCCTTTTAATTTCGTACTTGGAGGGCACAAGTATAACTCCTGAGTCTGTTGGGCTTCCCGACCAAGCTGAAAACTATCATCCGCCTTTTTCTTTCATGAAAAAGGAGCTGAAATACACTGCAATTGACAGTCTGAAGAATTATCCCTGTGAGGAAACTATGAAGCTGTTAAAACAGTGTAGTGGTGATCCAGATAAAGATATTCGCTCTGCCGCAATAAAATCATTGCAAAGAATCCCTTTTTCATAAGATTATTGGAGGCATGAAAGTGATAGACAAGAAGCTGGGTAAAAAATCGCTGATAGCTCATATAAAACTGCAAGTTCTTTTGTGAAAAAGGAGAACTACATATATGGATTTTTACTCAATTAAACGAATTGTCGGTATCGTTGTAGGTTTTACTTGCGTCATTCTTGCTGTATCACTTTTTTTCTTATTACCGGTGGGACGGGGGTTTGCTGCAATTGGAATGATGGCAAAAACTCCTTACGATTATCCCGGCTCATCTTGGTACAGTGAAGATCCTCAAATCTGGCTGGAAGTTTCAAATGAAATGAAGGCTGAGCCAAATTGTTGTACAGCAAAAATGCTTGACGGGAATCAAACCATTTCAGTTATCTTTATTGCAGATCCACTTCAAAGTAAGGTTGCGATATATAGAGACACTAAATCAGACATTCTATATTCAGACAATCTGCTAATAGAAGGAGAAATGCTTCTTTCGACTAAGGAGGTTTTTTCATTTCGCGTTGTCAATGACTCTCTTTTTAACGGACAATATAAGACAATTACTCTGAATAGAAAATGAAAAGAACAAGGTCCGCAGCTATGATTATTAATTTGAAGTCAAAAACAAAAGAACAATTTCATCGTAGCTTTTCTGAGGTAATACAAAAGTCTGAAAAACATGACAGGATACTTTTTGGGTTCCTAATTATGGGTTCTTTAGTAGGCTCAATAAATGGAGATGATTTTACACTTGTTAGAAAAGCTGGTTTTTTCTCCACATTACCTCAACGGCATTTTGAGGGAACTTTGTCTTATGAAAATGAACGACTTACTGTGAAAGGAAGTTTTCGTTTTTCGATAGTGTTTTATATTATTCTGGCGATAATAGGTACATGTGTTTTTCTATTCTTGCTACTATCGAACGAGGGGATTCTTACAATTGAAGAAATAATAAAAGCGTTGTTTCTTTCTGTTGCAATTCCTGTAGTAATACTTGGTGGTTGCTTACTCGCAAGCCTTCCTTTTGAGAAGGAGACTATACGTGTTTTGAAATCAATATAAGACATGAGACAGGTGAATGGGACAGTCTCGTTATTGTTTCAATTGTTGAAATTACTTATTTAGTCGTAAATGATTTTACTGGGGTCGGGGTTTTGACGACACTGCAATTATCCCTGCACTTGAAATACTTAGACGCGGAGTTATTATGATTATTGCATAGGAGGTCAAGACAATGATTACTATACTAAGAAGGCTGAAAGAAGAGAAAAAATTTGTTTGTATCCATACAGACAGGAATAATCCGAGCAAATTTATTTTTGGAAAAATCATCGGTGTTGATGAGGCCTTTTTCGCAATGTCTATGGTGTCTCCAGACGGAGATTATGACGGCGTAATTATTAAACTAAACGATGATATTGTTTGGGTTGAGCAGTCAGTAAGTTATGAGAATAAAATGATACAATTAATGCAAAGCAGAGGCTATTCTGAAAAAGAAGTTGTTTTTCAGAATGAATCAGTTTTATTGCAAGGTCTATACATGGCTAATAAGAAAAAGGAACTTGTCTCTGTTGAGCTTGACCATAGCGGTGTCGACAACGTCGTGGGGTATGTTCAAAGTGTGGATGAAGATAAATGCAAAATGATTCAGGTTGACGAATACGGACAAGTGGATGGGATAAGCTATTTTGCTTTAAGAGACTTTACTCAAATATGTTTCGACTCCTGTGATGAGAGGCGTTTGTCAGCACTCATAGAATCATATGCGGCCAAATAATAAGTTAACTAAAGAGCTAAAGAGACCCATAGAACATGGTGTTGGTTCGCTCCTTGCAGGAAGAATAATGCTAACAACATGGGCAGGATCAATTCTCCAAAGTGTCACGACAGGAATAGAATTGGCGTTTATACATGCTTTGCTGAGTTAAAAAATGAAAAAAACCGCATATTCAACAATTAAAAAATGGAGATTTGCTTCCATTGTTTATACAACTTCCGGAGTAATATCTGCTCTGCTTGGGATTGCTACCGCAGCACTTTTATTTGGAAAGTTTTTTCTTGATGTCATGGTACCAAGCAAAACGATTATAATTCCGTTTTGCGCAGGGGCGATCATGGGCGCTGCTTCTTTCTCAATTTGGTATTACTTGAAGAAAGACTGCAATACTGCACCGAATCTTGCCCCACTGTCTGCGGAGTGCCCCTTCGAAAGCTTCTCAACATTGGCGCAGAAAATAAACAGCCGGTTGAAAAACGGCCGGTTGAAAAGAATTGCCGGAGTTCTGTATGCTTCAGAGAGAAGAAAGCAAAGAAGAATCCGCTTGTTTCTGTTCGATTTATCAGCTGAGAATTCTTTTGATAAGGCATTTATCAGCAAAAAAATTCGAGAAATATATGAAAGACTGCCGTTGCAGATTCCCAAGACCAATTCAGAAGCTCGCAGTTGTTTTAGGCTGATTATATGTGTTTTTTCAAGACTGCCGGTGTCTGCGGAAAAGGCGGCTTGGGAAAACGCAAAAAACACTCTGTATGAATCATTTGAAGAAACGATCTCAGAAAAACAAATAGAATCAGCAGCACATCCTCCGTTATCAAAGATAACTCGTTATACCGGAAAGGCAATTCCCGAAACGTCGCTATCAGTTTTTGTGGATTTGGAAAGAAGAAAGATTTTTATACCTGCCTGCAAAACAACTGACCCGGCTACAATGGCACAGTATAATAACTGCATAAAAATGCTTTCAAAGTTGCTTCTTAGCTGATAATCCGTATCAGGATCCTCGTTATCAGTTACATGATCTCTACATCACCTTTTTAATTTGAGGAGGGAGGCGGGCTCATAAATGAAGAAAGGGTGTAAAAAACGCTATTATTTCCTCGTGGGAATTGCCCTTGCTTTGTTGGCCTTTGTTGTGATTGAGATGCATTCGAGTAACGGAGATTTAGTAAGCGTTCCTGCTAAACTGTACGTAAATGGAGACCCGCTCGAGATGCCGGCATACTTATACTGGTATTCAAAGGACTCGATCGGAAAGAATCCTCCTCGTTTTGTATTTCCCTTTGAAGAGGTGCTGAAACAACTGGGCTGCCAAATTGAGCAAGACGACCAAGACAAAAGCAGATACGCTGTGGTGCGGGTCGGAAACCGAGAGTTTGTGTTGACTGGAGGTAGTTTTGCATGCGATTTGACGAAAGACGATCAAGTACTTGTATCAGGCGCGGCACGGCGCCAACATGTTCGCGGACACGGTTTTACCGGGCCGTTATACATGGCTGACGTTGATTATGAGAAAGTGTTGAAAACGCTTGGCTTCAGTCAGATCTCGCTTGAGATTGATGAATCCGCACGGATCGTAAAGCTTTCGGCCACGCCTTGATGGTATGTGCACATTCGATGACCGTGCAAACACAAGACGCATCTCTGCGGAAGGGTTCATATAAATTGGAGGGCATGCAGTGAATGATACCTGTAACAAGTTATATATCAAGACAATGCGTTTACTTGGCGCTGTAGTCTATGATTCTGGGCTAAATGGTGCTTCAAAAGCCGGGCTATATTATGGTATGGAACTGGAGGTGCTTAGTGGTTATGCAAATTTGGTGCGCATGTACTAGGTTCTTTAAGCAGAGGGCATCAGAAGAGATTAATAGTCTTCAGTCGCTTATTGAAAAAGGTTTTATCTACACTTGTGAAAAAGTATATTTAGGAAAAAAAGGTAAGCTCGTTTCTCCGGACTGTAACAATATCGCAGAGTGGTTTTACACAGAACGAGATGGAATATTCACGCAAATTAAGCGCAAAAAGCCCTACAAGATATTGTTCGAGTATTCGGAAGGAAACTATTTCATTAACGATGATCGAGAAAATGTTTGTAAGAGCTTGACAGAATTAAAAGATAACTTAGATAGACTCCGAAACGAACGTAAAGCCAACAATCATGTTAATGCGTACAGCAGAGTGGAAAGTATTATTTCACAAACACTTGCGAGACTTTGGGAGTATCAGTATTGACACTTCACAAAGGAAACTGCTGATTTCGACATTCGGGGGTGATGACATTATCTCAGAGCTGAAATATGAGTACTGCGTAAGCAAATCGCTTCAGCGTTAAATGTTGTAGAAACTAGTTATGAGACATAGTTTTCAAATTACATGCAGGAATACCAGGGAACGGTACTGTGCGTTCTAGCGAACCCCTAAACAAGAACTAAGGCGCGAGGAGCTAATCACTCCCCGCGCCGCTTTGCGCCAATGCCATATTCTAAAAACTAAAAACCAAAAACTAAAAACTATCAAACCTGCATCTGCTTCTGCATCTCCCGCCGCAGACGCTCGATGATCTTCTTCTCCAGACGGCTGATGTAGCTCTGGGAGATGCCGAGCAGATCCGCCACTTCCTTTTGCGTATACTCCCGCCCGGACTTCAGCCCGAAGCGCAGCGAGATGATCTCGCGTTCCCGGTCGCTGAGCGCGCCGACGGCGCGGCGCAGCATCACCTTTTCCGCGTCGTCCTCCAGCGGGCGCGACACCTCGTCGCCGTCGGTGCCCAAGATGTCCGAAAGCAGCAGCTCGTTGCCGTCCCAATCGGTGTTCAGCGGCTCGTCAAAGCTCAGCTCGCTGCGCTGGGCGCCCCGCTTGCGCAGATACATCAGAATCTCGTTTTCGATGCAGCGCGAGGCATAGGTGGCCAGCTTGATGTTTTTCGCGGAATTAAAGGTGTTGACGGCCTTGATCAGCCCGATCGTGCCGATCGAGATCAGATCCTCGATGTTCACGCCGGTGTTTTCAAAATGCCGGGAGATATAGACGACAAGGCGCAGATTGTGCTCGATCAGCAGCGCTCGCGCCGCCTCATCTCCCTCCTCCAGCGCGGCGAGAGCGGCGCTTTCCGCCTCCTTTTCCAGGGGCGGAGGCAGCACGTCGCTCCCGCCGATGTAAAAAACCGGCGGCGGCTCAACGCCGAGAATGGAAAGAATGCTCTCCCGCAGGAAAGCGATTTGCGGTTTACATAACATTACTGACTCCTTTAGAACTCATAGCGTTTTAAGTTGCGGAAAAACGCTTCTCAGGCATGTGGAGAGGGGATCGGCAAGAACAAATCGTCCGCGGGACGACGAAGCCGATATCCTCTCTGCAGGCCTAAAGAATCGCGTCGAAGCCGTCGCCGGAGGCAGAGGGCGACAGCGCGACAAGAAGATCGTTTTCTTCCTGCCCGTTTACGATAAGCGCGTCCGGCCGAAAGGCCGCGAGAAAGCCTTTTGCGCCTACCGCCGTATAGGGTACCAGCCGCAGGCGGCCGCGCAGCGCTTCCAGCGCGTCGGCGCAGGAGAGCAGCTCGGCGGGGTCGGACAGGGAAAGCAGCGCCTCGTACGGCGAAAACAGCGCCCGTACGGCGGCGGGCGCGGCGACCATCACGTGCTTGCCGCTGATCGGGTCGGACAGCGTGTTGCCGGTATCGTGCAGGGCGCGCAGACGCGTCTCCTTCCCGCAAAAGCGGACGGTGATCTCCAGGATCTCGCGTTCGCGCTTTCTTCCGCTTTCGCGCAGAAAGACGGAAAAGGCGACCCAGAACAAAAGAAAGCTCAGCCCCAGCAGCGGCAGCGACACGCCTTGCCCGCCGTTTCCGAGCGACAGCGCCCACACCGCTCCGCCGAGCGCGGCGGACAGCGCGCAGAACGCCGCGCAGAGACGGGGAAACTCCCTTCTGCCGTAAAACGCGGCCAGACACATCCCCGCCGCGGCAAGCAACTTGCCGCCCGGCGAGACGAAGAACGAACCCAGCGCCGCCGCGCCGACGGCCCACAGCGCGCCAAGGAGCGCGGCGAGCGCATAGCGGCCCCTTTCCAGCGGCGCCGCGCAAAGCCGTGCGGCGAGCAGACAGACAAGATAATCGGCGCAGAAGTTTATCGCAAAGCAGACGTCTACCCAAACGATCCTCATGGGCAGAGTATACGCCCTTGCCCCGGGCAGTTTTTGTCATTTGCAACGCGCCGCGCCTCCAGGACTTTTCGCCCCGTCTCCCGCGGCGGCGAGCAAAGCTGACAGAAAGCGAAATAGGGAATTGTCAAAAACGCGGCGCTGTGATAAAATCAATTGGAATGGCAAAGCGGAGCTTATGCTATGGGAAAGACGAGGAAACAAAAAACATGTGGTTTACGTTCGCAATCATCGCACTGCTCTGCTGGAGCGGCTCGGACTTGTTCTCCAAGATCGGCTGCCAGGACGCAAAGGACAAATACAGTCATCTGAAAATGGTCATGGCCGTCGGCCTGGTGATGGGCCTTCACGCGGCTTATGAGGTTTTCTTCAACGGCGTTGAGATCAACGGACATATTATTCTGACCTATCTGCCGGTCTCGATGCTCTACATCCTCTCGATGGCGATCGGCTATCTGGGCCTGCGCTATATCGAGCTTTCGATTTCTTCTCCGATCTGCAACAGCTCCGGCGCGATCGTCGCCGTGCTGACGCTGATCACCGCCGGCATCAGCGAGGATCTGCCGCCCGTCGCGCTTGTCGCGGTGGCGCTGGTGTGCGTCGGCGTGATCGCCCTCGGCTTTGTCGAGGCCAACGAGGACGAGGAGCTGCGCGCAAAACGTCAGGACGCCTCGAACCATCATTACGCCAAAAGTTGGATCGCCCTTGCGATCCCGGTGGTCTACTGCCTGCTCGACGCGCTCGGCACCTTTGCCGACAGCCGCGTGCTGGAAGTCCTCGACGAGGACAGCGCCAACGTCGCCTACGAGTTGACCTTCCTCTTTGTCGGCATCCTCTGCGCGATTTGGGTGCTGGGCGTCAAAAAGCAGAAGCTCATCGCCAGACAAGAAGCCCCCAAATACACCGGCGCGATCTTCGAGACGGCGGGACAGTTCTTCTACATCTACGCCCTCGCCGACAGCGAGCATGTGGCCTTCGCCGCGCCGATCATCTCGGCCTACTGTGTGGCAAGCGTCGTCTGGAGCCGCATCTTCTTAAAAGAAAAGCTTTCCGTCAAGCACTATCTTTCCATCGCGACCGTGGTTGCGGGCATCGTCATCCTGGGTATACTTGATATTTGATACTGAAAATCAATAAACCCATTTCCTTCTTTTCGGTCAAAATCGCGCCATCCTTCGTTATCGGCCTTGACCATATATTCCCATTATGCTCTGCGGCCTCTGCCTCGGCTGACACAATTTTGCCTCGAAAATCGAGAAAAGCGATTTATCCATTTTCAGTATAAGGAGAAAACTATGACAGCATATAAGAGAGTTCTCATCAAGATCAGCGGCGAGGCGCTTGCCGCCGAGAAAAAAACCGGTTATGACTTTTCCTTTGTCAGCGCCGTGTGCGAGTCCGTCAAGCGCTGCGTGGAAATGGGCGCCGAGGTCGGCATCGTGGTCGGCGGCGGCAACTTCTGGCGCGGCGTCAAGGACGGCGACGGCAAGATCGAGCGCGTCAGCGCCGACCGGATGGGCATGCTGGCCACGGCCATGAACGGCCTGGCCCTTGCCGACGTGTTCGCCCAGTGCGGCGTCAAGGCCAAGCTCCTTACCGCCGTGGACATCCAGGGCGTGGGCGAGCGCTATGACACAAAAAAGGCGATCGAGTATCTGGAAAGCGGCACGGTCGTGATCTTCGGCTGCGGCACGGGCATGCCCTTTTTCTCCACCGACACGGCGGCGGTCCTGCGCGCGGCGGAGATCCGCGCCGACGCGATCCTGCTTGCCAAGAACATCGACGGCGTATACAGCGACGACCCGCGCAAGAACCCCGCGGCCGTGAAATTCGACGAGATCAGCTACGGCGACGTGCTGGCCCGGCGCCTTGCGGTCATGGACTCCACGGCGACGAGCCTTGCGATGGACAACGCCATCCCCGTCATCGTCTTTGCTCTGGCCGAGCCGGAAAACATCGTCAAGGTCCTCTCGGGCGAGAGGCTCGGCACCCTGGTCAAGTAAAAAGAAAATACTTTAACCATAAATCTGAAAAACGGAGGGTTCAACATGTCTGACTACAAAGAATTTGAAGACAAGATGAAAAAGACCTGCGAAGCGCTGACCACCCAGTTCGCCACGATCCGCGCCGGCCGCGCCAACGCCGCCGTTCTCGACCAGATCACGGTGGACTACTACGGCTCGCCCACGCCGATCAACCAGGTCGCGTCCATCGGCAGCCCCGATCCGCGCTCCCTGCTGATCCAGCCCTGGGACGCTTCCATCCTCAAGGGCATCGAGAAGGCGATCCTGGCCTCCGAACTCGGCATCAATCCGCAGAACGACGGCCGCATGATCCGGCTTGTTTTCCCGCCGCTGACCGAGGAGCGCCGCCGCGATCTCGTCAAACAGACCAAGAAGTACGGCGAGGAGGCCAAGGTGGCCATCCGCAACATCCGCCGCGACGCGATCGACAAGTTCAAGAAGCAGCAGAAGAACTCGGATATCACCGAGGACGACTATAAGATCGCCGAAAAGGATATCCAGAAGCTGACCGACGACTACATCAAAGAGATCGATAAGATCACCGAACGCAAGGACAAGGAACTGACGGAGATCTGATGGCTGAAAAAAACATCGACAGGCCGGGGGGAGCGGAAAAGAACGCTCCTCCCCGCCATATTGCCATTATTTTGGACGGCAACGGCCGCTGGGCCAAGCGGCGCGGTCTGCCGCGCACGGCGGGCCACGCCGCGGGGTCGGAGACCTTCCGCAGGATCGCGACCTACTGTAAAAACATCGGCGTGGAGTATCTGACGGTCTACGCCTTTTCCACCGAAAACTGGAAACGGCCGGAGGACGAGGTGCGCACCATCATGCGCCTGCTGAAGAAATACCTCAACGAGGCCATCGACACGATGGAGCGCGACCACATCAAAATGAAGGTGCTCGGCAACGTCGAGGGCCTGCCGGAAGAGCTGCGGGAGCTGGTGAAAAAGACCGACGAGATCTCCGCGCGCTACGACGGCTTCCAGGCCAATATCTGTCTCAACTACGGCGGCAGGGACGAGATCGTCCGTGCCGCGATGCGCTATGCCTCGGACGTCAAGGCCGGCAAAGCGCCGGAGGAGATCGACGAGGCCGCGTTCGGCAGCTATCTCTATTCCGCCGGCATCCCGGACCCGGAGCTGCTGATCCGGCCGGGCGGGGAAGTGCGCATCTCGAACTTCCTGCTGTGGCAGTGCGCCTACAGCGAATTTTACTTCACCGACGTCCTCTGGCCGGATTTCACGACCGAGGAACTCGAAAAAGCCATCGCGGCCTATCACAGCCGCGACCGCCGCTTCGGCAACGTAAAATGACGGTACGGCAAAGGGTAGAGGCCCTCGCGGACGAGAGCAATGCCGATTTTCTCTCGCGCCTCCTGCCCGGCATAGAGCGGGAGACGGTCCTCGGCGTGCGCATGCCCGCGCTCCGGGCACTGGCAAAGGAGCTGAAAGGAACGGACGAGGCCGCGGCTTTCCTCGCCGCGCTGCCGCACCGCTATCTCGACGAGAACAATCTGCACGCGCTGCTGATAAACGACCTTGCCGGCTATGAGGACGCCCTCGCCGCCCTCGACGCCTTTTTGCCGTACGTCGACAACTGGGCGACCTGCGACGCGCTGCGCCCCAAAGCGGCGCGGAAAAACCTTGCGGATTTCAGACGGCGGATCGACGGCTATCTTGCTTCACCCGCGCCTTACACCGTGCGCTTCGGTCTCGAGATGCTGATGTGCCATTATCTGGACGCGGCTTTTTCCGCGGAGCAGAACGAGCAGGCGGCGGCGCTCCGCTCGGAGCAGTATTACATCCGCATGATGCAATCCTGGTATTTCGCCACCGCGCTTGCCAAGCAGTGGGACGCGACGATCCCGTATCTCGAGCAGCGCCGTCTTGAACCCTGGACCCACGCCAAAACGATCCAAAAGGCGATCGAGAGCTATCGCATCAGCGATGAGAGAAAAGCGTACCTGCGTACGCTGAAAACCCCTTCCGGCCGCGGGGCGGCCGCCTCCCCGGAGGGGGAGGCAGCCCCGGCTGCGGCAAGGGAACGATAAAGAGGAAAAAAGCATGACAAAGGCAATTTCCATCCTCGGCTGCACCGGCTCGATCGGCCGGCAGACCGCCGCCGTGGCGGAGCATCTCGGCCTTCGCGTCGCGGCGCTCAGCGCCCAGCGGAAGATCGACCTGCTCGAGCAGCAGACAAGAAAATTCCGCCCCTCCTTCGTCGCGGTCTACGACGAGGCGGCGGCGAAGCTCTTCCGCGTCGCCGTGGCGGACATGGACGTGCGCGTGGGCGTGGGGCTTGAAGGGCTGATCGAGGCCGCGTCGTATGAAGAATCCGACTGCGTCGTCACCGCCGTTTCCGGCGCGATCGGGCTCAAGCCCACGCTGGAGGCGATCGCGCGCAAAAAGCGCATCGCGCTGGCCAACAAAGAGACGCTCGTCTGCGCCGGCAGCCTGGTCATGGCCGCGGCAAAAGAGAGCGGCGCCGAGATCGTGCCCGTGGACAGCGAGCACTCCGCCATTTTCCAGTGCCTGATGGGCCGGGAAAAAGGCGAACTGAAAACGATCCTGCTCACCGGCTCGGGCGGCCCCTTCCGCGGCAAGCGGCGCGAAGAGCTCGAGCACGTCACCCCCGCCCAGGCGGTGGCGCACCCGAACTGGAGCATGGGCGCCAAGATCTCGGTCGACAGCGCGACGATGATGAACAAGGGCCTTGAGTTTATCGAGGCCATGCATCTCTTCGCGGTGACGCCGGATGACATTCGGGTGGTAATCCATCCGCAGAGCATCATACATTCTATGGTGGAGCTTGTCGACGGCACGGTCATCGCGCAGCTGGGCGTGGCCGACATGGGCCTGCCGATCCAGCTGGCGCTGACGTATCCGCAGCGCTGCAAAAGCATGTTCGAGCATCTCGACTTCTATCATCTGAAGGATCTCAGCTTTGAAGCGCCGGACTATGAAAAAACGCCGTGTCTGAAGCTTGCGATGGACTGCGCCCGCGCGGGCGGGATCGCCCCCTGCGTGATGAGCGCGGCCAACGAGGTGGCCGTGCATATGTTCCTGCGGGGCGAGCTGGGCTACAACCGCATCTACGACGCGGCGGCCGCCGCGGTCGCGCATTTCGAAAACGTGGCGGATCCCGACCTTGAAACCATCCTTGCGGCAGACAGGGCCGCGCGTGACTTTGTAACGGAGAAGTATTCGTAAATGAGCATTTTATACATTGCGATCGCCATCTTGATCTTCGGCCTGCTGATCGCCGTACACGAACTGGGACACTTTACCGCCGCCAAGGCCTGCGGCGTCAAAGTGAACGAGTTTTCGGTCGGGATGGGGCCCGCGATCTTCAAAAAACAAAAAGGAGAGACGCTGTACGCTCTGCGGTGCATCCCCTTCGGGGGCTACTGTGCCATGGAGGGCGAGGACGGCGACTCTGACGACGCGCGCGCCTTTACCAACCAGAAGGTGTGGAAACGGCTGATCATTCTGGCGGCCGGCTCGCTGATGAATTTCCTGACCGGCCTTGTGATCGTGCTGATCCTTTTCGCAAATGCCGGCGGCTTCCGCGCCCCGGTCATCGAATCGTTCATGGACGGCTGCCCGTATGAGAGCGCCGACGGCTTTCAGGCCGGCGACCGCATTTACCGCATCGACGGCAGGCGCGTCTGGCAGTATTACGACGTGGGCGATCTCCTTTCCCAGGGCGGCGAGGAGCATGACGTCGTCGTCATCCGCGACGGACGGCGCGTCAAGCTGGACGATTATCACCTGGTGCCCGTCGAATACGAGGGGCAGGCCAATAAAATGTACGGCTTTTACTTCGGCACCGACGCGCCGACCTTTGCCAACAAGCTGCGCTATTCCTGGGCCACGACGATGGAGTTTGTCCGCATGGTGTGGGATGCGCTGCGCCAGCTCGTAGGCGGCAAGGTGTCGGTCAACGATCTGTCCGGCCCGGTCGGCATCGTCGACATGATGGCCGAAACGGGCGAACAGGCCCAGTCGGTCGCGGACGGACTGTATAACATTTTCTATCTCGGCGCGTTCATCGCGGTAAACCTTGCGGTGATGAACATGCTGCCGATCCCGGCGCTGGACGGCGGACGCGTGTTTCTGCTGCTCATCACGGCGCTGATCGAGGCGATCACGCGCAAAAAGCTCGACCCGAAGTACGAGGGCTATATCCACGCCGCCGGCATGATCCTGCTGCTGGGGCTGATGGCGTATGTGATGTTCCATGACATTTTCAGGATAGTGACGAAGACATGAAGAGAGAAAACACCAGACAGATCAAGGTCGGCTCCGTCGCCGTGGGCGGCGGCGCGCGCGTGAGCGTGCAGTCGATGTGCAACACCAAGACCTGGGACGTGGACGCGACGGTAAGCCAGATCCTGGCCTTTGAGGAGGCGGGCTGCGACATCGTGCGCGTGGCGATCCCCGACATGCGCGCGGCCGAGGCCGTCAGCGCGATCCGCGAGCGCATCCATATCCCGCTTGTCGGCGATATTCATTTCGACTATCGTCTGGCGCTCGAGGCGGCGGAACGCGGCATCGACAAGATCCGCATCAACCCCGGCAACATCGGCGCGGAGGAAAACGTCAAGGCCGTGGCCGAGGCCTGCCGCAAACGGAATATCCCGATCCGCATCGGCGTCAACGCCGGAAGCCTGGAAAAGCGCCTGCTGGAAAAATACGGCCATCCCTGCCCGGAGGCGCTTGTGGAGAGCGCGCAGGGGCATATCGCGCTTTTGAACAAATATGATTTCGACGATATCTGCCTGTCGCTCAAATCCTCCTCCGTCCCGCTGACGATCGCCAGCTACCGCGCGGCGGCCGAGGCCTTTCCCTATCCGCTGCATCTCGGCGTGACCGAGACGGGCACGCTCTTCAACGGCACGATCCAGTCCGCCGTCGGCATCGGTACGCTGCTTTCCGAAGGCATCGGCGACACGATCCGCGTCTCGCTGACGGCCGATCCGATTGAGGAGATCCGCGCCGGCATCGCGATCTTAAAGGCGGCGGGCGTGCGCACGGGCGGGGTCAAGTTCGTCTCCTGCCCGACCTGCGGCCGAACGGAGATCGACCTCATTTCGCTGGCGGAGCGGGTCGAACAGGCGCTGCGCCACGTCGAGCGCGACATCACCGTGGCCGTCATGGGCTGCGTGGTCAACGGTCCCGGCGAGGCGCGCGAGGCCGATTACGGCATCGCCGGCGGCAAGGACAAGGGCATCCTTTTCCAAAAGGGGCAGCTGGTGGGCACCTATGCCTATGACGAGCTGTTCGACGCCCTGCTTGCGCGCATCGAGGAGGACGGCGAAGCATGAGCGAGCATACGTCCTTTTTGACGATCTTTCCCGGCTGCGACGATCTCAAGGACAGCTGCGGCGGCCTCGGCAAGGCTTACGTCACCGACGTCCAGATCGACGAGGAGGAGCGCACGCTGTCGATCAGCGCGCACTTTGCCGCGATGCCCTCCATGGGCGATATTGCCCAACTGACAGAACGGATCCGCCACGACTATGTCCTCTCCGGCGTGTCGATCGTGCCGGAATACCCGCGAGCGAAGCCGGCGACCGCGCCGGCGATGAGCGCCGCGTCCCAACCCGGCCAGGCGCCGAAGGGCGACGTCATCTTCGGCAAGGCCATCAAGGCCAAACCCGTCGAGATGCGCACGCTCAGCATGGACTCCGGCAAGGTCACGGTCGAGGGCGACGTCATTGCCGTCACCAGCCGCACGGTCAAAAACGGCGGCGCGGTGCTGTGTTTTGACATCACCGACCGCACCGGCTCGATCCGCGTGAGCAAATTCCTTCGCTCGGACGACGACAAATCCGTCATCGACGCGGTCGAGGTCGGCAAGCACCTCTTCGTCCAGGGCGAGGTCATCTTCAGCAAATACGACGACGACATCGTCATCGATCCCCGCAATATTATGAAGGGGAAAAAGTACATACGCCCCGA
This sequence comes from Oscillospiraceae bacterium, assembly GCA_017444665.1. GTDB lineage: Bacteria > Bacillota > Clostridia > Oscillospirales > Oscillospiraceae > Limivicinus. The sequence goes on from JAFSWC010000022.1 coordinate 20,508, forward strand.
CGAGGCGGCGGAAAAACGCGTCGAGCTGCACATGCACACGCGCTTTTCCGCCCTCGACGCGCTGACCGACCCCGAGGCGATCGTCGCGCGCGCGGAATACTGGGGCATGCCCGCCATCGCCGTGACGGACCACGGCGTGGCGCAGGCCTTCCCGGACATGTGGAAGGCGGGCAAGAAGCACAACGTCAAGATCATCTACGGCGTCGAATGTTATTTTCTCAACGACATGGACGGCAACAGCGCCGTCATCGGCAAGAGCAAGCTGCCGCTCGATACCGAATTTGTCGCCTTTGACATTGAGACCACCGGCCTCAACGCGCAGAGCGACCGCATGACCGAGATCGGCGCGGTGATCTTCTCCGGCGGCGAGATCAGAAAGGAATTCAACACCTTCGTCGATCCGCAGATGCCCATTCCCGCCGATATCACAGAGCTCACGGGCATCCGCAGCAGCGACGTCCAGGGCGCGCCGCTCGAGGACGAGGCGCTGCGCATGTTCATGGACTTTGTCGGCGATCGGCCGATCATCGCGCACAACGCCCACTTTGACGTCGGCTTTATGAGCGCCGCGGCCCGGCGGCACAACATGCGCTTCACCCCGGTGTTCCTCGACACGCTTGCCCTCTCCCAGGCCCTGTGCCCGGAGCTCAAGCGCTTCAAGCTGGACATTGTCTCCAATCATCTCAATCTGCCCAAGTTCAACCACCACCGCGCCTCGGACGACGCGATGGTCGTCGCGCGCATTATGGGCAAATTCCTGCCCATGCTCGCCGCCCAGGGGGCGAAGACCGTGGACGATATCGAGACGGTCTACCACTCGCTGCGCCGCACGGACGTGGCAAAGACCCACCACATGATCCTGCTGGTATTGAACCGGAAGGGGCTGAAAAACCTCTACGAGATGATCTCGCAGAGCTATCTGAAATACTTTCACCGCGTCCCGACGATCCCGAAGAGCCTGCTGATTCAACACCGCGAAGGCATCCTCGTCGGCTCGGCCTGCGGCATGGGCGAGCTGTACGGCGCCGTGATGAAGGGCGCAAGCGACAAGGAGCTGGAAAAGATCGCGTCGTTCTACGACTATCTGGAGATCCAGCCGATCTGCAACAACGGCTTCCTCGTGGAAAACGGCGTCGTCAAGGACGAGACCGTGCTGCAGGACTATAACCGTACGATCCTGAATCTGGGCAGAAAGCTGGGCAAAATGGTCGTCGCGGCCAGCGACGTCCACTTCCTCGACCCCGAGGACGAGCAATATCGCAAGATCCTGCAGGCGGCCAAACAGTTTTCGGACGCCGACCGGGACTGTCCGATCTATTTCCGCACGACAAACGAGATGCTGGCGGAATTTGCCTATCTCGGCAAGGAGACCGCGCGCGAGGTCGTCATCACGAACACCCGCGCCATTGCCGACATGGTCGAGCCGATCGAGCTGCTGCCCAAGGACCTCTTCCCGCCGAAAATCGAGAACTCGGCCGAGCAGCTCAAAGAGCTTGTGTACGAGAAGATGCACCGCATCTACGGTGAAAACCCGCCCGCCATCGTGCAGGAGCGCGTGGACACCGAGCTCAACACCATCCTCTCGCACCACTATGACGTCATTTACATGAGCGCGCAGAAGCTGGTGCAAAACTCCCTCGAGCACGGCTACCTCGTCGGCAGCCGGGGCAGCGTGGGCTCGTCGATCGTGGCGTACATGTCCGGCATTACGGAGGTCAACTCGCTCCCGCCGCACTACGTCTGCCCCAAGTGCTGCCACAGCGAATTCATTGACGACGGCAGCTTCGGCTGCGGCGCGGACATGCCGGAAAAGGACTGCCCGGCATGCGGTACACGCATGCGCCGCGACGGCTTCAATATCCCGTTTGAGACCTTCCTCGGTTTCCCGGGAAATGAAAAAACGCCCGATATCGACCTGAATTTCTCGGGCGAATACCAGGCAAAAGCGCACAAGTACACCGAAGTGCTCTTCGGCTCGGACCATGTGTTCCGCGCCGGCACGATCGGAACGCTGGCGGAAAAGACCGCCTTCGGCTATGTCAAAAAATATCTCGAGGAGCGCGGCATCCAGACCACGAAGGCAGAGGAGAACCGTCTGACGCTGGGCCTCGTCGGCATCAAGCGCACGACCGGCCAACACCCCGGCGGTCTGGTCGTCATCCCGCAGGACATGGACGTGACGGACTTCTGCCCCGTCCAGCACCCGGCCGACGACCCCAACAGCGACATCATCACGACGCATTTCGAATACCACTGCATGGAGGCCAACCTCTTAAAGCTCGACGAGCTGGGCCACGATGACCCGACGATGATCCGCATGATGGAGGACATGACCGGCGTCGACGCCAAGGAGATTTCCCTCTCCGACCCGGAGACCATGTCGATCTTCACCTCGCCGGAGGTGCTCGGCCTTCCCGACGACGACCCGATCATCGGCCGCACCGGCTCGATCGGCGTGCCGGAGTTCGGAACGCCCTTTACCCGCCAGATGCTCGTCGACACCCAGCCGCGGCAGTTTGACACCCTTGTCCGTCTCTCCGGTTTTTCCCACGGCACGGACGTGTGGGCCGGCAACATCCACGATCTGATCGTAAACGGCGTGGCCGACGTCAACCAGGCCATCGGCTGCCGCGACGACATTATGATCTATCTGATCCAAAAGGGCATGCAGCCCGCGCTGGCCTTCAAGACGATGGAGGCCGTGCGTAAGGGCAAGGTCAAAAAGAGCGGCGATTTCCCCGGCGACGCCGAGCAGCAGATGCGCGGCATGGGCGTGCCGGACTGGTGGATCGAATCGGCGCGCAAGATCGCCTATCTCTTCCCCAAGGCGCATGCCGTGGCCTATGTTATGATGGCCTTCCGCATCGCGTGGTTCAAGGTGCACGAGCCGCTGGCCTTCTATTCGGCGTATTTTTACCGCCGCAGCCAGAAGGGCGGCTTTGACGCGGCCATGATGTGCGGCGGGACCGACGCGGTGCGCCGCAAGATCAACGACTTCAAGCGCAAGGCAGACCGCACCGCGAACGAGGACGATCTGCTCGTCACGCTCGAGGCGGTGTACGAATTCAATCTGCGCGGCTTTTCCTTCCTGCCCATCGATCTCTACCGCTCCGACGCAGCCAGGTTCCTCATAGAGGACGGCGCGCTGCGCCCGCCCTTTGTTGCGATCTCGGGTCTGGGCGAGACGGCGGCGGAGGATCTTTGCCGCTGCGGCCGCAGCGGCAAGCAGTACATTTCCATCCAGGATCTCGGCGCCGACTGCCCCAAGGTCAGCCAGACGCACCTGGACGTGCTCAAAAGCCTGGGCGCCCTCGGCGACATGCCGGACTCGAACCAGATCAATCTGTTTGATCTCTAATAAAAAAGCTGTGAAAACTATGGTTTTCACAGCTTTTTTATCTAAAAACCAAAAACTAAATTCTAAAAACTAAGCTCTACGCTCTCAGCGCGTCCAGCACCGCGTCCACATCCGCGCGCGTCGTACGCCACGAGGCGCACAGACGGATCACTGCGCCGCCGTCCGGCAGGTGCTGCCAGATCTCATAGCCGATCTTTCCGTCGAGCTTTTTCAGCTGATCGGAGGAAAGAACGGGGAACTGCTGGTTGCTGCCGCTCTCGGGGCGGAAGGGGATCGCCATCGCGCGCAGCCCCTCGCGCAGCGTAAACGCGCAGTCCGTGCCCTGCCGGCCGAGACGGAGGTAGAGACCGTCGGTGAAGAGAGTATCGAACTGCAGCCCTAGAAGAAACCCCTTGGCCAGCAGCGCGCCGCGCTGTTTGTGGGCGGGAAAAAAGCCCTTCTGCTCGCGGCGAAAGACCACGGCCTCGCCCAAAAGCGCGCCGCACTTCGTCCCGCCGATGTAAAACACGTCGCAGACCTCGCCGAGAAGCCTCAAGGTAACGTCCGTTTCCGGCGAGGCAAGCGCATAGGCAAGCCGCGCCCCGTCGACAAAAAGCTTCAGACCGTATTCGTCGCAGATCGCGCGGATCTCGCGCAGGGCCGCGGCGCCGTACAGCCCGCCGTATTCCGTCGGGTGCGACAGATACACCGCGCCGGGCTGCACCATGTGGGGATAGGTCTCGTCGGCGTAAAAGCCGCGCAGATAAGCCCGCAGCGTATCCGGCTCGATCCGGCCGCAGTCGTCCGCCGCAACGGTCAGCACCTTGTGGCCCGTGGCCTCCACCGCGCCGGATTCGTGCACGGCGATGTGGCCGCTTCCGGCGCTCACCACGCCCTCCCAAGGGCGCAGGATCGCACTGAGAACGGTCGCGTTCGTCTGCGTCCCGCCGACCAGGAAATACACGTCGGCCTCGGGGTTGCCGACGGCGGCGCGGATCTTCTCTTTGCCGCGCTGCGAATATGTGTCAAAGCCGTAGGTCGCGTGCTGGCTTTCGTTTGCCGCGCTGATCGCGGCAAGGATCTCCGGCGCGCAGCCGCAGTTGTAATCACAGGAAAAGTCGATCATGTCCCTCTCGCCTCCGCTGCATAAAGATACGTTTATCATAAAGCCCGGCGAATAAAAAGTCAAATATTGCGCGCGGAGGCGGAATGTGCTATGCTGTTTTCAACGGAAAAACACATAAAACGGAAAGGATCTGAAGAATATGGCAAAGAAAGTCGGAACGCTTATCAAGGAAGCGCGCACGGCCGCGGGGATGACCCAGGAGCAGCTTGCACGCAAGATCAAAGGCTTGTCCGCGGGCGAGCTTGCCAAGGCCGAAAGCGGCGAGACCGAGCTGACCCAGGCTCTTTTGAAGGAGATCGCCAAGGCCACCGGCGTGACCCAGTCCTCGCTTTTAAGCGCGGCCAAGACCGCCTCGGCCAAAAAGACGACCGCCGCTTCCAGGACCGCGACCGCGAAAAAGACGACGACCGCCGCGTCCAAGACTTCGACCGCCAAGAAGGCGAGCACCGCGAAAAAGACCGCCTCCAAGGACGCCGACACGCTGACGGCGGCGGAGAAAAAGCTGGTTGAGGCCTACCGCGCGGCCTCGTCCGACGCGAAGAAGAACGCGCTGAAGATCCTCAAGGGCGAGGATCTGGACATGGCCGAGATCATGAAGCTCTTAAAGCTCGACAGCAAGCTGGAAAATCTCGGCAGCGGCGGGATCCTCGGCGGGCTGAAGGAAGGCCTGATCGACGGTCTGCTCGGAAAGAAATAAGAAAGAAAAATCCACCCGGAAGGGTGGATTTTTTGTTTACGAAAACACGCGCGCGATCTCCTTCGCCGTCAGCGCGTCGAGCGCGGCAAAGTCCATATACGGCCGATAGACCGCCTCCAGCTCATCGTGCAGCGCCTTGGCCTCGCGCAGCGTTTCGCAGCCCGCGTGCACATAGCGCGCCCCCTCCCGTCTTGCCGCGCGCACGGCGCGGCGCCGCTCCTTGACCGCGGCCATATCTCCCCACAGCCGGTCAAGCGGGATGCGCCGCACATTTTCATAGGCGCTTTGCGGCTTTGCACGTACAAAAGCGGCCGACACGTCCGACAGGATCAGCGCATCCGGCGTCCGCCCGTCGAAGGGGGAGAGACACAGCACCGCGTCGTGGCCGCGGGAAAGCGCCGCTTCACACGCCTCGTGCAGCGCTCCCGCGGCAAGACCGCAGCCGTCCTCACAGAGATAGACGAGTTTACATAATTCAAGACAGCTTCGATCCTCCACGATGCCCTCGCAGCTGACGGCTCCGCAAAAGCGGCGGCGCAGGCGCGGCTTTTCTCCGGCCGTGAGACGCGCGACCAGCTCGCACAGCGCCGCCCCGGCGCGCGCAGCTTCTTTTGCGCCGGACTCCTGCGGGAAAAAGGCCCGCTCCGCGCTCTCCGCCGCGGCAAGCAGAGCATAGGCGCGTCCGTACTTCTGCTTATAGGCGGCGGTCAGGGCGCGCGCACGTTCGCGGTCGGCAGGGGAGAGCGGCGTGCGGCAGAACTGTCCAAGATTCACATAATCACTATTGACGCCGAAGATCCCCGGCTCGGCGGCATGCGGCGCCGTGCCGTCGCACCAGCCCAGCCCAAGCGCGGGCAGGTAGACGCCGTCAAGCGAGGCCGGGTCGCCCGAGCAGCGGACGTATTCCACGTCCATGGCGCGCCTTGCGGCTTCGCGGCCGATCGCGCGCATAAAACCGGACTTGCCGGTGCCAGGCCCGCCCTTGACGATGCGGAGATAATCCCCTTCGCCCCGGCAGAAGCCGTCGTAGAGAGAGACAAAGCCGTCGGCGGCGTTCGCCCCGAGAAAATAGCTGATTTCCATATTAGCCCCCATTCCTGTGATCCGGTGTTTGCTGACTGTATATAGTATATCCGCCTTCCCGCGCGATTGACACCGAAAGCTGCGGCGGGTATAATGGCGAAAAAAGCAACGGAGAGGCAGCATGTTCAAAACTATCCTGTTCGATTTTGACGGTACGCTCTACGACACGGTGGAGGGCATCGAGAAGAGCGCGCAGTACGCGCTCCATAAGCTCGGCGTCAGCGCCTCGCTTGAGGAGCTGCGCTGCTTTGCCGGGCCTCCGCTGGTCGATATTTTTATGGAGAAGTTCGGCTTTTCCCACGAAAAGGCCTGGGAGGCGCGCGGCCTGTTTCAGGAGCGCTATATCCCCGTCGGCGTCTATGAGAGCCGCCCCTTCCCCGGCATGAAGGAATTTCTTGCCGATCTGAAGGAAAACGGGCTGACGCTCGCCGTTGCGACGTCGAAGCCGCTGGACCTGGCGGAGCAGCTGCTCCGAAGCGCCGGGATGCGGGAGTTTTTCACGGTCGTCCGCGGCAGCACGCTCGGCGGGAACAACAACGCCAAACGGGAGATCGTCGAGGGCGTCATCGCCGACCTCGGCGCTGCAAAAGAGGACTGCGTACTCATCGGCGACACCAAGTACGATGTCGCCGGGGCGCACGCGGCGGGCATCGCGTGCATCGGCGTGCGCTACGGCTATGCCGCGCCGGGCGAACTGGAGGCCGCGGGCGCCGACGCGATCGCGGCGGATCTTGCCGAGCTGGAAAAAATGTTGACAGCGCGCGATGTTTTGATATAATTAAACAAGAAAAAACTACTGCGGCTGAGCCTATTCTCTCCGCAGTACGACTATATCAGGGGGTTATTATGATGGACTGTTCCGAACTGTATGCCGGCCGGATCATCGGCGAAGGGCTCACCTTTGACGACGTGCTGCTTGTCCCCGCGGAAAGCGACGTGCTTCCCGCCGACGTCGACCTTACCACCAATCTGACGAACAAGATCAGGCTCAACATCCCCGTTATGAGCGCCGCCATGGACACCGTTACCGAATACCGCATGGCCATCGCCATCGCACGCGAAGGCGGCATCGGCGTCATCCACAAAAATATGACGATCGACATGCAGGCCGAGCAGGTCGATCTGGTCAAACGCTCGGAAAACGGCGTTATCTCCAATCCGTTCTCCCTCACGCCGGACAAGACGCTCGGCGACGCCGAGGCGCTGATGGCGAAATACCGCATCTCCGGCGTTCCGGTCGTGGATGAGGAGGAAAAGCTCGTCGGCATCATCACCAACCGCGACATGAAGTTTGAAAGGGACCTGAGCCGCAAGATCGCCGAGGTCATGACCAGTACGGGCCTTGTCACCGGCAAGGTCGGCACGACGCTGGAGGAGGCCAAGGAGATCCTGCGCCATCACCGCATCGAAAAGCTGCCGATCGTCGATGAGGAAAACCGTCTGCGCGGCCTTATTACGATCAAGGATATCGAAAAGGTCATGAAATACCCCAACTCCGCCAAGGACGATGCGGGGCGTCTGCTGTGCGCCGCGGCCATCGGCGTGACGAACGACATCCTCGACCGTACCGGCGCGCTGATCGACGCGGGCGTGGACGTGCTGGTGCTTGACAGCGCCCACGGCCACAGCGCCAACATCATGCGCTGCGTGCGCCTGGTCAAGGAGAAGTATCCCGACGTCCAGCTCGTGGCGGGCAACGTCGCCACGCCCGAGGCCACCGAGGCGCTGATCCGCGCGGGCGCCGACTGCGTTAAGGTCGGCATCGGCCCGGGCTCGATCTGCACGACGCGCGTCGTCGCGGGCATCGGCGTGCCGCAGATCACCGCGATCCTCCGCTGCGCCGAGATGGGCGACCGCTACGGCATCCCCGTGATCGCCGACGGCGGCATCAAATACTCCGGCGACATCACCAAGGCCATCGCCGCGGGCGGCCGTGTGGTCATGATGGGCTCGATGCTTGCCGGCTGTGAAGAAGCCCCCGGCGACACCGAGGTCTACCAGGGCCGTCAGTTCAAGGTCTATCGCGGCATGGGCAGCATCGGCGCGATGCAGCGCGGCTCGAAGGACCGTTACTTCCAGCAGAACAACAAAAAGCTCGTCCCCGAAGGGGTCGAGGGCCGCGTTCCGTTCCGCGGACCGGTCAGCGAGACTGTCTTCCAGATGATGGGCGGTCTGCGCTCCGGCATGGGCTACTGCGGCGCGCACAACATCGAAGAGCTGCGCACGAACAGCCGTTTTGTCCGCATCACGAGCGCCGGCTTAAAGGAAAGCCACCCGCACGACATTTACATCACCAAGGAAGCGCCGAACTACACGATCAACCCGTAAGAAGCGGGGCTGTGAAAAGCATGCTTTTCACAGCCCCGTTTTTGTCGTCTGTGCCAAAAAAGGGGAGAGAGTATCATGAAGAAAACCGACGTCTGCTATTCCGCCTTCCTGCAGATCCTGCGCGAAGAGCTCGTCCCGGCCATGGGCTGTACCGAGCCGATCGCGGTCGCCTATGCCGCCGCAAAGGCGCGGCAGGTGCTGGGCGCGCTGCCGGAACGGATGGAAGTCGCCGTCAGCGGCAACATCATCAAAAACGTCAAAAGCGTCGTCGTGCCGAACACGCTCGGCATGAAGGGCATCGCGGCCGCCGCGGCCGCGGGTGCGGCGCGGGGCGACGCGGAGGCCGAGCTGGAAGTGCTTGCCCATCTGACCGCGGAGGACGCCGCGGCCGTCGGCGCGTATCTGGAAAAAACGTCGATCGAAGTGCGGCACGCCGACACGCCCCACATTTTTGACATCGACCTCACGGCGTATGCCGGAGAGGACAGCGCAGAGGTGCGCATCACGGACTATCACACCAACATCGTTCTGATCCGCCGCTGCGGCGAAACGCTGCTGGAAAAGCAACAGACTGCGGCCGGGGAGGAGACGCTGACCGACCGCTCGTGTCTGAGTGTGGAAAGGATTGTGGCCTTTGCCGACTGCGTGGCGATCGAGGACGTGCGGGAGATCCTCACGCGTCAGATCGAATACAACATGGCCATTGCGGAGGAAGGGCTGAAAAACAGCTACGGAGCGAACATCGGCAAGACGCTGCTGCACGGGCATGAGAACGATCTCAGTTATATGCTGCGTGCCTGGGCGGCCGCGGGCAGCGACGCGCGCATGAACGGCTGCGAAATGCCGGTCGTCATCAACTCCGGCAGCGGCAATCAGGGCATCACGACGTCTGTGCCCGTGATCGTATTTGCGCGCGAGCGGGGCGCAAGCGAGGAAGAGCTACTGCGCGCGCTGACGCTGTCCAACCTGATCACGATCCATCTCAAAACCGGCATCGGGCGGCTTTCTGCTTACTGCGGCGCGGTCAGCGCCGGAGCGGGCGCGGCCTCCGGCATCGCGTATCTGCAGGGCGGCCGCTTTGAGACGATCGCCCATGTGATCGTCAACACCGTGGCCGTCACCTCCGGCATCGTCTGCGACGGGGCCAAGGCCAGCTGCGCGGCCAAGATCGCCGCGGCGGTGGACGCGGGACTGCTGGGGCTTGCGATGGTGCGCGACGGAAACGAGTTTTACGGCGGCGACGGTATCGTGAAAAAAGGCGTGGAAAACACGATCGCCATCGTCGGCCGCCTTGCGCGCAACGGCATGCTGGAAACGGACAAAGAGATCATCCGCCTGATGCTGGAATGACGGAAGCATTGACAGCGATCGGGATTTTCCGCTATACTTGTAGAAGTTTCCGATGGAAACAATCTGCGTAATGGAGACGAGGGAACGACCTTGAAGAGGAGAAGTATGGGATTTTATATCGGCGCGTTCATTCTGTTTCTGCTGATGCTTGCGGTGCTGGAACTGAATCAGAATACGCTTTTGGGCTTCGTGCTGCTGATCGCGGTCTCGGCGCTGTTCGTCTTTCTGCGCTGCCGGGCCGCGAACGGCGGGCTGCGCTTTCTCTGCTGGCTGGGGTGGATCGCGCTCTTTGCGCTCATCCTCTTCGCCACCTGGCCGCCCGTCAGGGCCGTCCCGGCGGTGGAAGGGGAAAGCGCCGGCGCGACTGAGATCGTCACGCTCAGATCCGGACAGGTGCAGGGCGTGCTGACCGGCGACGGCGCGGTCGAGGTCTTTACCGGCATCCCCTATGCCGCCCCGCCCGTGGGTGAGCTGCGCTGGCGCGAGCCGCAGGATGCGGAAGTCTGGGACGGCGTGCGCGTCTGCGATCACTTTGCACCGATGAGCATGCAGCCAACCAATTTGCCGATCTACGACTCTCTGGCTCAGATCATCGGCTACCACGACTATAAGATCTCTCTCACGGACAACAGCCGCGCCCCGGTCAGCGAGGACGCGCTGTATCTCAACGTCTTCAGGCCCGCCGGCGCGGACGGGGGACTGCCTGTGTACGTCTACGTCCACGGCGGCTCGCTGCAGACGGGACAGCCCTGGTACGCCGATTATCGGGGCGAAAATCTGGCGCGCGAGGGCGCGGTCTATGTCAATTTCGCCTATCGTCTGGGCGTGTTCGGGTATCTTGCCGACAGCGAGCTGGCCGACGAATCTCCGAACGGCACGACGGGCAACTACGGTCTGCTCGATCAGATCAAGGCGCTCGAGTGGGTGCGGGACAATATCGCCGCGTTCGGCGGCGACCCCGATAACGTCACGCTTGCGGGCGAGTCGGCCGGCGCGGCTTCGGTCAGCGCGCTGTGCACCTCGCCGCTCAGCCGCGGACTGTTCCGGCGCGTGATCCTGGAGAGCTCCACCGTCGCCTCGATCAAGCCGCCGCACTCCTTCCGCCTGCTCGACGAGGCGCTGGCAAGCGGCAAAGAACTCAAGGCGCGCTATGGCGCGTCGTCGATCGGCGAGCTGCGTTCCATCCCTGCCGAAAAGCTGGTGGGCGAGGCGGAAACGCAGCACCACATGACAGTGGACGGCTATGCCCTTACCGAGACGCCCTATGAATCCTACCGCAGGGGCGTCCACAACGAGCAGGCGATCCTGCACGGCTACAACAGCCGGGAGAGCGGCCCCTTTATCCTCTTCTCCCAGGCGAGCATGAAGGACTATGAGCAGCGCATCCGCCGCTATTTCGGCGAACACGCCGACGAGGTGCTGGCGCTCTATCCCGCCGCGACGGACGCCGAGGCCAAAGCGTACTGGGCGGAGATCTACGGCGCGATCTTCTTTGATTATTCGCACTACTGTCTCAACCGGCTGGCTGTGGAAAACGGTATCCCGGCCTGGGAGTATTATTTTTCCAAAGAAAACGGCCGTCTCGGCCCCTGGCACAGCGGCGAGATGATCTACTGCTACGGCAACGTCCCGACGAATTCCAAGCTGTTCGACGCGCGCGACCGCGAGCTGAGCGGGCAGATCCTCCGCTATTTTGCAAACTTCACCAAAACCGGCGACCCCAACGGCGACGGTCTTCCGCTCTGGGAGCGGAACGAGGGCTCATCGCGGCTGATGGAGTTCGGCGACGAGACCGAAATGATCGACGAGCGGGAGCATGCGCTTTTCGCCGTGCTCGACGCGATGCAGGGCTGGACGGATTGACAGTTCCGTCTCGGCAGAAAAAACCGGCTGTGTGAAAGCTTCACACAGCCGGTTTTTTTGGCCAAGTCAGTTCCCGAAGACCCAGAAGTGCGTCACGCCGAAGGCCTCGCGGATGAAGTAGTTGAGCATCACGAAGAAATAGCCCCACGGCGCGGCGACGCCCGCGGCGTCCGGCACGCCCAGCTTCTGCGCAAAGAGCTTGGCGCGGTAGAGATGATAGGCGCTTGAGACGATCGCGACCTTGCCCTGCGGCTCGCCTGAGCACTGGCGGATGATCGCAAAGGAGTTGAGCAGGTTTTCCTCGGTGGAGGTGGCCTTGTCCTCAATAAGGATGCGCGTGGGATCGACGCCGTGGGCGGTCATATAGTCATACATGGCCTGCCCCTCGGTCACGGTCTCACCCGGCCCCATACCGCCGGATACGATCGCGATGCTGTCGGGGTAGCGGTCGAGATAGTCCATCGCGCCCTCCATCCGGCGCACAAGCGTCAGCGAGGGCTGGTCGCCGTAGACCGCCGCGCCCAGCACGATCAGATAATCGCGTCTGTCGTCGGCGTCGGTGCGTGCGCTGCGGATGATAAAGCTTTCGACAAAGCAGAAATAGGCAAGCCCCACGCAGGTGAGGATCACAACGATCTTCCACAGCACGGCGGGCAGAAAGTGATGCAGCACAACCAGCGCCGCGACAAACAGCAGCGCATAGCCCCACCAGGCATAGCCCCGCGCGGCGAAGCGCATAAGAAGGGCAAGCGAGGCGAGCGCGGCGCTCAGCGCCGCCCAGTTCGGCCGCAGAAACACCGCGGCGACAATGAGCAGCACAAGCGCCGCTCCCCCGACCAGATAGGGCCAAAAGCCCATAGCGTACCGCGCCATCCCAAACGCGACGGCGGAGAGGATCAGCGCGGCGGCCAGCAGCAGCCAGGCGATCAGCCGTTTTTTCGTGTTCTTCCCTTCAGCCATTGAGTTCCTCCCATTTTTCATACAGCGCCATCAGCTTTTCGTCAAGCTCTTCCTTCTGCGCCGAAAGCTCCATCAGCTTCTGATAGTCGCTGGCGTTTTCCGCCTCCTCGCGCGTGAGGGCGGCAAGCTTTTCCTCCAGCGCGGCGATCTCCCGTTCGGTTTTGGCGATTTGCCTCTCGGCGTTCGCCGGACGGGGCTGGCGCGTGTCGCGCTTTTCCTTTTTCTCGGCCTTTTCGGCGTTTCTGCTGAAAACAGCCTGGCGCTCGCGCCACTGCCCGTATTCCTTCCAGCCGCCGCGAAAATCGGTGAAGCGTCCGTCCTCCAGCGTCCAGATGCGCGTGGCAAAGCGTTCGATGAAAAAGCGGTCATGCGAGACGAACAGCAGCGTCTGCTCGTAATCGGCCAGCGCGTCCTCGATCCATTCGCGGCTGGCGATGTCGAGGTGGTTGGTCGGCTCGTCCAGGATCAGCAAATTGATCTCGCCGCCCATCAGCATGCAAAGCCGAAGCCGGCTCTTTTCGCCGCCGGAGAGCGTCGCGACGGTTTTGAACACGTCCTCGCCGCGAAAGCCGAAGGCGGCCAGACGGTCGCGCGCCTCCTGCGGCTGGATGCGGCATTCCCACAGCATCGTGTCGAGCATCGTGCGGCTTTCATCGGCGAAGCGCACGATCTGCGGCAGATAGGCCGTGCGGATCGCGGGGCCGCGGTAGATATAGCCCGCGTCGGGCGTC